>JADJWA010000001.1:1200000-1536666 GCA_016716605.1 Flavobacteriales bacterium
CATCACGGCGATCAACGGCGAGGCCGTGGCCGACTTCGATGCCTTGGCCGAGCGCATCCGCGTGATGAAGCCCGGCGATCAGGTCACCGTGAACGCTCAGCGCGACGGACAGGCGCAGGAGCACACGGGCGCGCTCGGCGAGCGCGAGATGCGTGCCTACTTCAAGGGCCATGACGGCATGCACGGCTTCCACTGGAATGGCAGCGATGAAGGCTCGCGCGAGGAACTGCGCCGTGAGATGGACCAATTGCGCCGCGAGATGGATGAATTGCGCCGTGAGCTGGGCAAGGACATCCGCCGCGAAGTGCGCGTGCGCGTGGAGGCCAGGAAGCTGAGCGAGGAGGAGAAGGCCGTGCTGCGCAAGAAAGGCGTGGCGGTTGACAACGAGCTTCCGCTGGAGGGCCTGCGCGCCTTCCCGAACCCGAGCAACGGCTTCTTCCGCGTGCAGTTCGATCGGCCCGAGCGCGGAGACCTGACCGTTGACGTGCACGATGCCAAGGGCGAGCGCGTGTACCAGGAGCGCATCGTGGGCTTCAAGGGTCGCTACGAGCGCACCCTCGACCTCAGCGACCAGGCCAGTGGCAGCTACTTCATGGTGATCGGGCAAGGAGGCCGAACGGCTACGGTGAAGCTGGTGAAAGAGTGAGCTGAAGGGGTCTCCATGGGAAGGGGCCGCGAGGCCCTTTCCTATTTTTCACCCATGAATGTCCTGCTTCGCATCCTCATCGGCACCATCGCGGTGCTGGTGGCCGACCTGCTCCTGCGCGGGGTCACCCTCGGCGATATGGAAACCACGAATGGCCTGCTCACCGCCATCCTCACCGCCGCCGTGCTGGCCCTGCTCAACGCATTCGTTCGGCCCATCCTCATCCTCTTCACCCTGCCCATCACCCTGGTGAGCCTTGGGCTCTTCCTCCTGGTGATCAATGCCGGATTGGTGATGCTCGCGGATAACCTCATTCCCGGCTTCGAGATCAGTGCACCGCGCTTCTGGTGGGCCTTGGGCTTCAGCCTCATCGTGTCCATCGTGCAAGGCCTGCTCAGCCGCATGGACCGCAAGCCGTCCGAAGGGAAGGCCTGAGGGACCCATCGGCCTTCCAAGCACATCTGTCAGGCGGGTGCCATACTCCGTCCCAGCCGCCCCAAGGTGAACCATCGGCCCCCTAAGTTTGTCCTGAACCAGCCCCAGACCATGAACCGTTTCCTGACCCTTGGCCTATCGGCCACCCTCCTCATCGGCACGGCGAGCGCCCAGCTGAACGATACCGAGTACATCCCCGGCGACCTGCTGGTGATGACCCAGCCCGGCGCCGACCCTTACGCCATTGCCCGCGACCTCTCGACCATCGACGATCAGCCCACCGGCATGCAGGTGGTCGAAGAGGTGAGCACCGAGATGCGCGCCTGGCTCCTGCACTTTGATCCCGCGCTGCAGACCCAGTGGGCCATGCTGCGCGCCGTGAAAGAGCACCCCGGCATCCTGCTCGCCCAGAACAACCACGTGGTGAAGGAGCGCATCGTGCCCAACGATGCCCAGTACGGTCAGGTGTGGCACCACCAGAACATCGACAGCGAAGCGGCATGGGACATCACCACCGGCGGTGTCACGGCCACGGGCGATACCATCGTGGTCTGCATCATCGAGAACGCCGACCTCACCCACCCGGACCTCGCTGCCAACGCATGGCTCAATTACGATGAGATCCCCGGCAACGGCATCGACGACGACGGCAATCAGTACGTCGATGACCGCCGCGGCTGGAACACGCCCAACAACAACGACAACGTGTACAGCGGCAGCCACGGCACCCAATGCGCAGGCATGGTGGGCGCTGTGGGCAACAACAGCCTCGGCGTGGTGGGCGCCAATTGGAATGTGAAGATGATGCCCGTGAACTACGGCGGTACCAGCGAGAGCGCGGTGGTGGCAGCCTACACGTACCCTTTGCGCATGCGCCGGCTCTATGCCAGCAGCAACGGCGATCGCGGCGCCTTCGTGGTGGCCACCAGCGCCAGCTGGGGCATCGATGGCGGACAGCCTTCCAACTCGCCGATGTGGTGCGCCATGTTCGATACGCTCGGCACGGCGGGCATCCTGAACTGCGGCGCCACCGCCAACAATGCCGTGAACGTGGACGTGGTGGGCGATCTGCCAACGGCCTGCGGCAGTGACTTCATGATCAGCGTCACGGCCACGGACGTGAACGACACGCGCACCTTCAGCGCCTGGGGCCTCACCACCATCGACGTGGGCGCCCCGGGTTCCAGCGTGCGCACCACCAGCATCGGCGGCGGTTATGGCAACACCAGCGGCACCAGCTTCGCCACGCCGCTCACCGCAGGCGTCATCGGCCTCATGTACAGCGCGCCCTGCCCCAGCCTCATGGGCCTGGTGAACGCCGACCCCGTGCAAGGCGCCTTGTACATCCGCACCAAGCTCTTCGAGGGCGTGGAGCAGGTGGGCAATCTGCCGAACAACACCGTCACCGGCGGCCGCATCAGCTCGGGCAACAGCCTGCAGCTGATCATGAACGAATGCAGCTCGTGCCCCGCGCCGTTCGGCGGTCAGGCCACGCGCCAAGGCTCGGACGGCACCTACACCTGGGTGAGCAGCGCCAGCCTCTTCACCGTGCGATACCGTGCGGTGGGCACCACCGATTGGACCGTGATCAGCAACGTGGATGAGGCCACCGTGACCGTGAGCGGACTCGACCCCTGCCTGGCCTACGAGTTCCAGGCGGAAGCCGAGTGCAGCGGCGAATTCAGCGGGTTCTCCCAGACCACCGTGCTGCAAGGCCCGCCGAGCACGCCGCCTGCCATCACGCCCAGCGGCTTCACCACCTTCTGCGCGGGATCGCCCTTCACGCTCACCAGCAGCATCGCGAACGACATTTCCTGGAGCTCCGGGCAGACCTCTGCGAGCATTTCCCCCACGGAGAGCGGCACCTACACCGTCACCTTCGACAACGGCTGCGGCACCCTCACCTCCGCACCGGTGGAAGTCACCGTGCTCGAGGCGCCAGCCGCACCGACCTCCAATAATGTGCAATTGCCCGGCCCCGGCACCGCTACCCTGAACGCCACCGGGAGCAACATCACCTGGTACGATGCGCCTGCCGGGGGCAACGCCGTGGGCAGCGGCAACAGCTGGGAGACGCCCATCGTGAATGCCACCACCAGCTTCTGGTGCAGCGCGGCCACCACCAACGGCGTGGTGAGCAGCTATGGTGCGAAGACGAACAACACCACCAGCGGGCAGTACCACACCAACAGCAACAACTACCAGCTCTTCACCGCCAACCAGCTCTTCAGCATCCGCAGCGTGAAGGTTTACGCCAATGCGGCGGGTAACCGCACCATCGCCCTGGTCGATGGCGGCGGCAACGTGATCCAGCAGGGCACCTTCAGCATCCCGAATGGCGAGAGCCGCGTGAACCTCAACTTCACCGTGCCCGGCCCCGGCAACTACGGACTCCGGTTGACCGGCAACACGGTGGGCCTCTGGCGCGATGGCGTGGGCAGCGCGCAGGCGTATCCGTATGCGCTAGGCGCATTCGGCAGCATGACCGGCAGCACGGCCACCGGGGGCAACGCCACGGCCTATTACTACTTCTTCTACGATTGGGAAGTGAGCCTGCCCTACGTGGCGTGCGAGAGCGACCGCGTGCAGGTCACGGTGGAATTGCCGCAGGGCGTTGATGAGCAGGCTGCAGGCGGCGTGCGCATCTTCCCGCATCCGGCGGACCGCGACTTCTTCGTGGACGTGACCGGCGAATGGGCACAGGGCCGCCTGAGCTTCGAGCTGATCGACGCCACCGGCCGCCGGGTGCTCACCAAGCGGATCGACAACGGACGCGCCACCATCACCACGGCCTTGCTGGCCAATGGCATCTATGGCTACCGGATCATGCGCGATGGCGAGCCGTTGCGCGCGGGCCGGATCATCGTGGAGCACCTGTACTGAGCAGCGCCCGAGGAGCGGAGCGGCTCAGTAGAGGTCGATCTGGCCAAGCGAGGTCTCCCGGCCTTCCTCGATCAGCAGCACCGTGTAGCTGCTGACCGGCTGCGCGGATAAGTCGATCGGGTAGGACTTGTTCAGCTGCTCGGGCACTTGCCATTCCATGAGCGCCTCCCCGCGGCTGTCGAGCACCACCAGCCGCGCCGGCTTGCTGGCGAAGACATCGGCCAGGGCCTTGCCGCGCCCAGGCTGCGCGAACAGCAAGGCGTCCGATCTGCCCGTTGCCTCGAGCGAGGCATCCGCCTCCACCTTGAATTGGTAGAGCGCGCCTTCCTTGGGTGAGCTGCGCAGCGCTTTCAGCAATTCGGCGCCGGCGCTGATGATCCGGACCGATGCCGCATCGGCCTTGCCGCTGTCCACGGCATGCAGCAAGTAGCTGCCCGGGGGCAAGCGGAGCGTTTCGCTCAGCACCGTGTCGTTGCCCGCCTTCCAAGCGTGATCGATATGCACCGGACCGCGCGTGCTCTCCAACCGGATGCGGCCGCCGTTGCCCGCGGGCAAGCGCATGCGCACGGTGAGCGGGCTTCCCCAGGCATCAGCCGAGGTGAAGGTGCCGCTCAGCGTATTGTCGGCCTTGTTGCGGTCCTTGCGCCCATTGGGGTCGCCGAGCGATACGGTGAAGGTGTTCAGTCCCGGGCGCATGTCGATCAGGTGCGTGAGCTTCACCTCGGTGGTGGCGCCGGGTGCCAGGCGGCCTGTCCACGCGAACATGCGCGGAGCGAAGCCCACGGTGCCGTAGCGCACGGAGATGCCCGACAGCGACTCGGTGCCCTTGTTGGCCAGCACGATGCGCGGCTCCTGCACGGCGGGATTCAGCGCCGCGTGCGCGGGGTCGTCGCTCGGGACGATGATGGCCACCACGGCGGCGTCGAAGCGCGCGGGTTTGGTTGCGCGCTGCGCCGCAGCGAGCAATGGCGCAAGCGAGCAGAGGAGGATGAGGGAGCGTTTCACGGCGCCGAAGCTGCGCACGCCGGGGCGTTCGCGCAACAAGCACTTCTACATTCGTGGCTGAACGCATGCCGGCGCGCTTCCTCCCCCACCTGCTCATCGCGCTGCTGGCGCTGGTTTGCGCGCAAGCCTGGAACCGCATCAACATCGGCGCGATGGGCGATTCGCCGGCGCGTGCCCATGTCCGCGATGGCCGTGCCCTCACCAGCACCGACGATGCCTCCTACCTGCAAGGCGTTGATCGGTTGCTCGGCGCCCGGCCCGACCTCGAGCAGGCGCCAGAGTCGCGCCGACCATCGCTCCGCGCTCCGGGCTATTCCCTCTTCTACCTGCTGCCCCGCCTGGTGCTCGACCCGCTGCCCGCCATCAGTGCGCTGGTGTGGATGCAATGCCTGCTCTACGCGTTCACGGTGGCCATGCTGTGGGACACGCTGGTGCGCAGCGGCATCGCTGGCCGCATCCGCTGGCCGCTCATCCTCGCCTTCGCCGCCTTGCCGACTTTCCACGGCTTCCTCTTCCACACGCTCACCGAAGGCATCACGCCATCGCTCGCTTTGCTGCTGCTCTGCTGCGCGTTGCGCGATCAGCACGCCACGCATCGCCGCTGGCTCTTCGCAGGTCTGCTGCTCTGGTCGCTGCTGATGTTCACGCGGCCCGCCTTGCTGTGGACAGGCCTTGCGCTGCTGCCGGGATTGCTGCGGATCGGTCGGCTGCGCGCATCGGCATTCGCGCTGCTCGCCGTGGCGCCACTGCTCTGCTGGTGGCTGGTGAACGTGATGCGCGCCGACGCACTGGTTGGCCTTCACCCCTTGTACTCCGCAAGCGCTGCGGGCATCAACCGTCCCACGCATGGTGCCTTCTGGGAACTGGCCAAGAGCTGGGGCGCGCGCGGCGATGATTTCCACGCGGCGATGGAAGCCGGCTACCGGGCGGCGATCCGTTGCGACACGGCTTCGCGCCATGCGGACGCGTTCATCGCATTGGCACCCGAGGGCCTGCTCACCGCCGAACTGGAAGCGGAGACACGGCAGGCCTTCAGCCGATGGCAGCGCTTCAACTGCGAAGAGCTCGCGCCAGCGCTGACGAGCGCGCGCGGCACGATCGCCATCACCACGCGCTCCGAGCAAGGCATCCTCTTCGCGCTCGAATCCATCACTGCCGAGTGGCGCCGCACGCATCGTTGGCATCATCATGTGATCGTGCCATTGCGCGTGCTGAAGCAGATGGCCGCGCACTCGAACCTCAACCTCTGGGTCTTCCAACACACCTGGCGCGGCCAACCGGCCATGGAAGCGCTCCGATGGTTCTCCGCGATCCTGCACGCGTTACTGATCGCAGCAGCGGCATTGGCCTTCCTCTTGCGCGTGCCGCTGCCGGTGCGCTTGCTCTCCTTCGGCTGCGCCGCCTACCTCTTCTACCTGGCCTACGTGCAACGCGGCGTGGAGGAGCGCTACACCTTGCCGGTGCTCTTCATCGGCGTGGCGTGTGCGGGGTTCGTGGCACAACACATCCTCAAAGCGAACTTCACCGCCGCAATATCTAAGCGCACATGACCAAGTCACGCATGCAGCTCCAGGCCGCTCCGCCCGAATGGCGCGAGGCGAAGGTCTACACCGATATCACCTACCGCAAGTGCAATGGCGTGGCACGCATCGCCTTCAACCGGCCCGAAGTGCGCAATGCCTTCCGTCCGCATACGGTGAGTGAGTTGCTCGAAGCATTCCATGACGCACAAGAGGACACCGAGATCGGTGTGGTGCTCTTCAGCGCCGAAGGACCGAGCCCGAAGGATGGCGTGTGGAGCTTCTGCAGCGGCGGCGATCAGCGCGCGCGCGGGCATCAAGGCTATGTGGACGGAGCCGGTACGCCGCGCCTGAACATCCTCGAGGTGCAACGATTGATCCGCTTCATGCCGAAGGTGGTGATCGCTGTCGTGCCCGGCTGGTGCGTGGGCGGCGGCCACAGTCTGCACGTGGTGTGCGACCTCAGCCTCGCCAGCAAGGAGCACGCGGTGTTCAAGCAGACCGATGCCGATGTGACGAGTTTCGACGGCGGCTACGGCAGCGCCTACCTCGCCAAGATGGTGGGACAGAAGCGCGCGAGAGAGATCTTCTTCCTCGGGCGGGACATCAACGCTGACCGCGCTTACGAGATGGGCATGGTGAACGCCAGCGTGCCGCACGCGGAATTGGAGAGCACCGCGTGGCAGTGGGCGCAGGAGATCCTCGCGAAATCGCCTACCGCGATCAAGATGCTCAAGTTCGCCTTCAACCTCACCGACGATGGCATGGTGGGCCAGCAGGTCTTCGCCGGTGAAGCCACGCGCCTCGCCTACATGACCGATGAGGCGAAGGAGGGCCGCAACGCATTCCTCGAGAAGCGCAAGCCGCAGTTCGGGAAGGGGAAGTGGATACCGTAGGAATGGCCGCATACGGGGTCAAGCCCGGGATGACCGCGCGGAGAGGCAGAGAAGACAAGACACCTACAAGGCCAATGCACAAGGAGCGTTGGCTGATCCAACTACGGACGTGCCCTGCCGGAGGCCGTGTTGACGCTTCACAAGCGCCCCACGGCCGCACAAAGAGCCTGCACCTGCGCGCGGCGCTTGCGCGAACTGCGCATGAGCCGCGCGATGATGAAGCTGCCGATGGCCAGCATGCCCAAGAGGATGTACACCACCACCAGAATCACTGTGACTCGGTCATCCTCGATGGTGGCTGCGGCGCGCGTGGTGCCCTGCCGCTCTTCGGCGATCAAGAGTTTGTGGCCCGCGCTCATCAGCACCAGATCCCCGATGAAGAGGGCGAGAGCCAGTATGTAGAACAGTACCTCGAATACCACCAGCAGCACGCGCCGGCCTTGGTGAGCCAACCAACCGGCTTGTAAGGCGGTGGCTTGACGTTTGGCTTCTTGGAGGTGCGATGATTCCATGAGTAGAGTCTCTGTTAGGCGCTCCACCCCTCCGCCAGCATCTCCGCCTGCCTCAGCACCAGTTCCGTGGCCAGCTTCTGCATATCCGGTGGGTAGCCGAAATGCCGCAGCGTCCGCTTCACGATCACCTTCAGCTTCGCCTTCACGCTTTCCTTGATCGTCCAGTCGATGCTCGCGTTCTGGCGGACGCGTTCGGTGAGGTCCACGGCCAGCTCGCGGAGCTTCTCCTGTTGCATCAGCTCCTTGGCGCTGTCGTTGTTGGCCACGGCCGTGTAGAAGGCGTACTCGTATTCGGTGAGGCCCATGTCGGCGGCCTGCTTATCGCCGGCGGTGATCTCCTTGCTCACCTTGATCAGCTCTTCGATCACCTCGGCGGCGCTGAGGATCTTGTTGTGGTAGCGCTTGATGCTGTCCTCCAGCATGTCCATCAGTGAACGCGCCTGCACGATGTTGGTGCGGGCGCGGGCCTTGATCTCGTCGTTCAGGAGCTTCTTGAGCACTTCGATGGCCACGTTCTTGTGCGCCATGCCTTTCAGCTCCAGCAGGAACTCTTCGCTGAGCACGCTGATGTCCGGCTTCTTGATGCCTGCCGCATCGTAGACGTCGATGACCTTCTCGCTCACCAGCGCATGGTCGATGACCTGCCGGATGGTGGTCTCCAACTCCTCATCGGTGCGTCCGCTTCCGGTGCCGTCGAACTTCACGAGGCGGGCTTTTACGGCCTGGAAGAAGCCGACCTCGTCCTTCACGTCCATCGCCTGGTCGTGCGGGATGGCGATGGCGAAGGTCTTGCTGAGCGCTGTGACCTCGTTGATGTAACGCCGCTTGCCGTCCTCCAGACCGAGCACATGTTCCTCGGCCGCAAGGATCATGGAGAGCTTCTTCGCGGTGTCCGCTTGGAAGTACTCCTCGTAGGGGAAGCCGTTGTACATATTAGCCACCACTTCCAGCTTCTCCAGCATCAGCGCCACGGCCTGTTCCTGCGCGATGGTGGGGTCGCCCTTGCCACCGGCATCGGAATAGAAGGAGAGGGCCTTCTTCAGGTCGGCGGCGATGCCGAGGTAGTCCACCACCAGGCCGCCGGGCTTGTCCATGAACACGCGGTTCACGCGGGCGATGGCCTGCATCAGGTTGTGCCCCTTCATCGGCTTGTCGATGTAGAGCGTGTGCATGCTCGGTGCATCGAAGCCGGTGAGCCACATGTCGCGGACGATCACAAGCTGCAGGGGATCGTTGGGGTCTTTCATGCGCTCAGCCAGGGCGCGGCGCTGGTCCTTGGTACTATGGTGCTTGGCCATTTGCGGACCGTCCGATGAGGCCGCCGTCATTACCACTTTGATGGTGCCTTTGCTCAGGTCGTTGTCGTGCCAGTCCGGGCGCAATGCGACGATCTCCGCGTACAATTCCGCTGCGATGCGGCGGCTCATGGCCACGATCATGCCCTTGCCTTCAAAGACCTCTTGCCGTTGCTCGAAGTGGGTCACGATGTCGCGCGCCACGTTCTTGATCCGGTTCTCGCTGCCGATCAAGGCCTCCAGCTGGGTCCACTTGGCCTTGGCCTTCTGCGTGTCGGTGAGCTCCTCCTTGCCCAGCTCATCGTCCAGGTCCTTGATCAGTTGCGTGCCTTCCTCGCTCAGGTTCACCTTGGCCAGGCGGCTCTCGTAGTAGATGCGCACCGTGGCGCCGTCCTCCACGGCCTGCGCGATGTCGTACACATCCACGTAGTTGCCGAACACGGCTGGGGTGTTCACATCGGTGCTCTCGATGGGCGTGCCGGTGAAGCCCAGGTAGGTGGCGTTGGGCAGCGCATCGCGCAAGTACTTGGCGAAGCCGTACACGATCTTGCTACCGACCACTTCGCCCGCCTCGTCCTTCACATCCACGTTGCGGGCCTTGAAGCCGTATTGCGTGCGGTGCGCTTCGTCGGCGATCACCACGATGTTCTGGCGGGGGCTCAGCTCGTCGTACACGTTGCCCTCTTCGGGCTGGAACTTCTGGATGGTGGTGAACACCACACCGCCGCTGGCCACCTTCAGCAGTTCCTTCAGGTGGTCGCGGTCCTCGGCCTGCACGGGTTCCTGCCGCAGCAGTTGCACACTGGCCGCGAAGGTGTCGAAGAGCTGGTCGTCCAGGTCGTTGCGGTCGGTGATCACCACGATGGTGGGGTTGTCCAGGGCCAGCACCACCTTGCCGGTGTAGAACACCATGCTCAGACTCTTGCCGCTGCCTTGCGTGTGCCACACCACACCGCCTTTGCGGTCGCCGGTAGCTTGCTTGGCCACGCCCGGTAATCCGTAGCTCTCGGGCGATTCCGCCACCATCGAAATGCTGCCGCTTGCCGCCGCAGGCGGCGCCTTGTATCCCGTCGCCCGCAAGGTGCTCACCACCGCCCGGTTCACTGCGTAGTACTGGTGGTAGGCGGCGATCTTCTTCACCGTGGTGATGGTGTTGACACCCGTCTTCGGGTCTTCCTTCTTGCTGCGCTCGAACACGATGAAGTGCCGCACCAGGTCGAGCAGGGTCTCCTTGTTGAGCATGCCCACGATCAGCGTTTCCAGCTGACCGATCAGGGGCGAAGCCTCCACCTTGCCATCGCTGGTCTTCCAGCTCATGTACCGGCTGAAGCCGCTGCTCACCGTGCCGGCCTTGGCCTCCAGGCCGTCGCTGATCACCACCACGCAGTTGTAGGCGAACAGGCCGGGGATGGTCTCCTTGTAGGTCTCCACCTGCTTGTAGGCGCTGCGGATGCTCGCCTTCTCATCGGCGGCGTTCTTCAGCTCCATCAGCACCAGCGGCAGGCCGTTCACGAACAGCAGCACATCGGGCCGCTTGTTCCTGCCGTTCTCCACCACGGTGTATTGGTTCACCACCAGCAGGTCGTTGTTGGCGGGGTTGGCGAAGTCCACCAGCCACACCAGGTCGCCGCGGGTGTTGCCGTCCTGCTGGTAGTCCACCTTCACGCCCTCGGTGAGCATGCGGTGGAAGACCTCGTTGTTCACCAGCAGCTCCGGGCTGGCGATGCGCGCCACCTGTTTCACCGCCTCCTCCTGCGCCGCCGCCGGTATGCGCGGGTTGATGCGCCGCACGGCCGCGCGCAGGCGCTCCAGCAGCAGCACCTGCTCGTAACTCGCGCGCTCGGGGTGCTCGCCATCGGGTGCCATGCCGGGGCCGTGCTGGTAGGCATAGCCCAGCTCGCGCAAGCGCCCAATGGCGAACTGTTCGATCTGGTCTTCGGTCATCGCGTGGGCCGAGCAGAGAAATGGATGAACAGCAGAGCGACCATTGCGGGGCGGCTATTTGTTGCGCAGTGCTCGGGGGAGCAACAAGAGGAAGGGGATGCACTGGTCGTAGTCCAATGTTCCCCAATGGCTTCCGAGCCGCGCAAGGGCCTCGTAGTAATCGTCGCGGTGGTTGATCACGTACTTCTCACTGCGGATGCTCCACGCGATGGGGCCGAGGTGCCTGGCGAGGAACCACTTCTCCAGCAGACGGGCATTGCGGCCGTTGCCGTCTATGAAGGGATGGATGTTCACGAAGACCAGGTGCAGCAACGCCGCGTAGTAGAAGGCTTCGTCGGTATGGAGCGTGCGGCCGTTGAGCGTGTCCACCTCTCGCATCAATTGCTCCATCAGGCCGGGCACCATGGTCTGGTGCGGCGCCATGTACACCGTCACATCCGCGTTGCCCACCTTCACGCCTTTGCTGCGCCACGCGCCTTGGTCGTTGCCGTGTACCAATAGCTGGCTCAGGATGCGGTGCGCCTCCAGCAGGTTGGGCAGGGTGAGCGGGTTGTTCCGGGCGAAGTCGTAGGCCTTCACCAGGTCGTACACCTCCTGCACATCGCGCGTGGTGGGCTTGTTCCCGGTAGCCTCCATGGTGGCCCGGAACACATTCAAGGTCACCTTGCTGCCCTCCACCTGGCTGCTGGAAACAGCGCTTTCGTATAGGCGCATCAGGTCGCCTGAACCGCCATTCACAGCTTCTGTCAACTGGGCCAGAGCATGGTCCAGCGCCACATCCAATTGGGCGCGGTAAGCAGGCAGGTATTTCGGGGTTAGCAGTTCCACAGGCGTGAAGTTCGGGCTTGGCGGGCAAAACGGCGGAAGACCTCGTTGTTCACCAGCAGCTCCGGGCTGGCGATGCGCGCCACCTGCTTCACGGCCTCCTCCTGCGCCGCTGCCGGTATGCGCGGGTTGATGCGCCGCACGGCCGCGCGCAGGCGCTCCAGCAGAAGCACCTGCTCGTAGCTCGCGCGCTTTGGGGTACCACGAAGGACCTCGAACGGATGGCACGCATGCGTATTCTTGATCCAGACGAGGCGCGACGAGGAGAGGATACTGGAACGAAGTCTCCGACCGAGGAGCAACGAAGTATGGGGCAAGAAGACGCGTGCGCCAGAAGGGTCAGCGCGAAGCGCTGATGCCGCCGGAGCGAGGTTCTTCGTGGTGCCCCGGCAGTGCTCGCCATCGTGCGCAATGCCGGGGCCGTGCTGGTAGGCATAGCCCATGTCGCTCAAGCGCGCGATGGCGAACTGTTCGATCTGGTCTTCGGTCATTATGTTCACTTCATACATAGAAACCCATTCCTGGGTACCCAAATGGTCATAGGTCCCGACTACTTGGAAGTTTGGACATCCGATACAGCATGTTGGTTGTAGGTTCTATGCGGTTTGCTCGCATCATCGCAATCACTTGCTGCCCCTGCTCAATACTGGTCGCCTTTTTCATCAGCGTGATAAAAGTGACCTCGTTCGGCAGAACGCGGTCATCCTGCATCCAGCGCAGCACCTGCTGCCCTTGCTCAAATCTTGCCGTCTTACTCAGTAGTGTGGTATAGGTGACCGTATTCGGCGAAACCTTGTCATCCTTCATCCAGCGCAGCACCTGTCGCCCTTGCTCGAAAGTGGTCGCCTTGCTCAACAGTGTGGTATAGGTGACCGTATTCGGCGAAACCTTGTCATCCTTCATCCACCGCAGCACCTGTTGCCCCTGCTCGAAAGTGGTCGCCTTGCTCAACAGTGTGGTAAAGGCGATAGCATTCGGCGAAATCTTGACATCCCTCATCCAGCGCATCACCTGCTTGCCCTGCTCGAAACTGGTTGTCTTCTTCAGCAAGGTGCCGTATGTGACATTGTCGGGCACCAAACGGTTGGCCTTTATCATCTCCAGCACTTCCAGGCCCTCTTGAAAATCATTCGCCCGATTCAGCAAGGTATTGTAGGTGATCACGTCGGGTGTCACCTGGTCGGCCTTCATCATCTCCAGTACTTCAAGGCCCTGTTGATAGTCCTTCGCCCGATTCAACAAGGTGCTATAGGTGACTTCCTCGAGCGGCACCCGATCAGCCTTCATCTTCTCTAGGACATCAAGCCCCTGCTGAAAATCCTTGGTCCGGTTCATTAAGGTGCTATAGGTGACCTCGTTGGGTTGAACGCGGTCGGCCTTCATCATCTCCAGCACTTCGAGGCCCTGCTGATAATCTTTGGCTCTGTTCAGCAAGGTGCCGTAGGTGACATCGTTGGGCGGCACCCGGTCGGCCTTCATCATCTCCAGCACATTAAGGCCTTGCTGAAAATCCTTAGTCCTGTTAAGCAAGGTGCCATAGGTGACCTCATTGGGCGGCACCCGGTCGGCCTTCATCATCTCCAGTACTTCAAGGCCCTGCTGATAGTCCCTAGTCTTGCCGAGCAAGGTGCTGTAGGTGACCTCGTTTGGTGTCATTCGATCGGCCTTCATCATCTCCAGTACAACTAGGCCCTGTTGATAGTCTCTGGCCTGGTTCAACAAGGTGCTGTAGGTGACCTCGTCGGGCGGCACCTGATCGGTCTTCATCATCCCCAATACGTCGAGGGCCAGCTCATAATCTTTCGCCCTATTCAGCAAGGTATTGTAGGTGACCACGTCGGGCGCCACTCGGTCGGCCTTCATCATGTCCAGCACACGGAGGCCCTGCTGATAGTCCTTGGCCCGGTTCAACAATGTGCTGTAGGTGATTGCGTCGGGCAGTATCCGATCGGTCTTCATCATCTCCAGTACATCAAGGCCTTGCTGATAGTCCTCGGTCCGATTCAACAACGTGCCATAGGTGACCTCGTTGGCTGGCACCCGGTCGGCCTTCATCATCTCTATTACATCAAGACCCTGCTGATAGTCCTTAGCCCGGTTCAATAATGTGCTGTAGGTGATCGCGTCGGGCAGCATCCGATCAGCCTTCATCATCTCAATTACATCAAGACCCTGTTGATAGTCCTTGGCCCTGTTCAATAAGGTGTTGTAGGTGAACGCATCGAACGCCACCCGGTCAGCTCTCATCATCTCCAGCACGTCGAGGGCTTGCGTGAAATCCTTCGTCTTTTTCAGCAAGGCATTGTAGGTGAATGCATTAGGCGGCACCTGTTCGGCCTTCATCGACTCCAGCACGTCGAGGGCTTGCTGAAAATCCTTCGCTCTGTTCAGCAATGTGCTGTACGTGACATCGTTGGGCGCCACCCGATCGGCCGTCATCATCTCCAGCACTTCGAGTCCCTGCTCATAATCCTTCGCCCTATTAAGCAAAGTGTTGTACGTGACCACGTCTGGAGCCACCCGATCGACTTTCATCATCTCCAGTACTTCGAGTCCCTGCTGATAGTCCTCCGCCCGATTCAGCAATGTGCTATACGTGACCTGATCAGGCGGCACCCCATCGGTCTTCATCATCTCCATTACATCAAGCCCCTGCTGATAGTTCTTGGCATAGTTCAGCAAGATGCTATATGTGACATTGTTGGCAGACACCCGATCAGCCTTCATCATCTCCAGAATATCTAGACCCTGTTGATAGTCTTTCGCCCGCTTCAACAATGTGCTGTAAGTGATCGCGTCAGGCAGCATCCGATCGGTCTTCATCATCTCCAGGACATCACGACCTTGATCATAGTCCTTGGCTCGGTTTAACAACGTGTTGTAGGTGATCACGTCGGGCAACACCCGATCAGCTTTCATCAACTCTATTACATCAAGGCCTTCCTGATAACCCTTGGCCCGGTTCAACAGGGTGTTGTACGTGACTTCGTCTGGCGACACCCGGTCGGACTTCATCATCCCTAGCACGACTAGGCCCTGCTCTAAGGTGGCGGTCTTGTTCAGTAGTGCGTTGTAGTTGTAAACATCTGCAAGGATGCCACCTCTTCTCATCTCGCCCAAGACACCCAATGCATCAGTGTATGTGGCTTGTTTGCTAATGAGAATTGTGTAACCCTTGCTATCAAGGAACTTTGCGACACGCGGTGCAGCGGCAACGATAGCACTTGCTGTTGCGCCACTCGGGGCACCGCTGATGAATGCTTGAATCAGGTCTTGGGCTGGCGTCTCTGCTGCCGGGCTCAATGGCTCGTTCTTGGGCAGGTTCAATACATACTCTTGGACAGCAGCAATAGTCTCCTCCTGGCTCTTGGACTGGGCAAACGTGTATGCATAGTGCGTCGGCCTTCCTTCCCATGCCTTCACACCATCCCCAAGTCCCTTGAGTATATATACTTCCAGTCTCTCTTCATCGTGTTTCGGCTGGTTCCTTGTGGCACGTTCTTCTTCGGTCAGCCGCACGAAGTCGAAATCCCTGGGTCCGTAGTGAGGAACCGATGCATCTGTCAGAATCTCGTTGGGGAGGCACATGTCGGCATATCTGTTAGCTCGCCTCGCGCTATCACTGATGAAGTCCTGCTGCCCGTTTGGGAGTGTCACCATTGCATCAGATGCACTTGAGATGAAGAGTCGCAAGTCCGGAATCTGGTCGACCGGCATGCCTGTTCGCATGGCCATTTCCGTCTTGAACTTTCGGCTCATGACCAAGGCTAGGCAGCAGAGTTTTTGCACATGCTTGATGGTCGTACCGAATACCATCCAACCATCCCCCGTGAACTTCACCATCTGCCCTTCCATACCCAAGCCCTCCCAATGCTCCTTCATCTGCTCGACCATGGCCCTGCCAAACGCGTGGAATTGATCAAGCGGCAACTTGATCAGCTTCTCGGTGGAGCTGATCATATCGATCACAAGACAGAAGTTTGGACGATCGTCCTCCATTCCTGCGGAGGATGGATTGCTCGGAAGGGGAGATTCGCTCATCACTCGACTAGTTCGAACATCAGCTCGTATCGATTGTGATCGACGGCCTTGAAACAAGTCATATAGGTGCTCATTGGGTGTCGTTGGCTTTCATCCGAGAGGCCATGCCTTTGAATCTGTAACGCTCTCCACCCTCACCTCCCCGCTCATCAGCTTCGGCAGCAGCGTGTCGCGGAGGGCGGTGAGTGATTTGATCTGCGCGCTGTTGGTCATGTGCTTGTCGAACAGCGGCTCCATCACCAAGGTCATTTCAATCAAGCGATCGGGGCTTGGTACCAACACCATCGCCTCGTCCAGATCGCCGCGTTTGATGTGGCCGAACGTAGTTGCATGGCTTTCGGCGATACTCACGAACTCATCCACGTAGTGCTTGGTCCACATGAAGTAGAACCACTTGGGGAACTCATCCGAGGTGACCTTGAACAGATGCTGGTTCAAGATGGCCTTGGGGCCATCCCATAGCTTGACGATCAGCGATGCGGACCAAGAGAAGATCACATCCCCTGCTTCCACGTAGTACTTGGGGTCAATATCGGTTGTCGCCCAATCTGATGATTCCGAGAGACCGTCACGGAGGTCTTTGATCTTCAGAACAGGCAAGCGATTCACGGGGTCCTTGGCAGGATACTTCTGACAGGCAACTCCATTCAGGTAGTTCGCAACGGAACTCAAGGGCCGTTGCGTCAGACCCTCCTCCGCCTCCTCCACGAACCACTGCCTGAACAGCGTTTCGGCCATGGCCTCCAAGGTCTTGTTCTGCCGGTGCAGCAGATCGATCTTGGCATCCAAGCTGCTGAGCACCGAGGCGATGGCGCGTTGCTCGGGTAGGTCTGGCAAACTCAACCGGAAGGCTCGAATGTCCTTCATGTTCAAGTGAGAGACCACGCTTCCACCTGATTGTTCCTTCAGCTCTGTTTTGATCGGAGGAGCACAGAGATGAAAGGTCAAATAGCTGCTATCAGCCACCTCCCGATTCACTTTGATCAGCACAGTGCGTTGGCCAAGACACACATTGTATCCGGGCTGTATCAAACCAACTTCGCCAACAGGCGCTTCCCTTGCGAGAATGATATCACCCGCCTCGGGTTTTCCCCTCCTTGTCCAGAGCTCGTAGGTGGGTTCATCTACACGGTAGCAGTTGGCATAGTCGATCCTGCCGTTCAAGATGTCAGGCGTACGGACAGAGTAGAATGCACTCTGCTCAACGCGAGGTGCAGTCTTATGCTCGCAGTCTATCACCTCTGCGATCTCATCCAATCGGTACTCCTGAAGCTCACCCATCGACCTTCACGCTTTTCAGGTTCTTCAGGATGGCGCTGTTCAGCTCGGACTCTTCCTTCAGCTGCGCCGCGAACTCGGCTTGCAGCGTGGCAAAGCGCTCAGCGAACACGAAGTCGTCCTCCTCATCCGCCAGGCCCACGTAGCGGCCGGGGGTGAGCACGTAGTCCAACTCCTTCACGCGGCTCAGTGGGGCGGCGCAGCAGAAGCCCGGCACATCGGCATAGGTGCCCTTGGGGTTCCGCCAGTTGTGGTAGGTGTCCGCAATGGTGTTGATGTCGGCCTCGCTGAACTCGCGCGTGCGGCGGTTCACCAGGTGCCCCATGTGCCGTGCATCGATGAAGAGGATCTCGCTGGTCCTGCTGCGGAACTTGCCGTTGGCCCTGTTCCTACTTAAGAACCAAAGGCATGCTGGAATCCCAGTGTTGAGGAAGAGCTTGGCGGGCAGGTTCACGATGCAATCGATGAGGCCCGCCTCCACCATGGCCTTGCGGATCTCGCCTTCGCCGCTGCTCTTGCTGGTGAGGGCACCCTTGCTGAGCACTACGCCTGCCTGCCCGCTTGGGCTGAGGTGGTAGATGAAGTGCTGCATCCACCCGAAGTTGGCGTTGCCTTCGGGCGGCACGCCGTATTGCCAGCGTCCATCGGTGCGCAGCAGATCGCCGCTCCAGTCGCTCACGTTGAAGGGCGGGTTGGCGATGATGTAATCGGCCTTCAGGTCCTTGTGGGCATCGTTGAGGAAGGAGCCCTCGCTGTTCCACTTCACCTGCGAACTGTCCAGCCCGCGGATGGCGAGGTTCATTTTGGCCAGCCGCCAGGTGGTCTGGTTGCTCTCCTGCCCGTAGATGCTGATGTCGTTGACCTTGCCTTGGTGCTCGGTGACGAACTTCTCGCTCTGCACGAACATGCCGCCGCTGCCGCAGCAGGGGTCGAACACACGGCCCTTGTACGGCTCCAGCATCTTCACCAGCAGTTCCACCACACTGCGCGGGGTGTAGAACTGGCCGCCCTTCTTGCCCTCGGCCAATGCGAACTCGCCCAGGAAGTACTCGAACACATGGCCCAGCACATCGGCGCTGCGGCTCTTGGCATCGCCCAGGGCGATGTTGCCGATGAGGTCGATGAGGCCGCCGAGGCTGGTGGGGTCCAGGTTCTGCCGGGCGTATACCTTGGGCAGCACGCCCTTCAGCGAGTCGTTCTCCCGCTCGATGGCGTCCATGGCCTCATCCACCGTCTTGCCGATGGTGGGCTGCTTGGCGTGGCTTTGCAGGAAGCTCCACCGCGCGCCGGGCGGCACGAAGAAGACGTTCTCGGCCTTGTACTCGTCCTTGTCCTCGGGGTCGGCACCGGCGCTCTCTTCGGCCTTCAGCTTGTCGTACAGCTCCACGAAGGCATCGCTGATGTACTTGAGGAAGACGAGGCCGAGCACGATGTGCTTGTACTCGGCAGCGTCGATGTTCTTGCGGAGCTTGTCGGCCGTTTTCCAGAGCTGCTTTTCGATGGGTTCGGAGGCCTCGACGGCTTTCTTGCGGCTATTGGGCTCAGGGGCCTCTTGGCCATTGGGCCCAAGTGCCTGAAGACCCTTGGCCTTTGGCGCACGGGTATAGGGTTTCACGGGTATTGGCATGGGTCGCTGAAAGTAGCAACTCGCTTTGCGTGCTCGCTCATCCTTGGCCGCCCCCCGTCCCTTCCGCCGTTGGCTTCGTTGTTAACCGTTCCAATGCCTTCTCCATAGCATCAAGCCGTTCTGCAAGCTGCGGTGCGGAACAGCTAAAGGTCGGCAGTGTCGGGGGTGAATAACCGCATGCCGTGTGCGGCACCGGGGCCTGTTTGCCTGTCTTCCACCATTTGGGTTTGAAATAGACCACATAGGCTCCGAGCGCCAACAGGGTCCCACACGCCACGTACTTGGTGGTCAGCGGGGCGGGCCCATATACAGCCACCCAAATGGTGTTGAAGAGAAAGGGCACTATGAATAGGATGGACCATATCTGGATCCAAAGGTCATAGCGATCACCATTTCTCTTGAATGAGTACTCCTTGCTGAGCGCGTTCCAAGCCACTGCCAGCGACCAGTACAAGGTGAGCAAGGCCCATGGCAACCATGGCCGGTCGTGCCAGGGAATCTTCCTCACCACATCCATCTTCATGAACGACTCCTCGGGATCCAAGCAGATGAGCGCTAGCGCCACCGCCATGAAGCAGATGAGGTCGATGAGCTTCATCCAAACACTGTACATCGGTCCATGCCCGCGTTGCTCGAACTGATCGGTGACATTGATCATGTCGTTTACCACGATGGACAGGATGAGCAAGGCTGCCCAGAAGTTGGAAGTGCCGAGCGAGTGCAGCACCTCGCGGAAGGCGCCGATGAACAGCAGCCCGAACAGGATGTTATAGTAGGTCATGCGAATCGCCGTCTAGTTGTACAGCATCATTTACCCTTTGCGCTTGGCGCGGGCCGCGCGGATGTACTCGAAGATGGGGATGTCGAGCCCGACGTTCCAGAAGCCCGCGTCAATGTTCTCGTCGAGTTGATTGTTCGGGATCACCGGTACGGCATAGGATGCATTGAGCTCTAGTCCATTGAAGAAGCGGACCCCGGTGCCTGTGCCCACTATTGGATATTGGAATTCGGCCTCACTGCGCAGGTCGGCGATGGTGTAGAGTAGGCCGGAAGCATACAGGCTGCAGTACCAATTGCTCACAACCGGATCACGCGGGCGTACGGAGCGGGTGAACATCCGGCCGTGGAAGCGGTAAGGCTCTTGCGCTTGTTGGCCCCGGGTGTACTTCCAATCCCATATGAACCATTTCAGGCCGAGCTTCTCCCCTGCCCAAGCCACCTGCTGGATTCCGAGTCGCTCTTCACCTATGAATGTACTGTCGAAGCTGCTGAAGTACCCGTAATTGAGCCCAATGGTGAAGAAGGGCCTGATGTTAAACCAACTGTTCTTGGTGGGTGACGAGGTGGTTCGTAACAGTTTATCCTCCAAGGTGAGAATGATTCCTTCGACATCGATGCTGAATCCATAGAGGCCGACTGGATTGAGCTCTTCTGGCTCGAAAATGACGTAGTCAGTGATGATATCGGCGATGCGTACAAGGGTTGCGTTCTGCCCGACATGATAGCGGTAGAGATCCATCGTCTTGAGGAATAGCTTCATGACAGCAGCGATTTCAGCGTTTCCCACTGTGCCCTGCTGTTTCGCGATCTTGGTCAAGTTGAGGCCCTTTAGTGCCTTCCAGTCTGTAGCCTCAACCGCCTTGGCCACCTCATCAATATTCCCTAGGTTGGTTTCCAGCCAGATCCGGTAGCCATCAATCAAGCTGGTCAAGCGCTGCCGTTCGGTGGCATTCTCTTCCCAAAGGCTCACGTAGTCGATGTCAGCTCTCCTCAACGTGTCGTATTGCCAAGTCCTGCCACTTTCAACCTTGAAGAACCCAAGCTCCTTGAGCTTTGCGCTCCTCGAAAGCCGGATATACATCTGGTCCAAGAGCCAGTTGTCTACTACGACCATGTGTTGCTCACTCTCGCCCGCACTGATCTTCCCAATACGGATCGGATTTCCTTGTCTCGCTAGAGCGCCTGGTGCTTGGACTTTATCGTAGGCGTCAGCCAGTTTCGACGCGATTTCAGCCGCAGACTTCCCTTTCAATTCTTCCGCACCGGTGAATACGCTTTGGCTTTGCATGAGATAGCGCGCGGAGGCAAAGGAGAGTGCGTAGTCAGCTGCTTTGGAAACAAGCCCGCGGGTCATCACGGTCTTGTTCTTCTCCGTCAGCAGGATATCCACCATATCGTAAATGGTATTGTATGTAGTCTTGTTGAGGGTGCGCACGTTTCCACGTACAAGGTTCGTAATCGCCCGCACCTTCACTTCCTCCTGTTTGGCCAGGACCAACTCGCTCAGGAGCTCCTCATCTATAGTCTGTCGAGGAAGTTGAGCGCTGGTTGTCAGGGTCACGCCAATGCATCCCACCAGGAGCAACAGGCGGAATCTTCTATTCGGGTTCAATTTGGTTGGGGTTTTAGCTGGCCAAACCTCCCCACCTCCTGTTAACCCCTCCCTTCCCCCAAGCCGGTTTCTTACACGGGTCGGGGGGGGCTTATTACACGGGTCCTGCTCGGAATCACAACCGCTCCATCGCGTGCGCAAACCCTTGCCGGGTGCGGGATCCGTGGCCCTGAGGGCTGGAAACGCATGGGCAGGCTACCGCTGGGCTTGGCCGCAAGCACCGGTATTCACCACATCCATTCTCACGCTTCCGATCCGTGAATTCGTGGGATCGAAATCAGCTCACGAATGCCTGGATCCGAAGCCTTGCACGTGGCCCTTGCCGACGACCACGACCTGATGCGCGCGGGCATCGCTGACCTCTTGCACGGCAGTGAGCGCTGCCGCGTAACGGTGGATGCCCGAAATGGCCATGAGCTGGTGCAGGCCTTGGTGGCCGGCGCGGAGGTGGCGCTGGCCATCGTGGATTTGGCCATTCCGGTGATAGACAGCTACGCGGTGGCGAATGATGCGTTCATGTGGTGAGGAACTCACGTACACGAATTGATGTTGCATTCAGCGTGTTCGCGGTGGAGAGCTGCACACGGCCGTTGGAGAGCGTGCCAGGGTCGGTTCGGAATCGATCCCGCCGGATGTCTTCGGCGATGATGGGCAGCTGCACGGGCATGAAATGCGCGGTCATGTTCACGCGGGAGATGTAGCCCATGAGTTCGGTGAGATCGTTACCGGTGCCGCTGGCCACGGCGGCCAGGTTGGTGTAGAATTCGATGCTGAGGGGATCGGGATCGCTCATGAGCGCATTGAGTGCGGCCATACCGGCGCCCTCCCGCACCAGCCCGCCCGGTTGACCCGGTATCAGCGGGAAGGGGCCGGATGCGGCTTCCATTAGCAGATCTGACCCCATGGGGTCGCTGTTGTTCATGATGTACACGAGATAGCCGCGCACCAAATCGCGCAGGAGCAAGCGTGTGGAGATGATGAGCTCCGGCTCCAAGTGGAAGAGCTTCACCTTGTTCTTCAGGTAGTCGCGGTGGCCCTGCCCGAGCGTGCTGAACACCAGGACTGCGTTGGCGGTGATCATGCAGCCTTGGCTATGGCCGCACAGCACGAGCGGTATGTCCTGCTCCATGCCGTGGTGCAGCAGGGCCATGGCCGCCACCTGCGTGGGGTTGACCACAGAGCGCGGTGTGCCACCGGAAAGGACGGCATCGGTGTTCATCAGACTGGAGAGGTAATCAACCCCGATGGATTGGACGAGGTCGGCAATCTTGTAGTGATCACCCCATTCCAAGCTGGTGTAGTTATGGAGGTGCTTGAGGTGGAAGGCCGTATCGGCGATACCCTCAAAGGCGCCGTTCAGGGTCTTCTGCAGCGCCATCGTAGAACGTATTCCGGATGAAGGCGTGGTGGTCATGCCATTGCAGAAGAACATGTTGGTGAAGGGACTGGCCGTAAGGATTGCCAGGCGCTCAGGCACCATAGCGGACCAGCGCTGAATCCGCGTACCAGTCATGCGCTCGGGGTCAGTGAACATGCTCGGGACGAACTGCTCCGAGATGTTCAAGGCACTTAGCAATGTGTGCCGTGTTTCCTTGTTGCCAACATAGACCTCAGGTGTGTATCGCGAGCGGCGGCCCGTGCCGGTGCCTGTCTCGGCAACTGAAGTCCACACCGAGAAGCCCTGCTGTCTCACTTCAGCCAGGTCCTCATTGCCATCGATGGCGCCGTCAATCTCGCCCGGTATGGCGGTGAAGGGAATCCCATCCCACGATTTATAGCCGTAGCCGCGGTCGCCGTCGAGGTTCCAATTGCAGAACGCCACGTCCTCAAGCTTATTCGTGCTGCGGTTCGCAAGCATGAAGAGGCTGATATCCACCGCGTTACCGAAGCTCTTGGCGTTCTCCTGTTGGAGCGTTCGGGTATCCTCAGGAGTCTCGGCGCGCGCATAGGCCGTGAGCAGCTTGAGGTCCAATGGCACCGAATCGATGAAGCCATCGGGCGTTTCAGCGCCCTCGAGGGTATAGAAGGAAGCGATTGTGGTCGGATGCTCGTGCTGCCCGTTCAAGAAATCCGGATGGTTCGCATGGTTCAAGAAAGGTACATAGGAACGCGTGTCCAAGTGTGGCTGTCCAGGCTGCCGCACGATGGGGAACTGCTTGTAGTCAACTTTACGCGTTGTGACCAAGGCCTCGGCGATGGGGCTGGTCAGCGCCGCATCCTCCGGCTCCGGATAGGCCAGGCCGGATAATGCGAGCACTTGGTGGATCATCCGATAGATATCATATAGAAAGAGCTGCACCGCATAGGCGAGTGCTTGGAGCAGCTTGAGGAGCTCGCCTGCCGGATCGGACAGGAAGTTGAGCAGTGCTTCACCGATTGCTCGCCCTAACTCGACCGTTGCATCAACGAGCCATTCAATGAACTCCGCTGCCGCTTGGAACCAAGCCACGATGGCGGCGAAGAAATCTTCAACGCTATTGGGCAGCGGCGTCGAAGGGAGCCCAGGGGGCGAGGGAATGTTGAGGTCGCCTCCGCTCATCAAGTCTGCCAGGTAGGCATCCGCTCCCGGGAAGGGCTCCTCGGGCCGCAGCTGCTCTTCCTGGCCGCCGAGGAACTTCAACATCAACTTCTGGAACGTGTAGGAGGTTTGGATATCCTTAGCGGATAGGAAGCCGTCGCGTGCGCTGTTCACGCCAACGCTCTCGGCGAGTCTGAGCGTATTCTCATCCGTGATATAGCGAAGGGGGTGCACGACATCGCGATACACCTCCTCAATGGTGCTAGCGATGAGTGCAGCGATTCCATCTGGCAGGTTCGGCATGTCGCCGAAGCCGAAAGCCCCGAACAAGGTGTTGCGGATGTTCCCTGCCCCCGAGCCAGACCACTTCCATTGATCCATGTAGTTCTCGATTACCACATGGCGCTGCACATTGATCCGATACGGTGAGCCGGAGATCGTGTTCACGAACGGATGCCCGACCAGATCAGCAGCGTAGTGCGTGGCATATCCATAGGCGTATGCCATCTGCGCCTCATCGTTGGAGGCCTCTGCATTTCGGATGAGCGCTTTCACGAAGTCGCCGGTCTTGCGATAGTGCAGCATCTCGAACCAGTACCAGTCCATCTCCTCGCGCCCGGCTTGTTGGCTACTTTGGAAGAGCCCGTGGAACAGGCTGCGTGCAAGCGTGTTGTTATCGGAGCCCGCCGCGCTGTCGAGTCCGAGTATGCGCAGGAATAGCGCTTGACTCACTTCGTCCTTCAAGCCGTTACCGAGCACCTCGAAGGCTTCCGTCATTGCACTGATGGCTTCGGCATAGTCGCTGGCAACCGCCACAGCAGGTCCAATGATCGGGATGCCTTCCATTGCATCGACGACTTGTTCCACGCCTTCCTCGATGTTCTCCTCGATACCCTCCGCGAATTCCTTGATCGGCTCTAGTAGCTGCATGACGCGGTCGTATGCTTCGACCAGGTCCTTCAGATTCTCGACGATGGCGTAGTCCGGGGCCCAGAAAAGGAGGTCTGGCCCGATGCATCCGAGATTTCCCTCCACCCGGTTCTGGGCGAGTATCCGGTGCAGGTCGCGTTGGTCGTTGTTTCCGTCGGCGAGGCGCTCGCGCACCTTCTCGAGTATGATGTGATGGATTCCGTACTTCGGCATGGTGGCTTGGTATCAGGGTTGTAATGGGAACCGGGTGAGGAATAGGTTCGATCGACGCGCGACCTGCCGGTGCAGGACCAAGCAGCGCACATTGCCGAAATAGGAATCGCTGTTGTTCCCGGTCCTTCTACGCGCGCACAATCGGGCCGTGACCCGATCGAAGGGCATGGTCGTGCCAAGTCCCACGGTTAGCCGAGTCCATGCTGCGTATGACGAAACCGTGGGAAGCAACTCCGGGAATTGCCCCACGGAACTGCCACCGCGACTCACCGAAATGGCGATGCCCCCTTGATCACGGGGATCCTGGTCCCAGTTCACCAAATCGCACTCCAATCTCGCGCTCAGGTTCCCCTTCGCCGATTCCTGCTCGATGAAATCGTGATCGGGGTGCTCCTCCAGATGAACCACCTGTTGGATCTCCGAGTAGCGTCCATCGTCGTTTACACCGTTGGCAGGTGGAGTTCCAGGAAAATAGACATGGGAAGGAGCCGGAGGATCGTGCGGGATCCCTCTCCCGAATCGAGTGAGCGGGCTATAGGACCACGTCCGGTGATCATTGTCCACCGCGCTGCCGTTGGCGAAATGATGATCATTCGGATAACGGATTTGCGTCCAGTGCCCGATGTCGTGCGTGAGCAGGTCCACATCGTGCCACGTGAGCTGTCCGACTCTCGAAACAGGAAAAGGGTCCAGGATCGGGTCGTAGGCAATTGCTGTGAAAGTCCCGAATGACCCTAGAAGCCGGTTGCGCGAGATACGGACCTCCTTCTGTTCCTGAATGCCGAGCGCGAATGCGGTGGTGCCGACTTTTATCTGCCCGGCAATGGTTTGCCCGTGGAATAATGCCCCTGCTTTGAACAGATCGATGCGCCCATTGAAGCAGGGTGCGTTCCCTGCATTGCGTACGGTGATGGTGCAGGAAAAGGCATCGACCTTCATGTCGACGACGCTTAGGCGTACCAGCAGCTCAATCCCTTTCCGCTTGCGGATAACCGGCCCGGCCCCTCCCTTTTTCATTGGGGGCAGTTTGCGGCCTGGTAGGCACGGGTGCTTACGTGTGGCTTTCTTCAGCATGGGGTTCGCTGTTGTTGGTTTGGATCAAACTGGGTTCTTCAATGGAATTTCCTTGTTAGTCGAAGGATCGAATACCCCCTCCGGATTGGGGATGGTATCCGACGGTCATCAAACCGCAAGTGGAACCACGGCGAAGCCAACTCGTTCTGCCGGCCATGCGGGTGTTGCATAATGTTGCTTGGCGCTTGGTATCGACTATTTCCGCGCTTGGCTTCGTCGCGGCGCTGGACCTCTTTCTCTGTGATCCACTTTCGGCATCGAGCTTCTTGCCAATGAGTTCCTGGTTACACGTTTGCGTGATGAGCCGATAAGTGCGCATATCCATATTGTTGGCCATCTTCAGCACGACTATCGAGTGCTCTATCTCGCGTTTGATGGGTTTCATGGTGGAGCAGGATGTTTCCATTGTTCAGGTAGGTCGTGGTTCGTGCAAGGCAATCGGTGCGTGCCAAACGTCTTTTGCCCATCCATCCCCCCCCTCCCCCCCAAGGGGGTTTCTTACACGGGTCGGGGGGGCTTTTTACACGGGTCCTCCTCGGAATCACAACCGCTCCATCGCGTGCGCAAACCCTTGTCGGGCATGGGCAGCGTGGCCCTGAGGGCTGGAAACGCATGGGCAGGCTACCGCTGGGCTTGGCCGCAAGCACCGGTATTCACCACATCCATTCTCACGCTTCCGATCCGTGAATTCGCGGTAAGGAAATCTCCTCACGAATGCCTGGACCCGATGTCTTGCACGTGGCCCTTGCCGACGACCACGACCTGATGCGCGCGGGCATCGCCGACCTCTTGCACCGCAGTGAGCGCTACCGTGTAACGGTGCATGCACGCAATGGTCAGGAATTGGTGCAGGCCCTGGAAGCGGGCGCACAGGTGACCATCGCCATTGTTGATCTGAGCATGCCGGTGATGGATGGGTATGCCGTGCTCGATTGGCTGAAGCAGCATCGGCCCCTGGTGCGCGTGCTGGTATATAGCCAGTTCGCCGATGACGCTGCCGTGATCCGCAGCTACCGGGGCGGGGCGCATGGCTTCTTGTGCAAGGAAGAGGCGGCGGAGCAACTGGTGGTGGCCATGGACACCCTGGCTGCTGGCGCCGTGTACCACACCGACTACAGCCAGCGCGTGCTTCTCGAGAACCCGGACGGCCTCACCGTGGAGGAGCGGCGGCGCAAGCGCCTGGCGGCGCAGATACCCCAGAGCCATTGGGGCGTGCTGGAGGCCATTTGCCGCGGCGACGACCCCACCTACGCGGCCATGGCGGCGGAGCTGAAGCTGAACCGCCGCACCGTGGAGCGTTATGCGGCCGAGCTATGCGCCTTGTTCGGGGTGAATAGCAAGACCGCCTTGGCCATTGGCGCCATCAGGCTCGGGCTGGTTGCCGCGCACGAAGCACCTGGGCCTGTTACCTGAAAGGTGACAGGCCCCCGGTGCGCGGCCGTGCGTGAGGGTCGCGCACGGAGGTCTTTGCGCCGTGCAATTGCGCTGCAGCGTGCCGCGCCTTGATCATCTGTTGGCCTGGTTGCGCGGTGGCATCGCCAGGTCGCCCGTTACCGTGATCAGTCAACTGGCGGCGGCATCGATCTGCACGGCGGCAAGGGCAAGTTGCTTGGCGGCATCGGCAAGCGGCGTGACCATGTCGGCAAGTCGCGCAACGGGGCCATCGATAGGCGCGTCGCCGCCCTCCAGTTGCGCGGCTGCGGCAGCGAATTGCGCAACGGCATCATCAGCCCGTGCGGCGCTGCCATCAGGTTGCGTGCTGGCAAGAGCACATGGCGCGGTGGGTGCGCCAAGTTGCGCGGCGCCAGGAGCAAGTTGCAGGGCTGCGTGAGCAAAGCGCGCAGCAAGGGCATCATGCTGCACGTGGCCACGATCAAGTTGCGCGGCGTCGCCAGCAAGTCGCGCGGCCGTTGCGAACAACTGAAGCAGCAACGGCATGACCTGTATTGACGCGGCATTCAGAAGGGCGTGCGTAGAACTACGCGCTGCGCGTGCGGATTTCCCGCCAGCAGGAAACGTCACCTCGAGAGGGGCTTCCACGAAAGAGGGGCCGTGTCCGGAATTCCCCGGCGCATTAAACCAACAAGACCATGAAACAGAATCTGGTCATCGTACTGGGCTTCAGAAGCCTCACCCCCGCAGCCTTGGTGGAAAAAGGCCGCAACCACATCGAGGATTGCACGGACAACGCGAACGTTACGCTGCCTGCTGGATTCCTCACCGATTTCGCCGCGGCCTGCGACGCGCTGGAATCGTCGAACATGGCGGTATCGCAGAACGGCGGCAAGACCGATCACCTGCTGCGCAACGAGCGCCGCGCAGTGGTGGAGGAGTTCATCCGCAAGCTGGCCGGCTACGTGGAGGCGCAGTGCACCAACGATGCGGAGAAGATCGCGAGCGCGGGCTTCACCACGCGGAAGGCCCCCAGCCCGGTCGGCGTGGTGCCCGCGCCGAAGAACCTGCGGGCCAAGCGCGGCGTGCTGGGCGGTGAAGTGGATCTGCGCTGGGACCGCGTGAAGGGCCGCTTGATGTATGCCGTTTACATCAATGCCGGCGACCCGAACGTGGAGGAGGGGTGGACCCTGCTGACGCAGACCAGCAAGAACTACCTGGTGGCCGAGGGCCTCACCACCGATGCGGTGTACTACTTCCGCGTGCAGGCCATTGGCACCGCCGGTGCCGGTCCGGCCAGCGACAGCGCGGTGAGCAAGGCCGCCTGAGCCGCACCGCCAATCGAGGTCCTTCTTCACGCAAAGCTCCCGCCCCGGGTCGGCCGCAAAGGCAGGCTCCGGGGTTGGGGGCGTGAGAACCAACCGCACCATGAACACAAGCACAACACCTGGAGAGCGCAGCGCCTTGGCCTTCGAGCGCGAATACCTCGCTTGGTACACCCGCGTGAACGATGAGGTCGGCACGGCCTTCGACCCAAGCGCATTGGTGGCCCTGGCGCGCGCACAATACCCGCACCTGCCGCAAGTGGCCGATGCCTTCGGCCGCCTCACCGCCATCTGGCACCACACAGCGCTTTACAGCCACTTCCTATCGTACCGCACACGCACCGCGCACTGGCGCTTCTTGTGCAGCTTCCCCTTGCAGCATCCGCTGCTGGGCAGGCTGCAAGTGGACCTGGTGCGCGATCCGCAACATGCCGGCAGGCCAGCCATCGGCGGCGTGGAATACCTGGATCGCGTGCTGGGCCGACTGCCGCACGACGATGGACGGACCACCTTGGTGCACTTGTGCCGTAAGCAAGCGCGCGCATGATCCGCACCAGCACGCTCACGCACAACGCGGAATCCGTATTCCGTCAATGGCAGCATGCGCCGCTCGTGCTTCCGCGCTTGCGCTGGCTGGCGGGTACGCCTTACGCCCGGCTATGGCACGCGCACGAGGGCGATCGTTCCCTGGGCATCGCGGCCGCCTTGCTCTTCGATGCGCACGCGCGCATCATCCTGTTGAGCAACCGCGGCACCGCCTGCGATGCACGCGCAGGAATGGTCGCGCAGCTGCTGCACGACCTGCTTGCCGCCGGTACCAGCCGCATCACGGTGATCGCACCCGACGCGGACGCTCCGCTCTGGCAGGCGCATGCATTCCTTCCGCACGAGCCCGTGTTGCGCTGCGCAGGCGGCCGTTTCCTGCAGGCCACGCATGCCGAAGTCGTTCCCCTGCAACCGCGCCACCGCTTCGGCATGCTCCACCTGGACCGCCGTGCCACAGGCATGGACCGGCACGCGCTGCTTACCGAACACGAATTCCTGGGACAGGTGTACGAGGAGCGCGGCGTGGTGCGCGGCTTCGCCCTGCCGCTGCTGGGCGATGGCCTCATCGTGGCCGATGCGCCGCATGCCGGATTGGAGCTGCAACGCTGGCTCTTCCCCACACAGCGCCACCTGTTGCTGCCCGATGGCAGCCCGGCGTTGGTGCACTTGCGCGAGCGCGGCTACGCCTGCACGCCCGTGGGCACGCGCCTGGTGCTGGGCCCTGCTGTTGCCCGCCCGGAGCTGCTGTATGCCGAACCCTTCGGCATGTGATTCCATGCGCCTCCTCATATTCCGGGAACTCGCGCTGTTCCATTGAGCTGAATTCTCCTTCCACCTTTTGCTTCGCCAAAAGGTGGAGCCATCCCTTCGCCTGCGGCTCGGGAGGCGACCACGATCCAAGCGCTGGCCTTCGCCACACGGCCTACCGCACTATCGGCTACGGCCGCGCCGCGCGGATCGTGGACGCCACCGCACTCACGTCCTAGTCGCATGGTGCCATATCGAAAGAGGTGGTGCTGGTCGAAGTGCCTCCCCATGAAGGTCCTTTCGGTCGACACGAAGACACTGCCCAACAGCGCCGTGTGAACACCCGATTAAAACGTACACGCTATACTTGGTCGGTTGCTCTCCCATGGAAACGCCCGCTATCCCCATCGCGCTTGTCGATGACCACACGCTGTTCCGCAGCATGATGGCGGAGATGCTCGACGGCATTCCCCAATACCAGGTGGTGCTGGAGGCCAGCCACGGCGTGGAGTACATGCGCGCCATCAAGAACGGCACCGAGATCTCGGTAGCGGTGGTGGACCTGCACATGCCGCTGATGGACGGCTATGAGACCATCGCCTGGATACGCGCCAACACCCCCGGCACGCGCGCCCTGGCCCTCACCTTCGAGGGCAGCGAGGAGGCCCAGGAAAGGGCCTTGCGCGCCGGTGCCTGCGGTTTCCTGCGCAAGGACATCAGCAAGAGCGTCTTCCTCGATGCGCTGAACCAGGTGGCGGTGCTGGGCCATTACCACCACCCATCGGAGGTGAGGCAGGCACAGGCCCTGCGCAAGGAGCACGAGCAGCGCCGCAGTGTTGCGCTGAGCAGCCTCACGGACCGGGAGCTTGCCTTCATCAGGCTGGTGTGCAACGAGCACGAGCTCACCAACGACCAGGTGGCCGAGCGCATGGGTGTTCACCGCCGCACCGTTGACGGTTACCGCGAAACCGTGTACCGCAAGTGCGATGTGAAGACCAAGGCCGGGCTGGTGGTCTTCGCCTTCAAGTGGGGCATACTGCCTTAGAGCCCGTTTGGAATCTCTTCAAACAGGCTCTTAAGCGACCCGTGTGAAAAGCCCCCTTGCACCCGTGCAAGCACCGGTGCCACGCATGGTCCGCATCGCCTTCATTTGATGGCTCATACCGTACCCGATGCTGCACCCCCGTACCCGCCTTCGCTTGCTGCTCACCGCCCTGCCCTTCACCTTGCTGGCCTGTGGACCTTCCGCCCCGGAGCAGCAGGCACCGGCCACCAACGGGATCGAGGTCCTCGATGCCGCCCTGAAATCCGCCCTGCCCGATGTGTTCGGCACGGAGCACCTCTACGTGCCCAAGGGCGAATTGGCCTGTGCCGAAGCGGACTTCACGGACCATATCCACCAAGGCGATTCCACCAGCCATGCGCCCATCCCGCTGCCATCGGGCGGCATCCAGGTGAAGTGCTCCGCCCTGCTGAGCGCACTGGATGCGGTGGAGCCCTGTGAGCCCAGCGGCCCCATCGTGCGCGGCGTGGTGGTGCACTATGGGCTGAACAGCAACGCGTTTGATGTGCGGCTGCAACTGCTCTGCCTGAAGTACGACGACACCACCGAGGAATACGAGTATGCTGAATCGGACGATTGCTACCGGATCAAGTCCGACGGCTCGTTGCAGCTCGAAACGGGCGGGCTCGTGGCGTGGCGTGCAGCGGGCGGAGGCTGGGCCAACTACGCGGCCAGGGTGATGATCAAGTCCGACTACAATTCAGCTTGGGTCAGGCTCCATGCGGAATCGGAGCCCAACTCGGCGATCCACGGCGAGGATGTGGTGCGCGGCCTCATCGCACAGAACGGCTTGAGCGAAGGCGAACTCTCGCTGGTGCCCATTGCCACGCCGCAATTCCGCGCCCTGCTCCCCGACAGCACGTATGAAGAGCGCGGCTTCCATCAGGGCCTGGCCTGGGTGCCGGTGGGCGTGGACCTGGACGATTCCACTTACACGAACGAGCCGTTCCGGGCGAAGGCGCTGGATGTGGGATCGCCCTGCCCGCACCTCTGCCCGAATACGCCGTTCCAATTCTGGACTGCGGCCACCAGCCCCCGGCACACGTGCAAATGAGCCCGGAATAGCACCTGGTTCTGCACGCCGATGCTCCTCTACCACCTCCGCGAGCTGCTCATGCTTGCAGCCATCGGAGCGGCCTTCGCCGCCTTCTTGCGCATCCAGCGGCCAAGGCCCCGCCTCTTCCGGCTTGGCGGCGCGCTCATGGCGCTGGCCTTCCTCGTGGAGTTGATCGGCTATGTCACCAAGGTTCAGCAAGAGATCAACGCCCCGTTCTACAATTCCTTCATCGTGCTGGAGTTCCTGCTCGTGCTGGCCATGGTCCACGCTGAGCAACCCGATTGGAGCAAGGTGCTGCTATTGGTCGCCGCATTCGGACTCGCCGGCTTCGTGGTGAACGCACGATTCGTGGACTGGCAGCACGACATGCTGTTCGAAGCGATCGTCCTGTTCGCCTTATTGCTCGCCATCGTGCTTGGCGCGCTGCTTTGGCGCATGGCCAACACCAGCACGATCGCCTTGCTCAGGGTGCCCGCATTCTGGCTCTTCACTGGCATGCTCCTTTACTTCACCGCATTGCCGCCCGTGATGGGCCTGGCGCGCTACCTCCGCAAGCAGGACCTGGAGCTCGCGTCCACCCTTTGGACCATCATGCCCGTGCTTTGCACGGTTCGCTACCTTCTCGCCGCCTATGCCTGCTGGCTCCTGGGCGGACAGCAGCGCGCGAAGCATGAGTGAGCCGCTGCAGATCGTCTTCGTCGTCGTCGTCATCACCTTCGTGCTGCTGCTGATGGGGGTGGCCATGGCGGGCCTCCTGGTGGTGAATGCGAACCGGCGGGTGAAGCACCGCTTGGAGCTGGAGGCCGCGCAGCGCAAGCTCCAGGAAGAAGTGGTGCGCGCTGAACGCGAGGCCACGCGGCAGACCATGCATCACGTAGGCCTCGAGCTGCACGACAACCTGGGCCACACGTTCACCATGGCGCGCGTGGGGCTCATGACGGCCCTCGAAGAGAACGAGCCCCAGCGGATCGCAGTCGCGATCGAGGCCCTCGACCATGGCATCGCCGAGCTGCGCAGCACGGCGCTCGACCTGCGGGAGGACCTCTGGAACAACCGGACCCTGGCAGAGGCCCTGGCCTTCGAGGCCGCGCGCATTGAGCGCGTGGTGCGCATCAGCGCCCAGCTCCAGGTGGAAGGCGAATCCCGCACGATCAATGCCGACACCAGCACCATCCTCTACCGCATCTTCCAGGAAGTGGTGAACAACGCGCTCAAGCATAGCCGGGCCGATGCGCTCTCCATCACCTTTCGCTACGGCCCACCCATCACGCTCATCGTATCGGACAATGGGCGGGGCTTCGACCCGGATGCCACCGAAAGCAATGGCGGCCTGCACACTCTGCGCCACCGTTGCGCGCTCATCGGCTTCAGCGCGCATTGCGCCAGCGCACCGGATCGTGGCTGCACGTGGACCTTCACGGAGCTCGTCGCCGCGCCGCGACCGGGGCTCGCCTGACACGGAAGGGCGCGCATAGGAACTGAATGGGCGCAACGCCTTCCCTAGAACCCACGCCGCAGTTCAGGAAGGGGATTCCTCTGCGGCCCTTTTCACAGCGCATTCTTCGTCACCCAGATTCGCCAGGCGATGATCAGCTTCTGGGTCTTGGTGAGCCGGAGCAGATCCTTGTCCCACATCTTCGGGAGCAAGGCCTTGTTCAGTTTCGCAAGCATGCGGAAGAGCTGCTTCTTCATCTGATGGCTGGTGCTGAACGAGAAGGTCGGTGCAAGCTAGGTGGAGGGGAAGGAGGTGAGGGAGGTGAGGGAGGAGTCCTCCTTTGCTTCCATTACCACCTTCACCTCCATTTCCCGCATTCAACTCAGCATTTCGTCCCGCAATCCTCATCGGCCCATTCGAGTTCGATGGTGGCGTGGTGGATGCCGTGCTTCTGCAGCGCCTCGCGGGCCTTGGCCTTGATGCCGAGCGCTTCGCGGTGATCAATGCCCTCAACCACCACATGCACGGTATGCACGATGAAGCTGCCGTCGAGCGTCCACGTGTGCTGGTCGTGCAGGTCGATGACGTGCGGGATGGCCATGAGGTCGGTGCGCACCTGCTGCATGTCGAGCCCCGCGGGGATCTCCTGCATGAGGATGCCGGTTCCTTTCTTCAAGGTACCGATGGCGTTGATGAGGATGTAGGCGCTGATGGCGACGCTGAGCAATGGATCGACGATGGCCCAGTTGGTGAAGTAGATGACGATGCCGCCCACGAGCACCGCGGCCCAGCCGAGCACGTCCTCCAGCAAATGCAGGTAAGCGCCGCGCTCGTTCAGCGTTTGCCCGCCGTGCAGCTTCCACGCGGCGAAGCCGTTCATGGCGAGGCCGAAGAGCGCGAAGCCGATCATGCCCAGTGAATGCGGCAGCTCCGGCGCCCAGAGCTTGGGCACGCTCACGGTGAGCATGAAGAGCGCCCCGATGATGAGCACCACGCTGGTGAGCCATCCGCCGAGCATGCTGTAGCGACCGTAGCCGTAGCTGTAATGCGAATCTCGACCCTTCATGGCCACGCGTTGCAGGTACCACGCGGTGCCGAGCACCAGGCAGTCGCCCGCATCGTGCAGGGCATCGGTGAGCACCGCGATGCTGCCCGTCCACCAGCCGCCAACGACCTCTACGAGCGTGAAGGCGAGGTTGACGAAGAAGGCGGTGCGGAGGGCTACGGCACTTGCGGCGGAAACGTGGCCGTGGGCGTGCTCGTGGTGGTGATGGCCCGTGTGCGAGTGTGCGTGCTCGTGTTGGGGCATGGGGCGAAAGGTATTCCTAGCCCACCACCACCCTTCCCGTCCGCTTCGCCAGCTTCATCTTGGCTTCGCTGAGGCGCTGGATCTCCGCGAGCAGCAGCATCATGGCCGTGTGATCGGCGGCATTCAATTGCTCCTGGCGGTCGCGCACCATGCGGGCTGCACGTGGGGCCTATGACGCAGTCCAGCGCCCGCCGCCCCGCTCTTACGTTTGCTCGCATGCCCGATGCCCTTTCCGCCAAGCTGAACGACTTCGCCGGTTACGTGGCCGATGCGTTGGATCGGCACCGCAGCGGGAAGCATGCCGATGCGCTGGGCAACATGCGCAAGGCGGCGGAGGCGGCGTGCAAGGTGCTGCTGCTGCAGAAGGTGAGCGCGTTGCAGGCGGCCAGCGTGATCGAGGGGTCGAACCTGCAGCTCTTGATCGGCTCGGTGCAGCGGCACGCGCAAGTGCCGCAGGAAGTGGTGAACCACTTGAAGGCGCTGCAGATCCAGGGCAACAAGGGGGTGCACGACGAACCGGTGATGCGCAGCTCCGCCACCATTGGCGCGGTGCATCTGGCGGCCCTGGTGCAGTGGCTCTATGCAGAGCGCCTGCGCATGCCGCTGCCGAAGCAGCTGGCCGAAGCGCTTTCGGGCAAGGCGGTGAAGGACCGGCTGGAGGCCGAGCGCAGGAAACAGGAAGAAGAGCAACGTGCCCAAGCCGCGCACATTGCCGGGTTGCAAGCGCGCTTGGACGAGATAGCGTCGGCAGAAGCGCGCAAGGGCGATGAGCGCGCAGCGCTTGAAGCAGAGCTGGCGGCCATCCGCGCGCAGGCCGACGAAGGGCAGGCCTTGCGCAAGGAGCTTACGCAGTTGAGGCTGGTGGTGGAGAAGCAGGGGGAACGCGCCGGCGCGCCGGCCCTGCCGCCCCCAGCGGAAGCAGCAGCGCCCAAGCGCACGTCACGCACGTGGTGGTGGATGGCCGCTGTAGCCGCTGGGATCGCGATCAGCGTGATGCTCGTGCGCACTTCCGGCGAAGCGGAACCACTTGGCGAGGACTGGTCGGCGCCCGCCGATACGGTGCTGCGCGTGGTGCTGCTGCCTTTCCAGGTGCTGCAGGACGACCCGAACCTGGAGCTGCGCTTCGAGGAGGTGCTGCGCAAGCACCTGCACGCGCATGCGGCGGCGCATGGCATACCGGCGGAGATCAGGTTGCTGCGCGAAGCACGCGCGCTCAGCGGCGACGACGCGGTGCGTCTGGCGGACAGCCTGCATGCGCGGCTGCTCTTCCACGGCGAGCTTACCGAGCCCACGGCCACGGACAGCGGCGCCGTGAGCCTGCACTACGTGATGCGGCGCATGAACAGCAGCGAGGCCAACCGGCTTGTGCCCTTGCGCTTCCGCACGCTCGCCGAACGCGCCACCGAATTGCTCGTGGCCACCACGGGCAACCTCCTGGACCGGGCGATGGCCAACGTGCATGCCTCCAAGGGGGAATGGTCGCGCGCGCTGGAGCTGCTCTATGCATCGGAGCCCACCACCACCGAGGTCGATTTCGTGAATCGCGGGTTCCGCGTCGATTGCCATGCACGGCTGGGCCAGTTCAAGGAAGCGCTGCGCGAAGCCACGGCCATGGTGAACCTGCAGCCGGACAACGCTTATGGCTGGATGCTGACGGCCAATGTGCTCGACACCCTGGGCCAGCTGCCGGAAGCGCGCGCCACCTACGAGGAGGCACTGCTGCGCGCGCCTCGGCACACCGGGATCCTCACCGACCTGGCCGAGCTGTACCTGGGCGCGAGCGATCGAAGCGCGCAGGCTATTGCACGCGGCCTGGAGCTCGCCTTGCGGGCCATCGAGGCCGACAGCACATCGGGCCGGGCTAGGTTCCTTGCCGGCTTCGCAGCCTATGCCCAAGGCGATTGGCCGCAGAGCATGCATCACCTGGAGCGCGCCATCGCAACCGGGAATGCTCCGGCCAAGGCGCGAACCCTTCTTGCCGAACTGCTGATCCTTCGCGTGAGTCCCGCCGATCATCGCCGGGCCGAGGCCTTGCTGCTCGATGCCTTCCGGATCGATAGCACCGATGCCAGGACACTCTTCAACCTGGGCGAATTGTACACCAGGACCCCATTGGCCGATCCCGAGAAGGCGCAGGCATTCTACGCCCGTGCGCGATTGAGCGACCAGGTGATGGAGCGCGAGCGCACCATCGGATTAGCCAACGCCGCCCTGATGCAAGGGCGCAATGAGGAGGCGATCAGCCTCATCATGCCGATCTGGGAGCAGGACAGCACCAACGTACTTGCGGGCCAGGCCTATGCACAGGCCTTGCTGAACCTGAAGCGATACCCCGAGGCGGTGCGCGTGGCCGAGCAGCTCTTGGCCATCGACCCGCTGAGCAAGCACGGGCATATGAACCTGGGCCTCATCCATCGGCTCGGCGATGCCAGCGTGCGCGACCTGCCGAAAGCAGCGGCGCATTACCAGGCTGCGCTGCGCTCCGATCCCTTCGACACGCTCGCGCTCATCAACCTCGGCGGGATCCTCTTCGACCTGCAGGACCTCAACGGCACGGTGCGCATCATGCAGCGTGCGGTCGCCGCGGCTCCGCGATCACATCAAGCGCACCGAACGCTCGCCCTGGCGCTCAATGCCAGCGGGCGCGATCGCGAGGCGCTCACCCACTACATCATGGCGCATGAGCTCTGGCCCCATGATGATCTGGTGGCCTCGAACCTGGCCTACCTCCTCCTTGCGGAAGGCCTGACGCAAGATCCCGCCAGAGCGCTCGCGCTCGCGGAGCATTCGATGCGGCTCGCGCCGAGCGCGCCGAATCGCACAGTGCTCGCCATGGCCTTGGCGAAGAACGACCGCTTCGTTGAAGCGGCGCAGCAGTACAGCAGGGCTGTGGCCGAGGATCCGACGGTGCGATGGCCGGAGCTGGAAGCCTATTTGGCCACGAAGGGCTTCTGACCCCTCAGCCCACCACCACCCTCCCGGTCCGCTTCGCGAGCTTCTGCTTCACCTCCGTGAGCGCGCGGATCTCGGCGAGGAGGATCATCAGGTTCGTATCGTCGGCGGTCTTGAGCCGCTCCTGGCGGTCGCGCACCATGCGGTCCACGCGGCGCTCCTTGAGGATGTCCACGGCTTCCTCGATGGCATCGTAGAGCTGCTCGCTCTCGCGCTTCACGTGGATCTTGTGGCGGTCCTTCCAATTGGGGCTGAGCACGTGGCGGTCGGTGAGCAGATCGATGGCGGTGCCGCGCCAGTCCTGGCGCTCGTGGGCCACGTAGCGCGAGGCATCGATGGCGTTGCCGGTATTGGTGGCGAAGCGGTAGTCGAGGTAGATCTCGCGGAAGAGCGGCTCGTCGAAGAGGATGTCGTCGAGGGCAAGCAGCTCGAACATCGTTTCGGCCACGGTACTCTCGTCGTCGGCGGGATTGCCCTCGTCGTCGAGCACGGGCACGCTGATGCGTTCGTGGCCGTAGGCGAGCAGCAGGCGGAGCAGGTCGCGTTCCTGCGGTGTGGTGCCCACCTCCTCCAGCGTGGGTTGCGGCGGCGCGATCTCCGTTGGGATCAGCTCCTCCGGCACGGGCTGGTCATCACCAAGCTTCTTGCGGTACTGCCTGCGCAGCACCTTGTTCATCTCGCTAATGAGCGCTTGCTCGTTCACGCTGAGCAGGCGTGCGCATTGCTGGATGTAGAGTGAGCGCAATACTTGATCGGGCACCAGCGCGATGCTCTCCACGATCTCGTGGATGGCGGCGGCCTTCTTCACGGGGTCGTCGCCCACATCCTGCATGAGCAAGGTGGCCTTGAACACGAGGAAGTCCTGCGCGGTGCCGGTGAGATGTGCGAGCACCTCGCTGCTGCTGTGGCTCTTGGCGAAGCTGTCGGGATCCTCACCCTCGGGGAAGGTGACCACCTTCACGTTGAGGCCCTCCTTCAGGATGAGGTCGATGCCGCGCAGGCTCGCCTTCATGCCCGCTGCATCGCCGTCGTAGAGGATGCACACCGTTGGCGCATAGCGCTTGATCAGCCGCACCTGATCCTCGGTGAGGCTGGTGCCGCTGCTGGCCACCACGTTGGTGATGCCGGCCTGATGCAGCGAGATCACATCGGTGTAGCCCTCGACCAGATAGCAGAGCTGCTGCTCCACGATGGCCTTCTTGGCGTGATGGATGCCGTAGAGCGAGCGGCTCTTCACATAGAGGACGCTCTCGGGCGAGTTGAAGTACTTCGGGAGCTTCTTATCGCTCTTCAGCGTGCGCGCGCCGAAGGCGATGGGCTGGCCGCTGAGGCCGAAGACGGGGAAGGTGACGCGCCCGGCGAAGAAGTCCCAGGCCCCACCATCGTCGCGGCGCTTGATCCAACCGGCCTTCTCCAGGATCTCCGGATTGAAGCCGTTGGCCTGCGCAGCGATGGCGAAAGCGTTGCCCTGCTCGGGCACGTAGCCCAGGTGGAAGGCCTTGATGGTGGTATCGCTGAAGCCGCGCTCGTGGAAGTACGAGAGGCCGATGCGCTTGCCTTCATCGGTGTTCCAGAGCTGCTCTTCGCTCCAGGCCATGGCCCATTGCTGCGCCACGGCGATGCTCTCACGCTCGCTCTGCTCCAGCTGCTGCTCGGGCGATTGCTCCTCTTCGGGCAGTTCGATCTGGTAGCGCTTCGCGAGCCACTTGATCGCCTCTACATAGCTGAGGTGCTCGTGCTCTTGCAGGAAGGTGATGGCATCGCCGGCCTTGCCGCAGCCGAAGCACTTGTAGATGCCGAGGTTCGGGGTGACGTTGAAGCTCGGCGTCTTCTCGTTGTGGAAGGGGCAGAGGCCGAGGTAGCGCGGGCCTTTGCGCTTGAGCGCGACGAATTCGCCCACGACCTCCTCGACGCGCATGGCGTCTTTGACGGATTGGATGGCAGAGGGGGAGATCATGAGTCAGTTGGCAGGGGCAGGGGCAGTGGGCAGGAGCAGGGGCAGTGGGCAGTGGGCAGGAGGCAGGGGCAGGAGGCAGGGGGCAGGGGGCAGGGGGCAGGGGCAGGAGGCAGGAGCAGGGGCAGTGGGCAGGAGCAGGGGCAGTGGGCAGTTGGGGTGGGCCGAAAGGGCCGTGAATGTAGAAGCGTGAGGCGTGCGGGCCTTGGTCTGTTGAAATGATGCGTGCATCACCGGCGATTGTTCACTTCGATCCATGGCGGACGGCTGAGGGCCAGCTTGTTTCCGTGCCAGGTCTTGAGATGCTATGGGCTATCAACAACCCTCTACCGCCAAGCTGAGCACTGCACGCGACGCGAAACCGATAACCGTCTAGCGGATCACAACCCCCAAGCTGTCGTACACCACGCGCTTGATCTCGTTGCCCTCCTCGTCGAAGAAGATCCAGGTGCCGGCGTTGCGGCCTTGGTGGTATTGGCCCACGTAGTAGGTGAGGCCGCTCTCGTAGAAAACCTCGGTGAGTCCTTCTTCCACGCCATCGACGTAGGCCACGCGGCTGCGCGGGCCGCCGTGCGCGAAGTAGCTATGCCAGGGCCCCACGCGCTTGCCATCGCGCATGGTGCCTTCGATGCGGCCTCCATCGGGCAGGGCCTTCACCACGCGGCCATTCTGCGGATCGGCTTGCGCGGTATCGGCCGGGGCCGCCGCCGTCTGCGGTTCCGCAGCGCCGCCTTCGCAGGCTACGAAGCAGACGGCGGTCAGCGTGGCCAGGATAACGGCGGTCAGGAGCGATGCCTTCTTCATGCTGCTTCGTTCACTTGGTTCGTTCGACCGTGAGCTGCACGAGGCCTTCGAGTGCTTCCCTGGCAGGGTTGCCGGGGAATGCGCGCAGCAGCTCAAGCGCGCGGTCGCGGTGCTCGAGCATGCGGCGCTGGGCGTGCACGATGCCACCGGCCTCCACAACCTTCGCGATCACGCGCTTCACGGCCTGCCCATCGGTGTTCCGGTTCTTCACCACATCCACCATCCAGCGGCGGTCGGCCTTGGGCACCTGCTGCAGCGCGTGGATGAGGGGCAGCGTGAGCTTCTTCTCCTTGATGTCAAGGCCGCTGGGTTTGCCGATCCCCGCACCGGAGCCGTAGTCAAAGAGGTCGTCCTTGATCTGGAAGGCGATGCCTACATGCTCGCCGAAGAGCCGCATGCGCTCCACGGCATCGGCATCCTGACCGGCGGCGCTGGCCCCGCTGGCGCAGCAGGCCGCGATGAGGCTGGCGGTCTTCTGGCGGATGATGTCGAAATAGACGTCTTCGCTGAAGTTGAGGCCGCGCGTCTTCTCCAGCTGCAGCAGCTCGCCCTCGCTCATCTCACGCACGGCACGGCTCACGATGCGCAGCAGCTCGAACTCGCCCTTGTCAACGGCCAGCAGCAGCCCGCGGCTCAGGAGGTAGTCGCCCACGAGCACGGCGATCTTGTTCTTCCAGAGCGCGTTGATGCTGAAGAAGCCGCGCCGCATGTTGCTGTCGTCCACCACATCGTCGTGCACGAGGGTGGCGGTGTGCAGCAGCTCGATGAGGCTGGCGGCGGTGAAGGCGCTATCGTTCACCGGCCCGAAGAGGCGTGCGCTGAGCAGGGTGAACATGGGCCGCATCTGCTTGCCCTTGCGCTTGACGATGTAGTGCATGATGCGGTCGAGGAGCGCGGCGCGGCTGCGCATGGCCTCGCGGAAGCGCGGCTCGAAGGCCTGGAGCTCCTCGGCGATGGGCCGTTGCACCTCTTCGATCGTCGGCATCGGGGCAAAGATGGACAGCGGGCCATCACCGGAAGGGACAACCACGGGCACCGGCGAACGTCCGTTAGGGGATGGTTGTTCCCCAGCTACCTTTCCCGCCTAACGCCATGATGACCATCCGATCCGTGCTCCTTGCCCTGGCCATCTGCGCTGCAGGCCTCGCGCATGCGCAGGACAAGCCCAAGAAGAGCAAGCAGCAGGCGCGCGTGCTGCTCTACAAGGAACAGCTGGCGCAGCAGTTCGATACGGTGAAGTGCATCAAGAACGTGTTCAAGCTGAACCCGCTGATCTTCTTCCGCGGCGAGGTTCCGCTCTACTACGAGCGCGCGCTCACCCCGAAGCTGAGCCTGGAGGTGGGCCTGGGCTTCACCGCGCGCAATTACCTCGCGCTCTCCTGGGTGGGCGACGATGCCGATGAGTACGGTGCGGGCACCAAGATCCTCTACAACCCGAGCTACCACATCGGCGCGCGCTTCTACCTCACGGACGACCTGGAGCCTTCCGGGGTGTACATCAACCCGGAGTTCGCGCACCTGGTGTACAGCAAGCTGATCAAGGAGAAGAACGCGGACGGGACCTTCAGCGATCGCCAGCGGCTCGACGAGCGCACCTACAACGATGTGCGCGTGATGGTCGGCTACCAGAGCCTGGGCTACAGCAGCAATTGGATCCTCGATTTCTACGGCGGGCTTGGTTTCCGCAATCGCGACAACCTCGTGGTGCGGGAGACGCACATCATCAATGCGGACCCTGAGCCGGATGAGTACCTGTACGACGATGTCCGGGAGAACAAAAACGTGATCGCCTTCTTCCTGGGGGTGCGGATCGGCGTGGGTTTCTGAGTGCGGAATGCCGGTTGCCGGTTGAAGGTTCAATCAACCCTCAACCATCGTCAACCTTCAGCCGGTCATTCCGAGCGGAGCGAAGGAACAACCTTCACAGCTGCATTCTTATTGGCCAATTGCCCGCAGGCCGCATCGATGTCGCGCCCGCGGCTGCGGCGGATGCGCGCCACGATCCCCTTCTTGCCGAGGTATTGCTGGAAGGCCTCGGCATCCTTGCTCTCGGTCCTTCCGAACTCACCGCCGTCGATCGGGTTGTACTCGATCAGGTTCACCTTGGCGTGCACGTCGCTCGCGTATTTCACCAGCTCTTGCGCATCAGCCAATGAATCGTTGAAGCCGCGCAGGAGGATGTACTCGAATGTGACGTCCTTCCGCAGCGTGCGGGTGTAGTAGCGCAAGGCATCCTTCAGTTCGGCCAGCGTGTTCTGCTCGTTAATGGGCATGATGCGGTCGCGCTTGGCATCGTTGGCGGCGTGCAAGGAGAGCGCGAGGTTGAATCGCGCGCCATCATCGGCCAGCTTGCGGATCATCTTCGCGATGCCCGCCGTGCTCACGGTGATGCGCCGCGCGCTCATGCCCAGGCCGTCCTCGGCGGTGATCCGTTCCGCACTGCGCATGGTGTTGGCGTAATTGAGCAGCGGCTCGCCCATGCCCATGTACACGATGTTGGTGAGGCCCTGCTTGTAGTACTTCTGCGCGAGCTGGTCGATGAGCACCACTTGATCCACGATCTCGCCCGCATCGAGGTTGCGCACGCGCTTGAGCTTGCCGGTGGCGCAGAAGCTGCACGTCAGGCTGCACCCGATCTGGCTGCTGATGCAGGCGGTTAGGCGCGTGGGCGTTGGGATGAGCACGCCTTCCACCACGTGGCCATCATGCGTCCGGAACGCGCACTTCACGGTGCCATCCTGGCTGCGCTGCTCCTCGGCCAGCACCAAGGGCCGCAGCACGGTGCGCTCCGCCAATGCAGCGCGGAAGGCTTTGGGCAGGTCGCTCATATCATCGAACGAGCGGGCCTTCTTCTTCCAGAGCCATTCCCAGAGCTGCTTGGCGCGGTAGGGCTTCTCACCCAGCTCCGCGACGAGCGACTTGATCTCGTCGAGGGGTAGGGAGCGGAGGTCGGGGGTCACCACCATGCAGGGCAAAGGTCGTTGGTCAGCCCTGTCCCCGGCTCAGCGAGTGGCACCAAGTTGCCTGTTCGCCTCCCTGAGGTAGCGGAGCATGGTCTCGGTGTCCGTCTTGTCCGGCTCGGCCTCGAAGCGTGCGAAGAGTTCGGGGAGGTCGCCCAGGACGATGCGCATGTACGAGGGGAGCAAGAGGTTGACGACGCCGGTCCGCGCGTTCAGCACATAGTGCGTGTAACCTGCATTCCGCGCGTCGCTGCTCCAGGTCTCAAAACCTCCGGTGTTCCTGCCGAGCACGGCCGTATTGCGCATGAGACTCTCTTGCTGATCGTGCGGGGTGTACGGTGGACCTGTGAAGTAGCAGAACGCACCCATCTCTTTCATCCCCACAAAGTGCTTGCGGTCGATGCTCAGATACAAGGTATCGTCCCAAACCAAGCCCCATAGATTCCTGAGCTGGGCCAGGCGTTGGTCCAGCTCAACCCAGAACGTGACGCTCTCATATTTCTTCTTGGGATAAGTGCGGCGCAGGCTGGGATCGATTCCCGGAACGGGATTGCCCATTTTCCAATCCATGAAACTATCGTAGGCCCCTTCGCCCGATTGCGCGGTCGAGGCGCTCGGAGCAAGCAGCATGGATGCCAGTCCTCCGCCCAGCACGAGCCGCTTTCCGAGGTGCATGGAACAAAACTAGTCGCAGGCTTCAGGCCAGCAGCAAGCCGGCCATCTCCAAGTCAATCCGGCCGGTCACCTTGATATTGTTCTCTTCGCCCTCCACCAGCGCCACCCTCACTCCAAGCCGCTCCACGAGCGTGGCTTCATCGGTGAAGGCGGGGTCGTACGGCTGCTCGAATGCCTTGCGCAAGAGATCGGTGTGGAAGCATTGCGGCGTTTGCACGGCCAGCAGTTTCGAGCGGTCGAGCGCACGTGATCCCTCGGCGGTGGTCTCGCGGATGCTCGGCACCACGGGTACTACAGGGATCGCCGCGGCGTGCTTGTCCGCAGCATCGAAGCAGCGCGCGATCAGCTCAGTGCTCACCAGCGGCCGTACGCCATCATGCACGGCGACGAGCCCGTCGCCTTCCACCTTCTCGAGGCCGGCCTTCACGCTGTGCCAGCGCTGCTCGCCACCGGCCACCACCTCGTGCTCGATGAAGAAGCGATGGCCCATGCACAGCGCTTTCCAGATGTCGAAGTGCTCCGGCGGCAGCACCACGATCAGCGCCATTCCCGGATCGAAGCGATGGAAGGCCTCGATGGTCCACATCAGCAGGGGACGGCCCTTCACCGTTTGGAACTGCTTGGGAACGGGGCCTCCCAGGCGTTTGCCGGAGCCGCCAGCGACGATGATGGTGGAGCGGTGCATGGGAATTGCCGAGGGGGCGCAGAGTCGCGGGGATGCAGGGGCTGTCACAAAGAAAAGAGGCGCAGAGCATCTCCTCTCTGCGCCTTAGCGTCCTTGCGGCTTGATCTTCAGATGATGAGCATCGCGTCCCCGTAGCTGAAGAAGCGGTACTTGTCCTTGATGGCCACCTTGTAGGCATTCCACACGTGATCGTATCCGCCGAAGGCGCACACCTGCATGAGCAAGGTGCTCTCGGGCATGTGGAAGTTGGTGACCATGCTGTCGGCGATGCTGAAGTCGTAGGGCGGATAGATGAACTTGTTCGTCCATCCGTTCATCGGCTTCAGGTGGTTGTTGGTGCTCACGCTGCTCTCGATGCCGCGCATGGTGGTGGTGCCCACGCAGCACACGCGCTTCTTCGCATCCTTGGCCTTGTTGATGATGTCGCAGGCCTCGCGGGTGATGATCACCTGCTCGCTGTCCATCTTATGCTTGGTGAGGTCCTCCACCTCCACCGGACGGAAGCTGCCCAGGCCCACGTGCAGGGTGACCTCGGCGAAGTTCATGCCCTTGAGCTCCATGCGCTTCATCAGCTCGCGGCTGAAGTGCAGGCCCGCGGTGGGAGCGGCCACCGCCCCTTCGTGCTTGGCATAGATGGTCTGGTAGCGCTCGGCGTCGCTGGCCTCGGTCTCGCGCTTGATGTAGCGCGGCAGCGGGGTCTCGCCCATCTCAGTGATGGTGCGCTTGAACTCCTCGTACGGGCCATCGAAGAGGAAGCGCAAGGTGCGGCCGCGGCTGGTGGTGTTGTCGATCACCTCGGCTACGAGCTCATCGTCCTTGCCGAAATAGAGCTTGTTGCCGATGCGGATCTTCCGCGCAGGGTCCACCACCACATCCCAGAGCAGGCTCTCGCGATTGAGCTCGCGCAGCATGAACACCTCGATCTTGGCGCCGGTCTTCTCCTTGTTGCCCCACATGCGGGCCGGGAACACCTTGGTATTGTTCAGGATGAAGGTGTCGCCTTCGTCGAAGTAGTCGAGGAGGTTCTTGAACTTCTTGTGCTCGATCTTGCCATCCTTGCGGTGCACGACCATCAGCTTGCTCCCGTCGCGGTCCTTGGTGGGATAGAGGGCGATCTGCTCCTTCGGGAGGTTGAACTTGAATGCGTTGAGTTTCATGTGGAATGCGGGGTCTTACGGGGCCTCGCCGGGTTTGGGGGGCCGAATATAGTGTCACGGTTAAGCCAAGGTCAAAGAACTTCGCATTCAGGGGATTATACCCGGAATTCAACAGCCACGAGAAGTCCTTGGGCGGGCTATTGGGCTCCTCGGTCGGGCAAAGGGGCAATGTGCTGCGCCCATGCCTCGGGCTCGTGCGCATCTTTCACCGAGTAAGCTCCGATGGCCGTGCGCCGCAAAGCGCTCAAATGCGCGCCGCAGCCCAGCGCTTGGCCGATGTCGTGCGCGAGCGAGCGGATGTAGGTGCCCTTGCTTACATGCACTTCGAAATCGACTTGAGCGCCCCGGACGGCTGTGACTTCCAATTGACTGATGATCACTTTCATCACGGGCATCACCACCTCGTGGGCGCGCTCGGGATCGCGGGCCAGGAAGTAGGCGCGCTCGCCCTCGAAGCGCTTCGCGGAATAATTCGGAGGGCGCTGATCCACTTCGCCGATGAAGCGGGCGAATACGGCGCGTATCTCCACGTCGCTGAAGTGCTCCCACGGCCCGCTGGGCACGGTGGCCGTCTCCAGATCGTAGCTGGGCGTGGTGCTGCCAAGGGTGATGGTGCCCGCGTAGGTCTTCTCCAATCCCGTGAGCGCGGGCAGCTGCTTGGTGAGCGGGCCATAGGCCATGATCAGCAGTCCGCTCGCCAGCGGATCCAAGGTGCCGGCATGCCCCACCTTGAAATTGCGGCGCTGCACCACGCTGCGCATGGCACCGCGGATCTTCTTCACCGCATCGAAGCTGGTCCAGCCGAGGGGCTTGTCCACCAGGATGAGGCCACCGGCGATCGGGTCGAAGACATGATCATGGATCATGGGCTCAGAACATCTGCATCTGAATGCCCAGGAAGTGCAGCGCGATGATGACGCCGCCCACTGCGATGCGGTACCAGCCGAAGGCCTTGAAGCCATGCTTGGTGAGGAAGCCGATGAAGCCGCGGATGGCGACGATGGCCACGATGAAGGCCACCACATTCCCGATATAGAAGAGCTTGATCTGTTCCGTCGTGATGATGTTATTAAGGAAGAAGTACTCGATGAATCCGCCTAAATCCCAGCTCATAAGGAAGGCGTTGTGATGCTCGACGAACGCCCCATGATCTTTCAGGTAATCAAATGTCGACTTCACCGTTGCCGCGAACATGGTGGGCACGGCGAGGAAGAAGCTGAACTCGGCAGCATGCTTGCGCGTGAGGCCTTGCGACAGGCCACCGATGATCGTGGCGGCCGATCGTGACACCCCTGGCACCATGGCCAGGCATTGCCACGCCCCGATGGTGAAGGCCTTGCGCCACGTGATGGGTTGCGGCCCGGTATCCGTTCCGCCCGGCATCCAGCGATCGATGAAGAGGAATACGATGCCGCCGAGGAAGAGCGCGAGGCCCACCACGAAGACATTCTCCAGCAGCGCATCGATGTGCTCTTTGAAGAGCAAGCCGGCGATCACCGCCGGGATGAAGCCCGCGAGGAGCTTGATGTAGAAATCGATGCTCTGGAAGAAGCGCTTCCAGTACAGCACCACCACGCTGAGGATGGTGCCGAACTGGATGGCAACGGTGAAGAGCTTCACGAACTCATCCTTCTCGATGCCCATGAGCGCCGAGCCGATGATCATGTGGCCCGTGCTAGAGACGGGCAGGAATTCGGTGAGCCCCTCGATGATGGCCAGGATGATGGCCTGCAGCAGCGTCATTGCGCCTCGCCGCTACGGTCGCGCTTGAGGATGGCGTACACCACGAAGAGGTAGCCCACCAGCACCACGATGGGCGCCACGGTGATGCGCCGCTCGCTGAAGATCTCCGAGGCGTCGAAGGCGTTCGGGTCGCCGTTGCCGCCGCCGCTCATGAGCAGGTAGCCCACCACCACGATGCCCAGTCCGATCAGGAAGAGCCTGTAATTGGTGGCGGTGAATGCCAGGTCGTTGAAGTGGTTCTGCTTGGCCATATGCGATTCGTTCAGCTCCAGTGCAATGCTTCGTGATCCATGCGAAGGTAGCGGCCCACCGCTACCCAAGTGGCCATCAGCGCGATCAGCAACCCCACGGCCACCACGGCCGCGAAGAGCAGGCCCAGGGAGAGCGCGTTGGTGAAGGCCAGCAGGTCGGGCACGTAGCGCTTGCCCAGCCAGAAGAGGCCGGCGAGCGCGCCCACGGCGAGCACGGCCGAGATCAGCCCCTGCCAGAGCCCGCCCAAGAGGAAGGGCCGCTTGATGAACCAGCGGGTGGCGCCCACCAGGTGCATGGTGCGGATCAGGAAGCGCTGGCTGTGGATGGCCAGCCGGATGGTGTTGTTGATGAGCGCCACGGCCACCACCAGCAGCAGCGCCAGGAAGATGAGCCCCCCGATGTTGAGGGTGACGAAATTGCGGTCCATGTTCTCGATCACGGCGGCGTTGTAGGCCACATCGTGCAGGCGGGCATCCGTCTGCAGGCCCGCCACGATCCACTTCATGCTGTCGGGGTGCGCATATGCTGGTTGCACGCTCAGCTGGATGCTCGGATCGATGGGGCTTACCCCGCCGAGCAGTTCCAGGAAATCCTCGCCCAGCTCCTCCTTCATTTGCGCAGCGGCTTCCTCCGGGGTCACCAGCAGGGTGCCGGCGCTGTATGGCTGAAGGTCCAGCTCCTTGCGGAAGCGCAGCACGTCGGCCTCCTTCAACTCGCGCTTCAGGAATAGCTCCACCCGCACCTGCTCCTTGAAATAGCGCTCGATCGCGCGGGCATTCAGCAGGATGAAGCCCTGCACGCCCAGCATGCACAGCACCAAGGTGATGCCGATGACCGTGCCCACGCTGGTGGTGCGGGTTCGGATCTTGCTGCGGCGGGCGCTCATCGGGCGGCGAAGGTAGGAGCGCGTACGGACGCCCTTCTACCTTTCGCCACGCAAGCAACCGTGATGGCCTACGAGCACAACGAGATCGAGAAGAAGTGGCGCGCCGAATGGGCGAAGCGCGGAACCTACCGTGTGGAGAACGACGCTTCACGTCCCAAGTACTACGTGCTCGACATGTTCCCTTACCCCAGCGGCGCCGGCCTGCACGTGGGGCATCCGCTCGGCTACATCGCCAGCGACATCGTGGCGCGCTACAAGCGGCACTGCGGCTTCAACGTGCTGCACCCCATGGGCTACGACAGCTTCGGGCTTCCTGCCGAGCAGTACGCCATACAGACCGGCCAGCACCCCGCGAAGACCACCGAGGTGAACATTGATGGGTGCCTTGATGATGAAGGCAACATATTGCCGAAGTATCTGAACTCTGATGGCAGCATCAAGAAGGAGGCCCTAAACAGCAGCGGCGAGGTCATTAGGGGATACAAAAGACAGCTTGATGCCATCGGCTTCAGCTTCGATTGGAGCCGCGAGGTGCGCACCAGCGATCCGGGTTTCTACAAGTGGACGCAGTGGATCTTCCTGCAGCTATTCGACAGCTGGTACGACCACGAAGCGCAGAAGGCCAAGCCGATCCACACCTTGGTCGTGCGCTTCGAGCACCAAGGCTGGCATCACGCTGATGCTTGCGCCCTCACCGGCGATGTGGAAGAGGAACTCGGCCCATTCACCGCAGCGGAATGGAAGGCATACGATGAGCGCACGAAGCAGCGCATCCTTCAGCACTTCCGACTGGCCTACCTCAGCGAGGCATGGGTGAACTGGTGCCCCGCATTGGGCACCGTGCTCGCCAACGACGAAGTGAAGGACGGCGTGAGCGAACGCGGCGGCCATCCCGTGGAGCGCAAGCGGATGCCGCAGTGGAGCATGCGCATCACGGCCTACGCGCAGCGGCTGCTCGACGGGCTCGACGGGCTCGATTGGAGCGAGAGCATCAAGGAGGCGCAGCGTAATTGGATCGGACGGAGTGAAGGTGCGCTCGTGCGTTTCAAACTGAAGGATGCGGCTGGCGACATCGAGGTGTTCACGACACGGCCCGACACACTCTTCGGCGTGACCTTCGTGACGCTGGCCCCCGAGCACGAATTGGTGGAGGTGATCACGCCCGCCGACCGCCGTGAGGAAGTGATGGCCTACGTCACCTTGGCGAAGAACCGCAGCGAGCGCGAGCGCATGACGGAGGTGAAGCGCGTGAGCGGGGTTTTCACCGGCGCAACCTGCATCCATCCCTTCACCAGCCAGGAAGTGCCCGTGTGGGTGGGCGATTACGTGCTCGGCGGCTACGGCACCGGCGCCGTGATGGCCGTGCCCGGCGGCGATCAGCGCGACTGGAACTTCGCCACGCACTTCAATCTGCCCATCATCGCCGTGACCGAGGGCGCCGACATCAGCAAGGAGGCCGACGAGCGCAAAGACGCGACGATCAGCAGCGAAGGTTTTCTCAAGGGCCTGAAGGTGCCCGATGCGATCAAACGCGCCATTGATGAATTGGAGAAGCTCGGTGCCGGCGAACGCCGCATCAACTTCCGCTTGCGCGATGCCGCTTTCGGTCGCCAGCGGTACTGGGGCGAGCCGATCCCGATCTACTACAAGGACGATGTGCCTTACGCGCTGCCCGAGAGCGAGCTGCCCCTGAAACTGCCCGAGGTGGACAAGTTCCTGCCGACGGAGGACGGCGAACCACCGCTCGCTCGCGCTGCGAATTGGAACTACCAAGGCCATCCGTTGGAAACGACGACGATGCCCGGTTGGGCTGGTAGCAGCTGGTACTTCCTGCGCTACATGGACCCGAAGAACGAAGGCCGCTTCGCGTCACCGGAAGCGATCAACTACTGGCAGCAGGTCGATCTCTACGTGGGCGGCAGCGAGCACGCCACCGGCCACCTGCTCTACTTCCGCTTCTGGACCAAGTTCTTGCACGACCGCGGATGGATCAACTTCGATGAGCCCGCGAAGAAGCTGGTGAATCAGGGGATGATACAGGGGGTGTCGGCATATATAATTCCTCTCGGAAAGGCAGTCTGGGATCTTGGTGCAATCGGGTACTTCGAGAAAGAAGCTCCTCTTGTTTTCGTTTCAACGGACTTATTGGATGAAGGAATTATCGAGAGATGGTGTTGTGACAATTTACTTTCTAGCGACGAGAGATTGAGAGTCAAGGATTACACCTCCTTCCACATCGACCATACCGGATATTCCGGCCAGCTTGTTCCAATTGACATACTCGAAGATGAGGCACACGTGACGGCCGGTGCATTCATGAATTGGAAGGGTGAGGAATCTTCTGTGAATTACAGGTTCGCCGTTTCGAGCGAAGGCGTACTTGAGGTGCATCGCCAAGTCGAGAAGATGTCCAAATCGAAGTTCAATGTGGTGAACCCCGACGACATCATCGCCAAGTACGGCGCCGACACGCTTCGCCTGTACGAGATGTTCCTAGGCCCCTTGGAGCAGAGCAAGCCGTGGGACACGAACGGCATCGAAGGCACCTTCCGCTTCCTGCGCAAGTTCTGGAACCTGTTCCATGGCCATGGGGATGCATTCGGCGTTACCGACGATGCTCCCACTAAACCGGAACTGAAGGTCCTGCATGCCACGCTGAAGAAGATCACCGAGGACATCGAGAAGATGAGCTTCAACACCAGCGTGGCGCAATTCATGATCGCGGCTAACGAGCTGGGCGCGCTCAAATGCAACAAGTGCGCGGTGCTGGAGCCGTTGGTGATTGCCTTGGCGCCCTTCGCGCCGCACATCGCCGAGGAATTGTGGGAGAAACTCGGGCACACGGACAGCGTTACCGGAGCGAAATGGCCCCAATGGGATGCCCAGCACTTGGTGGAGGACAGCTTCAGCTACCCCATCAGCTTCAATGGGAAAACGAGGCTGCAGCTAGAGTTCCCCATCGGGCTGAGCAAGGAAGAGGTGGAGGCCCAAGTACTTGCGAATCCGGAGGTGCAGGCCAAGCTGGGTGGTCAGCCGCCGAAGAAGGTGATCGTGGTGCCCAAGCGGATCGTGAACATCGTGGTGTAGCGCATGCCACTAGCTCCTAGCCCCAAGCTGCTAGCCCGCCTTCGGCGGAAGCCGGCCAGAGGCTCGTGGCTAGGAGCTAGGGATTGCATTCGTACCGATCGGCACCCGCTTTGCGTTCCTGAGGGCATGGCACGCACTTCCACCTTCCTGCTCGCGGGCATCGGCCTCTTCACCATGGCCTTCGCCCAGAGTGATCGCCCGGCGGAGCCGAACAGCACTCCCGCCCCTGCGACCTCCACGACTTACCGCACGATCAACCACAATGCCTTCAAGCCCGGCGAGAAGCTCACCTACATCGTCCACTACGGCTGGATGAACGCTGGGGAGGCGGTTGTGGAGCTCCGTGAGTCGGAGCAGCCCATCATGGGCCGTAAGGTGCTTCGCGCGGTGGGTCGTGGCCGGAGCCTAGGCGCCTTCAACGCCTTCTACAAGGTGGATGACTACTACGAGAGCCAGTTCGATGCGGAGGGCGTGTTCCCGTGGATCTTCCAGCGGCGCGTGAGCGAGGGCGGCTACGAGTTCTCGCAGGACTATTTCTACCGTCAGCACAGGAACGAGGTGACCACGCAGAAGCAGCAGACGCATGCCGTGCCGGCCAGCGTCCAGGACATGCTCAGCGCCTTCTACTACGCGCGCACCATCGACTTCAGCAACGCCGAGCCCGGCGATGTGTACACCATCCAGACCTTTCTCGACGATGAGCTCTGGCCCTTGCAGATGAAGTACATCGGCAGGGAGACGATCAAGTTGCGGAACGGGAAGTACCGCTGCATGAAGTTCCAGCCCGTGGTGCAGGAGGGCCGCGTGTTCAAGACCAACGACGACCTGAACGTGTGGATCACCGACGACGGCAACAAGATCCCCGTGCTGGCCCAGGCCAAGGTGCTCGTGGGCTCGATCAAGATGGAGCTGAGCCAGTACGAAGGGCTGAGCCATCCGATCGCGAAGCACTAAGGTGAGATGCGGCGCGATCTGATCGCGAAGCAGGAATGGCCTGCCAGCCCAGGGCGATCACGCGGCTACCATCCCGAAGGCCAGCATCAGGCTAATGGACAAGCCCTTTGGTGCTGGTCCTATTTTGCAGATGCTCAAGTGATCCGGCACCGCCGGATACCCGCCCTTACGCGCCCGGCAATCCGCGCGTGCGTGCAGAACCGTTGCCAAACGAATGGATCGCGGCTGGTTGTGAACGCACCCGGTGACCGGGATTGGCTGACTTGCGATACCCATGAGCGCAGTGATATTCGACATAGTGCATTCGGACCGGATCACTCAATTTGCCGGCCCCACAGGCCTTGCCCGTCGGATTCACAATGATGCCATGAAATCACTTGCACTCGCCCTTTCGCTGCTCACCGCCTTCACCGCCACCGCTCAGAGTCGCTTCTGGAGCGAATTGCCCGCCGCGCGTGCTGGCCAGATGCCCGGTGAACGGCGCATCGTGCCCGATCGGGCACGAACGCTCAGTCTCGATGCCGAAGGACTGCGAACATTCCTCGCCACGGTCCCCGTCGGTTCGCTCGAGCAGGTGGGCAGCTCTTCGCATCTATTGGAATTGCCCCTGCCCGGTGGGGGCTTCGCGGGATTCCGATTCCTGGAGGTGCCGGTGATGCACCCCGACCTGCAGGCTCGGTACCCCATGATCCGCACGTACACCGGACTTGGGCTCGAGGACGGCGCGCTGCTGAAAATGGACCTTACCCCGCATGGCTTGCACGCCATGGTGCTCACGCCAAGTTCCGACGACTGGTTCATCGACCCCCTCATTCACGGCGATGCCGCCCACTACCAGAGCTACTTCAAACGCGACTTCCGCAAACAACTGCCCGCCGACTTCGAGGCCTGCCACTATGACCAGGTGAACGACATCGACGCCGCACAGAAGCAGTCGCGCGAATGGATCGCTCAGATGGGCGTCGATCGCGTGGGCGATTGCCAGCTGCGTCGCTACGACCTGGCTTTGGCCTGCACCGGCGAGTACGCCGCTTTCCACGGCAGCAATACCACCAACAACGATAAAAGCTTCGCTGCGGCCGCGATGGCCACCTCGCTCAACCGGGTGAACGGCATCTATGAGAGGGACGCTACGCTCACCATGTTGCTCGTCGCGAACAACGATGCCATCATCTACCTCAACGCCGCCACAGACCCGTACACCAACAGCAATGGCGGAACCATGCTGGGCGAGAACATCAGCACCTGCAACAGCGTGATCGGCTCGGCTAACTACGACATCGGCCATGTGTTCAGCACCGGCGGCGGCGGCGTGGCCTACCTGAACAGTCCCTGCACCAGCAACAAGGCGGGGGGCGTCACCGGCCAAGCCGAACCCGTCGGCGATCCCTTCGACATCGACTATGTGGCTCACGAGATGGGGCACCAGTACGGCGGCAATCACAGCCAGAACAACAACTGCAACCGCGCCGCCAGCGCTGCCGTGGAGGTGGGCAGCGGCATCACGATCATGGGCTACGCCGGCATCTGTTCGCCCGATGTGGCCAGCAACAGCATCGCCATGTTCGGCGGCTACAGCATGCAGGAGATCGCCGCCAACATCACCACCGGCGCCAGCAGCGGCTGCCCAACCACCACCGCGCTCGCCAACGCCCAGCCCACCGCGAATGCCGGCGTGGACCGTGTGATCCCGCGCTCCACGCCCTTCATCCTCACGGGCAGCGCCACCGACGCCAATCCTGGCAACGTGCTCAGCTATAGCTGGGAGCAAATGGACAACGCCGTGGCCACGCAACCGCCCGCGGCTACCAACACGGGCGGCCCGGCCTGGGTGCCCTTGTTGCCGCAAGCCACGCCTGTGCGCTACATGCCCAACCTGTCAGCGGTGATCGCCAACACCACGCCCACTTGGGAGGTGCTCAGCAGCGTGGCGCGCACCTACAATTTCCGCTTCACCGTGCGCGACAATGCCGTGGGCGGTGGCTGCGCGAAGCAGGACAACATGGTGGTGACGGTGAATGGAACGGCCGGGCCCTTCGTGGTCACCGCGCCCAATACGGCCGTGGCCTGGACGGCGCTCACTTCGGCAACGGTGACTTGGAACGTGGCCGGCACCAACGTCTCGCCGGTGAGTTGCGCGAACGTCGACATCCTGTTGAGCACTGATGGCGGCCTCACTTATCCCATCACCCTGGCCACCGCCACGCCCAACGATGGCAGCCAGTCGATCACCGTGCCCAGCAACCCCACGACCACTGCACGCGTGATGGTGCGCGCCAACGGCAACATCTTCTACGACATCAGCAACACCAACTTCACGATCACCGTGCCCGCCACGCCCGACTATTCGTTGAGCGTGACGAGCGCTACGGCCAACGCGTGCCAACCCGCCAACTCCACCTATGCGGTGCAGGTGGGCAGCATCCTCGGTTACAGCAGCGCGGTCACGCTGGGCACCGCGGGCCTCGCGTCGGGCCTGAGCGCATCGTTCAGCCCCAACCCGGTAACGCCCGGTGGCAGCAGCACGCTCACCATCAACGGCACCGGCAGCGTGGCGCCGGGCACCTACAACTTCACGCTCACCGCCACCAGCGCCAGCGGCAACAAGAACCTGGCGCTCACGCTTGAGGTGATCGCCCCTGCCGGCACCGTCACCTTGGCATCGCCGGCCAATGGCGCATCGGGCGTGGGCGGCGGCACGCCTTTGACATGGAATGCGGATCCCAATGCGGCATCCTATGCCATCCAGATCGCCACCGATGCGGGCATGACCAACATCGTGGAGACCGGCAACGGACTCACCGCTACAAGTTACAACACGGCGGTGGCCACGCAGCCGCTCACCACCTATTACTGGCGTGTGCAATCGAGCAACGCCTGCGGCTTCGGAACACCATCGGCCATCTGGTCCTACACCACCAGCAATTGCCAGCCGGTGACCATCCGCATCGTGCTGGACCGCTACGGTGCCGAGACCACGTGGAACCTGCAGAGCAGCGGAGGCAATGTGGTGGCCAGCGGCGGACCCTATACCAACCAAGCTGCCAACGGCGCGTACCCGCAACCCGATGTGAACCTGTGCCTGCCTCCGGGCTGCTACACGCTGATCGTGAACGACAGCTTCGGCGACGGCCTGTGCTGCGCATACGGCAGCGGCTACATCGCGGCACTCGACGCGAGCGGCGCACCCCTGGCCTCGGCATCGACCTTCACCACCACGGTGTCGGCCAACTTCTGCCTCGGTACCGCCTGCATCAGCACGCTGCCATTCAGCGAAAGCTTCACCAGCGGGCTGGGCTCGTGGACGCAAGGCATCACCGATAACTTCAACTGGACCCTGCAGAGCGGCAGCACGCCCACCAACAACACCGGTCCGACAGGCGACCACACCACCGGTAGCGGCAACTACCTCTTCACCGAATCGAGCAGCCCCAACAACCCCGCGCGCACCGCCGAACTCTTCAGCCCCTGCATCGACCTGGAACCGTATGCCAGCGCTGACCTGAGCTTCTGGTACCACATGTGGGGCACCACCATGGGCACCCTGAACGTGGATGTGTGGAACGGCACCGCCTGGACGCAGGCCGCATGGAGCCGCACGGGGAACCAGGGCAACAACTGGATGCAGGGCACGCTTTCGCTGAACCCTTGGCTTGGCCAGTCCATCCGCGTACGATTCCGGGGGATCACGGGCTCAGGCTCCACCAGCGACATGGCCATCGACGATATCCTGATCACCGGCAGCAACGAGGTGCAGGTGGCCGCACGCGTGGCGCTCGAAGGCGCTTATGATCCGGGCACCGGCTTGATGCGCGACAACCTGCGCGTGCTTCCTTCCTTCCCGCTCACTGAGCCATTCACCGCCTTGGGCTATGCGCATGTGGGCGGTGGCGGCGAAGCCGTGGCGGCGCCGGTGCTCACCACCACCGGGAACAATGCCATCGTTGATTGGGCGGTGGTGGAGCTGCGCAGCGGCGGCGAACCGGCCACGGTGCTGTCCACGAGCAGCGCGCTGGTGCAGCGCGATGGCGATGTAGTGGCTAGCGATGGCCTCAACCCGGTGAGCTTCCCGGTGGCTCCGGGAAATTACCATGTGGCAATCCGTCACCGCAATCACTTGGGCGCGATGACGGCAACTCCCGTAGCCCTGAGCGCTGCCGCCACCACGGTCGATTTCCGGTTGGCCAGCTTGGCCACCTATGGCACCGAGGCGCGCAAGACCATCACCGGTGCATTCCCGGCAGAGGCCTTGTGGGCGGGCGATGTGACCTTCAACAGCGTGCTGCAGTACGTGGGCACCGACAACGACCGCGACCCCATCCTGGTGAGGATCGGTGGCAGCGTGCCCACCAACACGGCAAGCGGATATCTCCCGGAAGACGTGACCCTGGACGGCACTGTGCGCTACGTTGGCGATGGCAACGACCGCGACCCGATCCTTGTGAACATCGGCGGCAGCCTGCCCACGAACACGCGCGTGGAACAACTGCCTTAACGAGACTGCTGAGATGCTAGCGGCCCGTGCGCATGCAAGGGCCGCTTCTGTTGGAGCGCGTTCAACCAAGCGCAGGTGGCGCCGCTGGCGCCGCCCCCTGATCCCCGCTCGTCATTTGCCCGCGCACGGGCACCCACCGGTAAAGCACCTTGGTGAGCAGCAGGAACATCACCGGCACGATCACCAGTGTGAGGAAGGTGGCGAAGACGAGGCCGAAGATCACCGTCCAGCTCATGGGGCCCCAGAACACGGTGTTGTCGCCGCCGAGCACGAACTGCGGATCGAGCTCGCTGAAGAGGGTGAAGAAGTTGATGTTGATGCCGATGGCCAGCGGGATAAGGCCCAGCACGGTGGTGATGGCCGTGAGCAGCACCGGGCGCAAGCGGCGCGCGCCGGCATCCTCGATGGTGGCCAGCACCTCCGGCATCGGAAGGCGCTGATGCGGCTCCAAGCCCAGCTCCGCCTTGCGACGGCTCTGCAGCAGCATCATGAAGTCAACGAGCACGATGGCGTTGTTCACCACGATGCCCGCCAGTGAGATGATGCCCACCATGGTCATCATGATCACGAACTCCATGCGGAAGATCACCAGGCCCAGGAATACGCCGATCAGCGAGAACACCACACTGCTCACAATGATGCCCGGGATTGCCGCGCTGTTGAACTGCGCGACGATGATCATGAAGATGAGGAAGACGGCGATCATGAGCGCGGTGCTCAGGAATGACATCTCCTTGGCCTGCTCCTTCAACTCGCCGGTGAACTCGTAGGTGAAGCGCGGGTCCTTCGGATAGCTCTCGAAGGCCGCGATAACCTCGTTCACCACTTGCTCCTTCTTGAACTCATCGGTGACATTGCTATGCACCTGCACCATGCGCTTCAGGTCCTTGCGTTTCACAGCGCTGAAGGTGCTGGTGTACGTGGGCGAGGCCAGCGCACTGATGGGCACTTGGCGGATCTGGCCGTTGGTCTGGTCGCGGAAGGTGACACGCATGCCCATGAGCACCTCTGGGTCGTAGCGGAATTCATCCTTCAGGCGGATGTTCACGGGGTAATCATCCTCGCCCTGCTTGTAGGTGCTCACCTCGCGGCCGTAGAGTGCTGTGCGCAGCGCATCGCCGATGGCCCAGGTGCTCACATTGTAGCGGCGTGCCTTCGCGCGGTCGATCACGATCGGCATCTCTGGCTTGCCCAGTTCGATGTCGAGCTTCAGCTCCTCCACCATGTCGATGTGCTGGTCCTTGAGGAACTCGCGCACCTTCTCGCCCTCGGCGATCAGCGCGTTCACATCATCGCCCTTGATCTCAAGGTTGATGGCCTTGGGCACGGGCGGGCCAGCTGGATCCTTGTCCACGATGAGGGTAACGCCCGGCACGCCGCGCACGGCTTCGCGGATCTCGTGCATCAGGTGCATGGAGCGCAGGCCACGGCGCTTGGCGAACTTCGCGAAGGTGACTTGCACGCGGCCCTTGTGCGGCGTGGCATCGAAGCTGGGTCCGCTCATGGGGTCGCTGGTGCCTTCGCCCACTTGCGCGATCACGCTGGTGACCATGAAGTTCCTCATCTTCTTCACCGTGCTGCCATCGTGCAGGGTGTCGTTCACTTCGTCGTTGTACTCCGGGCGATCGAGCACTTCCTTGATGCGGCGCTCCACTTCGAGCGTGGTGAGGTTGGTCTCATGGATATCGGTGCCGATGGGCTTCTCAACGAACACGTTCACATAGAGCGGCTCGTTCACCGGGAAGAAGAGCGTGTTGGGCGGGAAGATGCCCGTGAGCGCGAAGGAGAGGAACAGCAGCCCGATGGTGCCGAGGAACATCCAGCGCGGACGCCCGCCCTCCAGGACCCACACGAGGAAGGTGCGATAGCGCTGCTCCAATCGCGGCATCGTGATGGTCTGGAAGCGCACGCTTGCGGGATAGAGCACAAAATGGTTCAGGTATCCGAAGAGACCGAAGGCCAGCGCGAGGTTGCCGAGCGTGAAGAGGAATTTGCTGTTCCCGAAGTGGCCGAGCAAGCTGAAGAGCAAGCCAAGGCCGGTCATCCACCCACCTACTTTGAACGTGAGGAAACGCGTGGGGCCTTCCTGCTTCACCTGCATGTAGCGTGACGCCAGCATGGGATTGATGATGAGGCCCACGAAGAGCGATGAGGCCAGCACCACCATGAGGGTGATGGGCAGGAACTTCATGAACTCACCCATGATGCCGGGCCATAGCAGCAGCGGGATGAAGACCGCCACCGTTGTCGCGGTGCTGGCGATGATGGGCCACGCCACTTCGCCGATGCCATTCTTCGCTGCGCGGATCGGGTTCTGCCCTTCGCCCATGAGGCGGTGGGTGTTCTCGATCACCACGATGCCGTTGTCCACCAGCATGCCCAGCGCGAGCACGAGGCTGAAGAGCACCATCATATTCAGTGTATAGCCCATGCTGTTGAGCACGATGAAGCTCAGCAGCATGCTCATGGGGATGGCGATGCCCACGAATACCGCGTTGCGCAGGCCCAGGAAGAACATGAGCACGCCAACCACCAGCAGGATTCCGAAGATGATGGAGTTCTCCAGTTCATCCACCTGCGTGCGCGTCTGGTCGCTCATATCGCCGGTGATGGACACGTTGAGGTCGCGCGGCAGCACATCGCGTTGGAAGCGCGAGAGCTGCGCCTTCACGCTATCGCTCAGCACGAGCAGGTTCTTGCCGCTGCGCTTGATCACGTCCACCATCACCACAGGCTGACCGAACTCGCGGGCGAAGCTGGTGGGCTCCACGTAGGTGAAGGCCACCTCGGCAATCTCGCCCAAGCGCACGATCTCCAGGTTCTCTTGCTTCACGATGATCTCCTTCACTTCTTCGGGATCCGTGAATTCGCCGTTCACGCTCACGGTGCGGCGCATTCCATCGATCAGCACTTCGCCGCCGCTCACACTGAGGTTCTCGCTTTGCACGGCGCCAGCCACATCCTGGAAGCTGATCTGGCGCGCTTCCATCTTCGGCAGGTCGAGGCTTATGCGCAGTTCCTTCTTCGGCACGCCGCGGATCTCCACCTTGTTCACCTCTTCAAGATCCTCCAGTTTGTCCTCTAGCTGCTCAGCCCACTTGTTCAATTGGTCAAGGCTGTAGTCGCCGCTGAGGTTGATGTTCATCACCGGCATCATCTCCGAGAAGTTCATCTCGAACACGCCGGGTTCTGCGGGCAGGTCTGTGGGGAAGTCGGGGTCGGCCTTGGCTTTGTCCACGGCGTCCTTCACTTTCCGCAGCGCCTCGGTGGGCGAAACGCTGAAGTCGAACTTGACATGGATGGTGCTGTATCCCTGCACGCTCGTGCTCAGGATGTCATCGACGCCGGTGATGGTCTTGATCTCCTTCTCGATGGGGCGGGTGACCAGCTTCTCCATGTCCTCGGGCGCATTGCCCGGATAGAAGGTGCTCACGAAGATCTCCGGCGTGACCACTTCAGGGAAGGCCTCGCGCGGCATGCCTTGGTAGGCGTTCCAGCCGATAAGGGCGATGAGGATGCTGAGCACCATCACGGTGGCGCGGTTGTCCACCGCCCACGAGGAGATGCTGAAGCGCTTGCTGTCGGAAAGGGAATGGCCGTTGTCGTGTGACATGGGGCTAGTTGATGGCCGCAGAGGCACAGAGGCGCAGAGCTCGCATTCGCTCAAGCTGCAATGTGCGATCCGTCATCGGCCAAGGTTTATATCACTTGAATTCGTTTCATCCGTGCTCAAGCGCCCTTCAGCACTTGCACTTCCTGCTGATCAACCACTAGGCGCGCGCCCTGATCGATCAGCGTCTCGCCGCCCTTGAGGCCGTTCTCTTCGCGCTGCACCAGCAACTCGCCTCCTTGCGCGCTCAACACCTTCACGAACTGCTTGCGTGTGCGCGCCTGTCCGCCGTTCTCTTCCAGCACGAACACGTAGGCTTGGCCGGCGCTGTTCTCCATCACCAGGCGGCTGGGCACCACCAGGGCTTCGGGCACGTCCATGTCGCGGATGCGCACGTTAGCGAGTTGATTGGGACGGAGCTTGGTGCCGTTGTCCATGCGCAAGGTGGCCTTGAAGCTGCGGTTGTTGGGGTTGATGTACTGGCCCACCTGGTCGATGGTGGCCATGAGCTTCTCACCGGTCTCGGGCAGCACCACTTCCACGGGATCTCCCACCTTCACTTTGGTGAGCAGGTCTTCTGCCAGGTCGCATTCGATGCTGGCCTTGCCCAGCGCCACCACGCGCGCAACCGGCTGCATGGGATTGGCCATATCGCCAAGATTGGAGAAGATCTCGTCCACCACGCCGGCGAAAGGCGCACGCACCTCGGCGCCGCGCAGTTGCTCTTTAAGCGAAAGGAGTTGCGCTTCGCCCGCATCCTTGTTCGCCTTGGCCTGCAGGTATTGCACCTCGCTGCCGATCTTCTGCTGCCAGAGGCCTGCTTGCTTCTCGTACACCTTGCGCGCCAGTTCCACTTGCGCTTCGGCCTGACGGATGCTCTCGCGCAGCGCGTCGGTGTCGATATCGACGATCAATTGGCCCTTTGCCACGCTCTGCCCTTGCTGCGCTAGGATGCGGCGCACCTCACCGCCACTGGTGGTGTACACCAGCGCATTCTGGTCGGCGCGCACGCTGCCATGCGCTTCGGTCCAGTGCGCGAAGGGCTTCACCTGCAACGAGTAGGTGGTCACCATGGGCAGGGAGCGCTTCAGGTCAGGGTCGTTGGCCGCAAGCCAATTCTCGATCTCGGCGATGGACTTGTTGAGCTTGTCGCGTTCGGTCTTCAGCGAGTCGCGTGTGGCGCGCTTGGCCGTCAGCTGCGGTTCGGCATCGACGTTACCGCCGCCGCATGCTGCGAGCACTGCGATGAGCGGGAGGATCAGGAGTGATTGACGCATAGTCGTGTGGATGTTCATTGTCCGGTTCAGTAGAGATCGAGTGCGCGGCGCAGATCGGCACGAGCGGTGAGCAGTTCCACGAGGCGCTGCACGTATTGCTGTTGGGCCATGAGGCTGTTGCCGCGCTCCTGGGTCAGCTCGAAGCTGCTGGCGGCGCCCTGCCCGAACTTGATGCTGGTGCGCTCAACGATGCGCTGCGCGAGCAGCAGGTTGCGCTCTTCGGTGCGGTAGTTCTCGAAGGCGGTGCGGGCCTGACTGCGCGCGCGCTCCGCTTCGGCCAGCAAGCGCTGCTCGGTGGCGGTGCGGCTCACCTCCACTTGCTTCAGCGCGATGCTCGCCTGCTTCACCTTGTGATGCCTGCTGCCGCTGCTGATCACCGGCACATTGAGCTTGAGCCCCCAAACCGTGGTCGGATAGAACGGATAGGTGCCGCCGGGGTCGAAGTCGGGGCCATTCCATACCTGCTGGTGGCTGAGGAACCCGCCGAGGCTGGGCAGCTGCTTGCTGCGCTCATTGCGCATGTTCAGTGTCTGCAGGCGAACGAGGGTCTCGGCGCCCTGCAGCTCGATGTGCTGGGCAGGCTGGAAGGCCTGCTCGCTCAAGGCGGTCTCATCAGCATCGTTCAGCAATGCCTTCAGGTCATCCGTGAGCGTGATTGGCGTGCCTTGCGGGGCACCGAGGGTGAGCGCGAGCAGCATGCGCGCCACATTGGCCTGCTGCTGGAAGCTGTTCTCCAGGCTCGTGGTCTGCTCGAGCTGGATGGTGAGGCGGTCCACATCGGTCTCTTCGAGGAAGCCGGCCTCCAACATGGCCCGGGCCTCGCGGAGGCTCTGCTCGATCAGCGGGATGCCCTCGGCGGTGATCCGCGCGCCTTCCTCGGCAGCGAGCACGCCGTAGTAGGCTTTGGCGGCCTGGTTGCGCGCGTCAGCACGCGCCTTCTCCAATTCCTCGCGGCTCTGCTGGGCCAGGGCCTTGGTGGCTTTCAGGCCGATCAGGTAGCTGCCATCGAAGAGCAATTGGCTGAGGGTGGCTCCGGCGCTGGCGTTCCAGGGCAACCCGAACTGCGCGGCAACGAATTCGGGGCCCTGACCCGGCGTGAAGAAGTTCGGGATCAGCTGCGTGGGCACGTCGATGAAGTTCTGCAGCTGCACCTCGCCGTTGATCTGCGGAAGGCCGATGGCGGTGATCTCCTTCACGCGGTGCTGCATCTTCTCGGCTTCCAGCGCACTCGCTTGCACGGCGTAGGCCTGCTTCGCGGCCATATCCATGGCCTCCTTAAGCGTGAGGCTGATGGGGCCTTGGGCTTGCGTGGCGATGGCCGCTGCGGATATGAGGATGGTGATGGCTGTTCTCATCAGGCGCGTTCTTTCTTGGCTTTCTTCTCGAGGTAGGCGACGCCCTTCTTGCTGGCGATGCCACGGATGTGGTACTCGAAGTGCTTCCAGAGCACGTCGCTCAGGTTGAATCGGTCCGAAGGGAATACACGGCCGTCCCAGGTGGAATCGATGCGCGCGATGTACAGGCGCGTGATCACCTCTACATCGAGGTCCTCGCGGTACAGGCCCTCGGCGATGCCCTTGCGCAGGTTGGAGCTCACACATGTGTACACATCCTCCTGCTCGCGCTGCTCCATGATCTCCCACGCCTTGGGGTGGTACTTCTGAAGGTCGAACTGCACGCTGGGGTGCATGCTTCCGATCTGTCCCACGATGAACTTGGTGATCTCCTCGTTCTCGTCGATGGCGTTGAGGCTCCGTTCGCAGATGGCATTGATGGTCTCCCGGTGGAAGCCGCACACCGCGGCCACCGCCTGTTCCACCAGGTCGTTCTTGTCGGTGAAGTGCTCGTACAGCGTCTTCTTGCTCATGCGCAGCTGCGTGGCCACGTCGTCCATGGTCAGGCTCTTGATGCCCAAGCGCATGAAGAGCTTCAGCGACTGCTCCAGGATCTCTTGCTTCTTCGGGTCCATTCCGGCGGGGTTGGGGAGGCGTTTTCGGAAAGGGGCGCAAACGTAGGGGACGCAGGAAACGAAATGCAACATGAATCGTTTCCGGTGTGATGAACGGTGCTATTGCTGGATGAGCACCCGATCTTTCGGCCCGACCCGCATGCGCGCCGCCACCCTCTCCGTGGTCCTATGGGCCTTGTCCAGCGCGGCTTCCGCTCAATTCCAACCCATGTCCACCACCCCCATCGGCGCTGATCAACCGCTCACCATCGAGGTGTGGAGCGATGTGGTCTGCCCGTTCTGCTACATCGGCAAGCGCGAGCTCGAGAGCGCTTTATCCCGTTTCCCGCACCGCGATCAGGTGAAGGTGGTGTGGAAGAGCTTCGAGTTGGATGCCAATGCTCCCGACCGCGCCCCGCACGATACCTATGGCATGCTCATGGAACGCTACCGCATCGGCCGGGAAGAAGCCGTGGCGCGTGTGAGCGGTGTTACGCAACGCGCCGCCAGCCTTGGGCTGAAGTACGACTACGACAAGGTGATCGTAGGCTCCTCCTTTCAGGCGCACCGGTTGCTGCAATACGCCAAGAGCAAGGGCAAGGGCGATGCAATGAAAGAGCGGCTCTTCCGCGCCTACTTCACCGAGGGCAAGCACTTGGCCGATAAGCCCACGCTGGTGGCACTGGCGAAAGAGGTGGGTATCAATGCCGATGAAGTGCGCTACGACCTGGACAACGACGCTTGGGTCCGGGAGGTGCGCGCCGATGAGCAAGAGGCGCGACAGCTCGGGGTGAGCGGCGTGCCGTTCTTCGTGTTCGACCGGCGCTTCGCGGTGAGCGGGGCTCAGAGCAGCGCAGTATTCCAGCAGGCACTCGAAAAGGCGTGGGCGGAGCGGGGGAAGTGAGCGGGTCACTTCAACGCCACCCGCTCCAGCAGCTTGCCGTAGAACGAATCGCCGATGGGTATGGACCCCTTGCCATCCTCCATGATCACATGCGGCGCGTCGATGGCCTCCACCTTGTCGAGCCGGACGATGAAGCTGCGATGGATGCGCATGAACTTATCGGTGGGCAGGCGTGATTCGATGTGCTTCATGGTGCCGTGCACGATGTAGCGCTTGTCCTTCACATGCACGCTGAAGTAGTCCTTGAGCGCAGATATGTAATACACATCCTCCAGCGCCACGCGAACCTGCCGACCCTGGTGCTTGAGGAAGAGCGGACCCGTGGAAGCCTCGCGGGTGGCCAACTCATGCAACTGGTCGCGCTCGCGGCGAAGTTCTGAATCATGGATGTGCTTGTGCAAGGCCATCTCGATCGCCGCCTGCACCTCCACCACCTTGAAGGGCTTCACGATGTAGCCGTAGGGCTCGGCGATGCGCGCTTTGTTCAGCGTGGCCTCGTCGCTATAGGCGGTGAGGAAGATCACTGGAAGACCCAGCTCGCCGCCGATCACCATGGCGGCTTCGATGCCGCTCATGTCGCCCTTGAGCATGATGTCCATGAGCACCAGGTCCGGTCGATGCTGCTCCGCCAGATCGATGGCCGCCTGGCCCTCGGCCGCAGAGCCCGCGATCTCGTACCCCAATTGCGTGAGCGTGCGCTCGATGTCCTTGCGCACGATTCCTTCGTCTTCGACCACCAGGATCCGGCTCGACATGCTTGCTCGGTTTAATTCGATCCGCGCTGTGCGCTGCTTGGTTGCGGCAACGTTATTACGCTTCGCCCGCGAAGTTGGTTCAAATCGCTCAACGGGCGGGCGGCATCGACCGGAACGAGGCGTTGCGCGCCGCTCTCCATCTTTGTCGGCCTTCTCCCGCGGGCCGGATGGCCGGGCAATGCCTCAGTAGATCCCCATGGACATCACCTCTATCAAAACGGTCCTCGACCACACCGCCCTTACCGGCACCACCCTGACCGTGGCCGGTTGGGTGCGCACCTTCCGCAACGACCGTTTCATCGCCCTGAATGATGGCAGCACCATCCGCAACCTGCAGTGCGTGATCGACCAGGAGAAGGTTGATGCGGCAACGCGGGCACGTTTCACCACCAGCGCCGCCGTGCAGTGCACAGGCGTGATTGTGGAGAGCAAGGGCAGCGGCCAGCGCGTAGAGATGCAGGTGACCGCCGTGGAAGTGCTGGGCGACAGCGACGCGGAGAAGTACCCCATCCAACCCAAGAAGCACAGCTTGGAGTTCCTGCGGGAGAATGCCCACCTGCGCTTCCGCACGAACACCTACAGCGCCATTTTCCGGATCCGTCACCAGGTGAGCTTCGGCATCCACGAGTACTTCGACCTGAACGGATACAACTATTTCCACGCGCCGATCATCACCGCGAGCGATGCGGAAGGTGCGGGCGAGATGTTCCGCGTGAGCGTGCTCGATGCGAAGGCACCGCCGCTCGATGATCAAGGAGCAGTGGATTTCAAGGAGGACTTCTTCGGCCGCGAGTCACGGCTGACTGTAAGCGGTCAGCTGCAAGCGGAGCTCGCTGCATTGGCATTGGGCAAGGTGTACACCTTCGGTCCGACCTTCCGCGCCGAGAACAGCAACACCGCGCGACACCTCGCCGAGTTCTGGATGATCGAGCCCGAAGCGGCCTTCATGGACCTGAAGGGCGACATGGACCTCGCCGAAGGCCTATGCAAGCACCTCATCGCCCGCGTGCTGAGGAACAGCATGGACGATCTGCAGTTCCTGGATGCGCGACTGAAGGAGGAAGAAGCCACCAAGCCGAAGGAGCAACGAAGCGAGATGGGCTTGATCGACCGCCTGAAGTTCGTGCTCGACAACCCCTTCGAGCGCATCACTTACTCCGACGCAATAGAGATCCTGCTGCGCAGCAAACCGCACCAGAAAGGGCAATTCCAGTTCCCCGTGGAATGGGGCATAGATCTGCAGAGCGAGCACGAGCGCTACCTCGTCGAGAAGCACTTCAAGAAGCCGGTGATCGTGACGGGCTACCCCGGAAAGATCAAGGCCTTCTACATGCGCACCAACGGCCCCGGTGACTTCGGCTACAGCGACAAGGGCACCACCGTAGCCGCCATGGATGTGCTCTTCCCCGGCATCGGCGAAATCATCGGTGGCAGTCAGCGCGAGGAGCGCCTGGATGTGCTGGAAGCGCGCATGAAGGAGATGCACGTTCCTGCGGAAGAACTCTGGTGGTATCTGGACACGCGCCGATTCGGCACCGTGCCGCACGCGGGCTTCGGGCTGGGGCTGGAGCGCTTCGTGCTATTCGTTACCGGCATGGGGAATATCCGGGATGTGATCCCCTTCCCGCGGGCGCCGAAGAGCGCGGAGTTCTAGCCCCTCCCGATCCTCACGCTCGTCATCGTTAGCGAACCCGCCAGTGCCTTGTCGTTGAAGAGCGTGGCCTGCTCATCCTTCTGCTGCAGTGCCAGGGCGTAGAGCAAAGGCAAGAAGTGCTCGCTGCTGTTGATGGCCAGTTCGAAGGCCTGGCCCTGATCGTGGAATTCGATCAATGGCTTGTGGTCCCCGGTGGTGATGGCCCGTTTCATCCTTTCGCTGGCCTCTTGTGCCCAATCGTAGGCGAAGGGCTGATTGAGCTTGTTCCAATCGACCATGCCCAGGTTATGCACCATGTTGCCGCTTCCGATGATTAGGACGCCCTTATCACGCAGCGCACCGAGTTCCTCGGCCAGCGCATAATGCTTCTCCGGTGAGAGCGAGCGGTCGAGGCTCAATTGGATGATGGGCACATCGGCGTTCGGGTACAGGTGTTTCACCACGCTCCACGCGCCATGATCGAGGCCCCAACTCTGGTCCAGGCCGACGGATGCGCCCTTCACCGCTTGCTTCACCTCCTCTGCGAGCTTGGGGTCACCGGGTGCGGGATACTGCACATCGAACAGCGCCTTGGGGAACCCGCCGAAGTCGTGGATGGTGCGCGGCTTGGCCATCGCGGTCACATAGGTGCCCCGCGTCTCCCAATGCGCGCTCACGCAGATGATCGCCTGCGGCTTCGGGATCTCCGCCGCCAGCTTCCGGAAGCCCTGTACGAACTCGTTCTCTTCGATGGCGTTCATCGGGCTGCCGTGACCGAGGAAGAGTACGGGCAAGCGCTCGGTCGGGCCCAGCGGGTCGGTGATGCGCGCGAGCTCATTGAGTTTCATGGCGGCTCCGGCCAAGGGCATCGCGGCGAGTGAAAGGAGGAAATCCTTGCGGTGCATGGCGGTGGAACAAAGGTGCGCCTGCGATGTTCTGAACAGGTCGCCAGCGTCGCTAAGAAACGCAAGCGATCTTCGCCGCCATGCCCCGCCTCTTCTACTATCTCGGCACCTGCTCCACCTGCGAGCGCATCATGAAAGGCATCAACCTCAAGGGCTTTGCCTTGCGCGAGATCAAAGGCGATCCAATCACGGCGAAGGAACTCGACCACATGAAGAAGCTTGCGGGCAGCTACGAAGCGCTCTTCAGCCGCGTGGCCTTGAAGTACCGCGCACTCGGGCTGAACACGATGACGCTCACCGAGAAGGACTACCGCAAGTACATCCTGCAGGAGTACACGTTCCTGAAGCGGCCGGTGATGGTGCTCGATGACCGGATCCTCATCGGAAACGCGCCCAAGGTGACGGAAGCGATGACCGACGCTGCACGGACGCTGGTTGCATGAGGCATTTGGATAGCTGATGCCATGAAGCACGAAGCCCGCGCTGGCGATCCAACGCGGGCTTCGGCGATGCGTGCGATCCGCTCAGCGCTGCACTACCAGCTTGGCTTGGCGCAGGGCCGCGCCATCGGCAACGATCAACGTGTAGATGCCGGCAGGCAGTGCATCCACCATGAGTACGCTGTTCATCAGATTGCCTTGCTGCATGGTGCGGCCCATCGCATCGCAGACCGCATAAGCGGCGCGCGCATCATCGACTGCCACGCGCACGAGATCCCGGGCCGGGTTGGGCCCGATGGTCACAGGGGCGCGGCTCAGCTCTCCGATGCCGGTCACCGCTTCCACGTCCTCCACGAAGCGCGGCAGGATGCGCCACTCGCTGAAAGCGTATTGCAGCACCCCGGTGATGTCATAGAACTGCCCCACCATGAAGGGATATGCATAGATCACATCGTCAACCAGAACCGGACCGCTGCCATCGTTCACGGTGAATTGGCCGAAGCTCCCCTGTGCGGTGCAGTTGGCCGCCTCGACCTTCACGAGCACGCTCTCATAGGGCTCGGTGTTGCCGTCGAGCGTGCTGATCACGGTGGGGGTGAGCGTGTTGCCGCTGGTTAGGGTCACCAGGTTCAGCACGGATGTGAGCTGCGTCTGACCGTTGAATTCAACCACGGTGCCAGTGACCGCCACGGAATCGCCGATGGCCAGCGCACCAGGCGTGGCGAACACGAAGAGGCCGCTCCACGGGCCGCTGCCATCCTGGATGTAGAACCCGTTGGAGAGCAGCGCGCTCACCACGCCACCGGTGATCACGGTGCTGTCCACCCAAGCGGAGGTGCCATCAGGCGCGGTGGTCTGCTGGATCTCAACGATGGTGGCGGGCAGGGGCACCACCGCTTCCAGGGCCGTGACCGTCGCATCATCCACCACCAGATGCTCTGGCGCGACCGTGCTCTGCACGCTCAGGATGAACTCCGCATCGCCAGCGTTCATGGCTGCGATCACCGTGAGCACCACTTCCTGCCAGGTGTTCCCGGTGGAGGTGAAGTAGCTGGTGTAGGGGGCGTAGCCGCTGCTGGTGGGGCGGCCGTCATAGAGGCCCAGGCGGATCTGCCCTTCGCCGCGCACCCAGAAGCGCACTTCGTACTCGGTATTGGCCACTACGGTCTGCACCTGCGTGGTGAAGCGTTGATGACCGGTGCTGGCCTTGATCAGCCGCACGGCGTTCGCGCCGCCATGCACATCGGCGGTCACTTGCTCCACGCCGCTCTGCGGCAGGTTGCTCTTGCTGCCGTACCAATCGGTAGGCAAGCCGGCGTTCCAGTCCTCGAAGCCGCTGGTGAAGATCACTTGGCCGTGGGCCGCAGCGGAGAGCAACGCGGCGAACGCGAGAAGGGTAATGTGTCTCATGGTCTGAAGGGTTAGGGGTGCGTTGGGAAGGCAATCACTGGATCGCTACGTCGTCGATGCGGAAGTTGGTGGTTTCACCTCCCGTGCCGCTGCCGGTGTAGCGGAAACCAACCACGAAGGGCCCTGAGAATCCGCCGGGCAAGGCTGCGCTGAGATCAATAGGGCCGCTATCGACCCATACCTGATCCGCCGTGGAGGTATTGGCGTATGGGAAGCCGGTCACCTGTGTCCAATTGGCGGTCGCGAGGTTGAGGCCCGTGTAGTTGGTGCTCACGAAGAGCGAGAAAGGGTCGTGCGTGGCAACGCCGAATCCGCGCTGGCTGCGGAAGCTCAGCACCATGCCGGGCTGAAAATTCACAGGTGCGGATACCAGCCACGAAACATCGCTGGCGTTACTGCTCCCGAAGGCCGTGGCTTGCACCGCCATATTGCCGCTCACGCTGGTACCGCGCCAGAACCGGCTCCCCACTTGGGCCTGGTTGTACCAACAATCCGCAGCGAAGTCCACGTTGGTCACTGCTGTGGCGAAATCCTGCGAGAGGTTCGCTGCTGCGGCGCAGGGCACCGGGCATGGCGCACAGCGTGCGCCGTTCATCTGCACCTCGCTCACCCTGCGGATGAAGAGCTGCATGTCATCATTGAACTGGCCGACCACGGCGATGATGCTGCCGTTGCCGCTGGGAAGCTGCTGACCTGCGAAATTGGCATAGCCGCTATTGCGCACAAGCACGGTGCCGGAGCAATCGGTAAGGGTGCGGTTCAATGTCTCCTGTCCGGCGGCATCCGCATAGGTGAGGCCATTGCACGCCTCGCTAACGACGAACTCCACGCCTTCGAGCTTCACCAACCGGCCCTGCATCGCCGGCGTGATCTGCGCGATGGTAACGAGTTCCGGCTGCTTCTCCACCCCGGCCGCCTGCTTCACCACATTGTTGTCAACGTCCACGTTGTCCAGCTGCAACAGTCCATTGTAGGCGCCGAGGATGGTGCCCGGCAGATAGATGCGGATGCTGTCGCCCTGATAGAGGCCCCCGCTGTTGATCAAGCGCAGCACGATGGCGCCGGTGTGGTCCTGCACATAAACATTCTTGTACAGGTTGCCGCTTTCCTCGTCGGCGGTCACCACGGCGTACACGCTGCTGTCACCGGTGAAGGTGTGCGGCACCCCGGTGAACAAGGCGCGCAATTGCGCCACGGTCATCACCTGCCCAACGGGCAGCGTGCGCACGGGCGGGGAGTCGAGCTCCTTCTCGCAGCCGGCAAGGATCAGGAGCGCGGCGGCGGAGAAGGCGATGGCGATATTGCGGATCATCGGATGATGCGGTTGTGCGTTGGGTCAGAAGCTGAAAGTGAGCATGGCGAAGTAGTTCCGGCCGAAGAGGTAGCTGTACTTCGGCGGGAAGCGGTCAGGATCCATGCGGTCGTAGCGGAGCTGCTCGAAGCCGCCCACGCGGAAATCGCGGTTGTCGAGAACGTTGCTCACGCTCACGTTCACCGCCAGGCGGTACTTGCGCTTGAACATCCAGCTCTTGCCTGCGAAGAGGTCAACAGTGAGGTTGTCATCGAGGCGCGTCTGGTTGAGCAGGCCATCCCATTGCGGATCGCTGGTCACCAGGTTCTCCAGCGCCTCTTGCGTGCGGCGATCAGGGTTGGGGTCGAGGTAGATGTGGCGGAAGTGGTTGGCGCTGGCGCCAGCGAACCAGAATCTCGGTGAGTTGTAGCGCAGCCCGAGCGACGTTGCGCTCTGCGGCATGCCGCCCACGCGGTAGCCTTTCCAGTACACGGTCCGGTCCTGCGCGAATACTTCATCACTGTTGTTGCGCGTCACGGTAGCCGTTGGTCTCGAATCGTAGCGGTAATCGCCACCGGCATGCACGGCCGTGAGCTGCCATGTGCTGGTGAGGTTGGCCTCCACGCCGAGCTCGATGCCCTGATGCACCTGATCCACGCCGGTCATGGTGTAGTTCACGATGGTGAGGAACTCGTCGTGGTAATAGCTGCGGTTCCACACCTGATCGGCGATGCGCGTATAGTACAGCGTGGCGCGGCCCTTCACCTTGGGCGACTTCAGCACGTAGCTCAGATCAGCGCCGCTCGCCCGCTCTGCCGTCAAGCCCGCCACCACAGCGTCACGCACGCGCGGCGAGAGGTAGGCGTTGTTGCTGCTGGGCGCTCGCACGATGTGCGCCGCGTTCAGCGTGATGAAGTGACGGCCAGTGACCTTCCCGATGATGCCGCCCTTCAAGCCATAGCCGAGGAAGCCCTGCTTCTCCGATTCGCCGAACGAGTTGTCGGGGAAGCGGCCGTTGCGCAGGTTGCCTTCGCGCCAGAAGCTCGTGTGCGAGAGGTCGGCGCCGATGTACGCCTCGACCCTGTTCCATTTGCCCTCCCATTGCCCGAAGAGGTTGGCGTAACGCGTGTGGATCCTGTAGTCGTGGCCGAACACATCGCCCTCGCGGACGAGCTTGTTCGTGGTGCTCAGGTCGTTCTGCGAGATGAGCGTGTCATTGAAATCGCGGTCGGCGAACTGGTCGATGTCGAGCCAGAAGTCGCCGCCGAGCAGGTCATTCATCACGCGGAAATAGTGCGTGCTCTGCTGGTGGAAGCTGCCGCCGACCGTAAGGTGGGTGCGGTCGCTGAGCGCCTTGTCCCAAACGCTGTTCAGGCCGAAGCGGGTAGGGTCCTGCCGGGCTTCCTCAACCACGTACTTGCTGCGGTTGCCCGTGACGGTGTTGCCATTTATCCCGTTGGCGTTCTCCACTTGGTAGATGTTCTTGCCGTTGGCGAACCAGAGCTGGTCCCAGTTGATCTGCCGGGTGTTCACATCGTTCTGCCAGGCGCGGGTCTGCGGCGCGAACAGCTCGGCATCCTGGAAACGGAAATAGCTCGGCAGGTATCGGTAGTAGTCCGGGCGCGGGTCCTTGGCATCGAACCAGTTCAGGCCGGTTAGTCCATCGCGTCCGAAGGTGTAATAGGCTGAGGTGATGAGGCGTGCGGCCGGGCTCACCTGCATGCGATGGGAGAGTACGATCATCGGCTTGTGGTCGCGGCTCATCTTCGCGTTGCGCTTCTGCCCGGCCTGATAGCCCCAGTTCGGGTTGTACCAGGGATTATCCGTGAGATCATAGGCTTCTTGCACCGCCAACGCCTGCCTGCCCTGGGAGATGGCGGCACCGAATGCGCTCAAGCTGATCGAGTGCTTCGCATTGATCCGTTTCTCCGCGCCGAGGTAATAGGAATACGCATCGAACGAAGTGCCCTCCACATAGCCTTCCTCCGCCCAACGCCGTGAGCCGCTCACCGCGATCGACCAGCCCTTGGGATTCACGCCCGAGGCATAGGTGAACATCGCACGGTTGCGGTACGCGCGGTTGGCGCTGGCGTAGGACGCCCGGACGCCTTTCCGCAAGGCGCTCGGACGGATGTCCATGTCGGTGGTGCCACCCAACCCGCCGAACACCACCCGGCTCGGGCCGATTCCGGTGCGGACCTGCATCCAGCGGGTCACATCGTTCAAGCCCGCCCAATTGCTCCATACGGCCCAGCCCGTCTCCAGGTCGTTCACGCGCAGCCCGTTGATGGTCACGATCGTGTTCTCGCCATCGTAGCCGCGTATCCGGAAGCGCGCCTGGCCGAAGTTGAAGCCCGCCACTGCTGTGAAGGGGTCGCGCGACGATTGCAGGATCCCGCTGATGTCCTGATTTCCCAGTTCACCATCGAGGTCGTCAGTGGTAAGGGTGAAGACCGGCAGTTGCGGGCGATTGGCCGATGATGTGTCCGGCGGCGCTGGATTCACGAGCGTGTCAATCTGCGCTTCCAGCCCGAAAGCGAAAGCACCGGCAAGCAGAAGCAGCAGGGTACGGCCAGCGGGGAATTGTTGGCGGGGTCTTGTCATGAGGGCGAAGGGGGGCGCCGATGTTCGAAGGATCCGCGTCAATCCATGGCAAGGCCATTTTGCACGGGCGGCAAAAGTAGCCGCGCACAGCTGGATTGGTCGGACAGTGCCGGGTTAAATCAGCGCGTTGAACAGTTCATGTGGCATTCACGTACCAGCGTCAATCATGATGATGCCTTAACCACCTGAACGATAATGGGTTTGATTAACTTCGACGCCCTTCGGACACGGCCCTGTCCATTAGCCGGGGCGCACTGAAATGCCATTCGCCGGAACCCTGAAGCGCATTGCGGCCTTCGTCACTATGGCGATGGGATTCGTGGCTGTACGCGCCGATCATTTCAGCGGCGCGAACATCACCTATGAGTGCAATGGAGGGAATTCGTACACCATCACACTCGACCTATTCCTCGATTGCGCTGGTGCACCGCTCACTCCGCACGCGCTCAGCTTCACGAATAACTGCGGGGTCAACTTCACGCTGAACAGTATCCCGTTGGTGCAGGCCAACGAGGTTTCGCAGCTATGCGGATCGCAATTGCTTAACAGCACCTGCAACGGCGGTACGCTGCCCGGGGTCATGCACTACCAGTTCCAGGTCACACTGAATCTGTCGCCGTGCAACAGCTGGAACATCAGTTGGGCGATCTGCTGCCGGTCCGCCACCCAGAACGTGCTGCTCACGCCCGGCATGTACGTGAATGCCACGCTCAACAACCTGGGCGGGCTCTGCGACCAATCGCCGCAGTTCGGTGACATGACCATTCCTTACGTGTGCGTGGGCGAACCGGTCTCCTACAACCCGCAGGTCACCGATGCGGACGGCAACACGCTGGTTTACTCGTTCATCAGCGCGCGATTCGGCGCCCCTCTGCCCACCAACGTGACCTATCAGCCGGGCTTCACCGCGGCCGTGCCCATCCCGGGCATCACGCTCGACACCAACACGGGCACCATCAACTTCACGCCCACGATCACGGGCAGCTACGTCATCGCCTTGCAGGTCGCCTCCTACAATGCCATGGGACAGCTCATCGGCACGGTGATGCGCGACTTCCTATTCATCGTGATCCCCTGCTCCGATCCGCCTGCGGATAATGTTGGGCCCACCTCGATCACCAGCGGGGTAATCACCAGTTCCACTTCCGTGGAGATGTGCGACGGTGTGCCTTCGTGCGTTGACCTCACCTTCACGGATGTGGATCCATTGGCGGTGGTCACGCTCTCATCCCAGATCACTGCCCAGCTGCCGGGTGCAACTTTCATCGTCAACGGCACGAACCCGGCGGTGGCCACCTTGTGCTGGACACCCGTGCTCGCCCTCTCGCCTGTTTCCGTGCTGGTGGATGTGAACGACAATGCCTGTCCGCTGCAGAACCTTTCCAATTACCAGCTCACGATCAATGTGGTGGCAGCGCCGCCCATCCCGCCGAATGCTGGAACCTCGACAATTGTTGCCAGCTGCCCAGGCACACCGCCCATCAACCTATTCGCCCAACTTGGCGGCACCCCTCAAGCTGGTGGCGTATGGGTAGGTCCTGGCGGAGCGCATAGTGGCACCTTCAATCCAGCCACTGATGCTTATGGGGACTATACCTATACGGTGGGGAATGGCTGCCAGAACGCCTCGGCAACTGTAACGGTTAACCAAAGTGCGGCAGGCAGCGCGGGCATCAATGGGAACATCACCGTGTGCGGCAATGGCGCGTCGTTCTCGCTTATCGCGCAATTAGGCGGAACGCCCGCAGCGGGAGGTGCTTGGAGCGGTCCTTCACCGGTAGTGGGCGGCAATTTCAATCCGCCCACGATGAATCCAGGCGTTTACACCTACACGGTGACCAACCCCGCGCCTTGCGCGAATTCAACCGCCACCGTGACGGTTGCAGAGAACCCGCCGCCGAACGCCGGTACCGATGGCGCGCTGACCGTGTGCAGCAATGGCGCCGCGCAATCGCTCTTCGCAGCGCTGGGCGGCGCACCGCAAGCAGGCGGAACGTGGGCCGGACCATCTCCTGTTGTCGGTGGCAACTACAACCCGGCCACGATGAACCCCGGTGCCTATGTGTACACCGTGAACGGCGTGGCGCCTTGCACGAACGCGACGGCGACGATCACCGTCACCGAGAACGCAGCGACCAACGCCGGCGCCGACGGCGCGCTGACCGTGTGCAGCAATGGCGCGGCGCAATCGCTCTTCGCAGCGCTGGGCGGCACACCTCAAGCAGGCGGAGCATGGGCTGGACCATCTCCTGTTGTCGGTGGCAACAACCCGGACACGATGAACCCCGGTGCCTATGTGTACACCGTGAACGGCGTGGCGCCTTGCACGAACGCGACGGCGACGATCACCGTCACCGAGAACGCAGCGACCAACGCCGGAACCGATGGCGCGCTGACCGTGTGCAGCAATGGCGCCGCGCAATCGCTCTTCGCAGCGCTGGGCGGCGCACCGCAAGCAGGCGGAACGTGGGCCGGACCATCTCCTGTTGTCGGTGGCAACTACAACCCGGCCACGATGAACCCCGGTGCCTATGTGTACACCGTGAACGGCGTGGCGCCTTGCACGAACGCGACGGCGACGATCGCCCGTCACCGAGAACGCAGCGACCAACGCCGGCGCCGACGGCGCGCTGACCGTGTGCAGCAATGGCGCGGCGCAATCGCTCTTCGCAGCGCTGGGCGGCACACCTCAAGCAGGCGGAGCATGGGCTGGACCATCTCCTGTTGTCGGTGGCAACTACAACCCGGCCACGATGAACCCCGGTGCCTATGTGTACACCGTGAACGGCGTGGCGCCTTGCACGAACGCGACGGCGACGATCCCCCTCACCGAGAACGCAGCGACCAACGCCGGAACCGATGGCGCGCTGACCGTGTGCAGCAATGGCGCCGCGCAATCGCTCTTCGCAGCGCTGGGCGGCGCACCGCAAGCAGGCGGAACGTGGGCCGGACCATCTCCTGTTGTCGGTGGCAACTACAACCCGGCCACGATGAACCCCGGTGCCTAGTGTGCACCGTGAACGGCGTGGCGCCTTGCACGAACGCGACGGCGACGATCACCGTCACCGAGAACGCAGCGACCAACGCCGGCGCCGACGGCGCGCTGACCGTGTGCAGCAATGGCGCGGCGCAATCGCTCTTCGCAGCGCTGGGCGGCACACCTCAAGCAGGCGGAGCATGGGCTGGACCATCTCCTGTTGTCGGTGGCAACTACAACCCGGCCACGATGAACCCCGGTGCCTATGTGTACACCGTGAACGGCGTGGCGCCTTGCACGAACGCGACGGCGACGATCACCGTCACCGAGAACGCAGCGACCAACGCCGGAACCGATGGCGCGCTGACCGTGTGCAGCAATGGCGCGGCGCAATCGCTCTTCGCAGCGCTGGGCGGCGCACCTCAAGCAGGCGGAGCATGGGCTGGACCATCTCCTGTTGTCGGTGGCAACTACAACCCGGCCACGATGAACCCCGGTGCCTATGTGTACACCGTGAACGGCGTGGCGCCTTGCACGAACGCGACGGCGACGATCACCGTCACCGAGAACGCAGCGACCAACGCCGGCGCCGACGGCGCGCTGACCGTGTGCAGCAATGGCGCGGCGCAATCGCTCTTCGCAGCGCTGGGCGGCGCACCTCAAGCAGGCGGAGCATGGGCTGGACCATCTCCTGTTGTTGGTGGCAACTACAACCCGGCCACGATGAACCCCGGTGCCTATGTGTACACCGTGAACGGCGTGGCGCCTTGCACGAACGCGACGGCGACGATCACCGTCACGGAGAACGCCGCCACGAACGCGGGCGCCGACGGCGCGCTCACCGTGTGCAGCGACGGCGCCGCGCAATCGCTCTTCGCAGCGCTTGGCGGAACGCCACAGGCGGGCGGCACCTGGAGCGGTCCTTCACCAGTGGCCGGCGGCAACTACGACCCCGCCACGATGAACCCCGGTGCCTATGTGTACACGGTGAACGGCGTGGCGCCCTGCGCGGATGCATCAGCGACGGTCACCGTCACGGAGAACGCCGCCACGAACGCGGGCGCCGACGGCGCGCTCACCGTGTGCAGCGATGGGGCAGCGGTGAACCTGTTCGCTCAGCTCGGCGGCGCACCGCAGGCGGGCGGCACCTGGAGCGGCCCGTCACCGGTTGCCGGCGGGAACTATGATCCGGCGACGATGGATCCCGGCGCCTACGTGTACACGGTGAACGGAGTCGCACCCTGCGCGGATGCATCAGCGACGGTCACCGTCACCGAGAACTCCGCCACGAACGCAGGCGCTGACGGCGCGATCACCGTGTGCAGCGATGGGGCCGCGGTGAACCTGTTCGCTCAGCTCGGCGGCGCACCGCAAGCGGGCGGAACCTGGAGCGGCCCCTCGCCGGTGTCCGGCGGCAGCTACGACCCCGCCACGATGGATCCCGGCGCATACGTGTACACGGTGAACGGCGTGGCGCCCTGCGCGGATGCATCAGCGACGGTCACCGTCACCGAGAACTCCGCCACGAACGCAGGCGCTGACGGCGCGATCACCGTGTGCAGCGATGGGGCCGCGGTGAACCTGTTCGCTCAGCTCGGCGGCGCACCGCAAGCGGGCGGAACCTGGAGCGGCCCCTCGCCGGTGGCCGGCGGCAGCTACGACCCCGCCACGATGGATCCCGGCGCATACGTGTACACGGTGAACGGCGTCGCTCCTTGCGCGGACGCCTCCGCGACGGTCACCGTCACCGAGAACTCCGCCACGAACGCGGGCGCCGACGGCGCGATCACCGTGTGCAGCGATGGGGCCGCGGTGAACCTGTTCGCTCAGCTCGGCGGCGCACCGCAAGCGGGCGGAACCTGGAGCGGCCCGTCACCGGTGGCCGGCGGCAGCTACGACCCGGCGACGATGGATCCCGGCGCATACGTGTACACGGTGAACGGCGTCGCTCCCTGCGCGGATGCATCAGCGACGATCACCGTCACGGAGAACTCCGCCACGAACGCAGGCGCCGACGGCGCGCTCACCGTGTGCAGCGATGGTGCCGCGCAATCGCTCTTCGCAGCGCTCGGCGGAGCGCCACAGGCTGGCGGTTCATGGAGCGGCCCGTCACCGGTTGCCGGCGGGAACTATGATCCGGCGACGATGGATCCCGGCGCCTACGTGTACACGGTGAACGGAGTCGCACCCTGCGCGGATGCATCAGCGACGGTCACCGTCACCGAGAACTCCGCCACGAACGCAGGCGCTGACGGCGCGATCACCGTGTGCAGCGATGGGGCCGCGGTGAACCTGTTCGCTCAGCTCGGCGGCGCACCGCAAGCGGGCGGAACCTGGAGCGGCCCCTCGCCGGTGTCCGGCGGCAGCTACGACCCCGCCACGATGGATCCCGGCGCATACGTGTACACGGTGAACGGCGTGGCGCCCTGCGCGGATGCATCAGCGACGGTCACCGTCACCGAGAACTCCGCCACGAACGCAGGCGCTGACGGCGCGATCACCGTGTGCAGCGATGGGGCCGCGGTGAACCTGTTCGCTCAGCTCGGCGGCGCACCGCAGGCGGGCGGCACCTGGAGCGGCCCGTCACCGGTTGCCGGCGGCAGCTACGATCCGGCGACGATGGCCCCCGGCGCATACGTGTATACCGTGACCGGTGTCGCTCCTTGCGCGGACGCCTCCGCGACGGTCACCGTCACCGAGAGCGCATCGCCGGACGCGGGCACCGACGGCGCGGCCACGCTCTGCGCGAACGGCGCGGCGATCGACCTCTTCGCGCTGCTGGGCGGCACGCCTGATGCGGGCGGCACGTGGAGCGGCCCCTCGCCGGTGGCCGGCGGCAGCTACGATCCGGCGACGATGCTGGCCGGCAGCTACACGTATGCGATCGCGGCGGTGGCGCCTTGCGTGGGCAGCAGCGCCACGGTGACGATCACCGAGAACGCACCGGCCGATGCGGGCAGCGATGGCAGCGTTACCGTCTGTGATGTCGGGGCAGCGATCGACCTGTTCGCTCAGCTCGGCGGCGCACCGCAGGCGGGCGGCACCTGGAGCGGCCCGTCACCGGTGGCCGGCGGCAACTACGATCCGGCCACGATGGATCCCGGCGCCTACGTGTACACGGTGAACGGAGTCGCACCCTGCGCGGACGCCTCCGCGACGGTCACCGTCACCGAGAGCGCATCGCCGGACGCGGGCACCGACGGCGCGGCCACGCTCTGCGCGAACGGCGCGGCGATCGACCTCTTCGCGCTGCTGGGCGGCACGCCTGATGCGGGCGGCACGTGGAGCGGCCCCTCGCCGGTGGCCGGCGGCAGCTACGATCCGGCGACGATGCTGGCCGGCAGCTACACGTATGCGATCGCGGCGGTGGCGCCTTGCGTGGGCAGCAGCGCCACGGTGACGATCACCGAGAACGCACCGGCCGATGCGGGCAGCGATGGCAGCGTTACCGTCTGTGATGTCGGGGCAGCGATCGACCTGTTCGCTCAGCTCGGCGGCGCACCGCAGGCGGGCGGCACCTGGAGCGGCCCGTCACCGGTTGCCGGCGGCAGCTACGATCCGGCGACGATGGCCCCCGGCGCATACGTGTATACCGTGACCGGTGTCGCTCCTTGCGCGGACGCCTCCGCGACGGTCACCGTCACCGAGAGCGCATCGCCGGACGCGGGCACCGACGGCTCGGCCACGCTCTGCGCGAACGGCGCGGCGATCGACCTCTTCGCGCTGCTGGGCGGCACGCCTGATGCGGGCGGCACGTGGAGCGGCCCCTCGCCGGTGGCCGGCGGCAGCTACGATCCGGCGACGATGCTGGCCGGCAGCTACACGTATGCGATCGCGGCGGTGGCGCCTTGCGTGGGCAGCAGCGCCACGGTGACGATCACCGAGAACGCACCGGCCGATGCGGGCAGCGATGGCAGCGTTACCGTCTGTGATGTCGGGGCAGCGATCGACCTGTTCGCTCAGCTCGGCGGCGCACCGCAGGCGGGCGGCACCTGGAGCGGCCCGTCACCGGTTGCCGGCGGGAACTATGATCCGGCGACGATGGATCCCGGCGCCTACGTGTACACGGTGAACGGAGTCGCACCCTGCACGGACGCCTCCGCGACGGTCACCGTCACCGAGAGCGCATCGCCGGACGCGGGCACCGACGGCTCGGCCACGCTCTGCGCGAGCGGCGCGGCGATCGACCTCTTCGCGCTGCTGGGCGGCACGCCTGATGCGGGCGGCACGTGGAGCGGCCCCTCGCCGGTGGCCGGCGGCAGCTACGATCCGGCGACGATGCTGGCCGGCAGCTACACGTATGCGATCGCGGCGGTGGCGCCTTGCGTGGGCAGCAGCGCCACGGTGACGATCACCGAGAACGCACCGGCCGATGCGGGCAGCGATGGCAGCGTTACCGTCTGTGATGTCGGGGCAGCGATCGACCTGTTCGCTCAGCTCGGCGGCGCACCGCAGGCGGGCGGCACCTGGAGCGGCCCGTCACCGGTTGCCGGCGGCAGCTACGATCCGGCGACGATGGCCCCCGGCGCATACGTGTATACCGTGACCGGTGTCGCTCCTTGCGCGGACGCCTCCGCGACGGTCACCGTCACCGAGAGCGCATCGCCGGACGCGGGCACCGACGGCTCGGCCACGCTCTGCGCGAGCGGCGCGGCGATCGACCTCTTCGCGCTGCTGGGCGGCACGCCTGATGCGGGCGGCACGTGGAGCGGCCCCTCGCCGGTGGCCGGCGGCAGCTACGATCCGGCGACGATGCTGGCCGGCAGCTACACGTATGCGATCGCGGCGGTGGCGCCTTGCGTGGGCAGCAGCGCCACGGTGACGATCACCGAGAACGCACCGGCCGATGCGGGCAGCGATGGCAGCGTTACCGTCTGTGATGTCGGGGCAGCGATCGACCTGTTCGCTCAGCTCGGCGGCGCACCGCAGGCGGGCGGCACCTGGAGCGGCCCGTCACCGGTTGCCGGCGGGAACTATGATCCGGCGACGATGGATCCCGGCGCCTACGTGTACACGGTGAACGGAGTCGCACCCTGCACGGACGCCTCCGCGACGGTCACCGTCACCGAGAGCGCATCGCCGGACGCGGGCACCGACGGCTCGGCCACGCTCTGCGCGAGCGGCGCGGCGATCGACCTCTTCGCGCTGCTGGGCGGCACGCCTGATGCGGGCGGCACGTGGAGCGGCCCCTCGCCGGTGGCCGGCGGCAGCTACGATCCGGCGACGATGCTGGCCGGCAGCTACACGTATGCGATCGCAGCGGTGGCGCCTTGCGTGGGGGCCAGTTCCGTAGTGAGCATCACCGAGGAGGCTCCGGGGAATGCAGGAATGCCGGCTTCGATTGACTTGTGCCCTGGCAGTGCGGCAGTGGATCTCTTCAACCTGCTCGGTGGGAACCCGCAAGCTGGCGGCACATGGACGCATCCGAACGGAATCACGTTTGATGGCACCTTCGACCCAGCCGTGGACGCGCCCGGTAATCAAACCTATACCATCGCGGGCGCGGCTTGTCCAGATGCTACTGCGGCAGTGACCGTGAACCTTTTGCCTGGGCCCAATGCTGGCGACGATGCGAGCATCGTGGTGTGCAACGCGCAGGCAGCCTTCAACATGCTTGCTCAGCTCGGTGGCTCACCCGATGCAGGTGGTGAATGGACCAATGCCCTTGGCGCTCCCGTTGCGCCGACCTTCGATCCGGCCACTGACGGATCCGGCATCTTCACCTATACGGTCGTTGGCACAGGCAGCTGTCCGGACGATGAAGCCATGCTTACGATCTCAGTGATTGCGGCGCCCCTCGCAGGTAATGGTGGGTCAATCACCCTTTGCGAGAGCGGCGCCATCACTTCCTTGTTTGATGGTCTCAGTGGCACCCTGGATGCCGGGGGAAGCTGGACGGCCCCAGACGGAAGCCCGAATGGGACCACCATCGACCCATCGACCGCGTTGGCCGGCAATTACACCTACACCGTTGCAGGCAACGCGCCTTGCCCTTCGGCCAGCAGTACCGTGCAGGTCATCATCAATCCGGTTCCTGTTGCCGGAGAGGATGGCACCTTGAGCATCTGCAGCACCGCGCCGGTGGTGAACCTGATCACGATGCTCGGTGGCGCACCTGATCCCGGCGGTGCATGGACCGGTCCCGGTGGCGCCCCCTTCGGCGGCGGATTCGATCCAGCCATCCATCAGGATGGGTTGTACACCTACACCGTTACCGGCATTGCGCCGTGCTTGAGCGACGACGCAACGGTGCTGGTGTCCGTAGGCATTGCGGGCAATGCAGGCATGGATGGCACTGTAACGCTTTGCTCAACCGATGATCCGATAGACCTGTTCACGATTCTGGGAGGCGCTCCGGATGCAGGTGGTGCATGGACCGGCCCTGACGGAAGCCCGGCAACGGGCAATTTCGACCCGGGCACGGGCCTCAGCGGCTCATACACCTACATGGTGACCCCGGCGCCGCCATGCCCGGTGGTCAGCGCGACGATCAGCGCTCTGGTAATCCCGCCCGCAGTAGCCGACTTCACTGTAGAAAGCGATGGTGAATGCGTTCCATTGGAAGTGAGCCTCTCGCACGGCTATACGGGCACCGGCACCTGCACGTGGCTCATCGGCAATGCGCCGGCCATCGTGGGGTGCGCGCCGCTCACCTACACGATCGATGCGCCCGGCAGCTACGATGTGACCTTGATCATCGATGCCGGCAATGGTTGCGGAGCGGATACCGTGACGGTGGAAGATGCGGTGAGCGCCTACTCACAGCCGATCGCCAACTTCACCATGCTGCCTGATGTGATCACCACCCTGCAGCCGGTCGGCTTCTTCAGCAATACGACCATAGGCGCCAACGCCTATTCTTGGCAGATCAATGAAGAGCCTATATCCGAAGAGCTTGACCTGCGCTACACCTTCCCCGCACAGATCGGCGATGCATTCGGCGTCTGCTTGATCGCTTATGCGAGCGCGTCGTGCGCTGATACGATCTGCCGCACCATCGCCCTCGCCGATGGCATGGTGCTCTGGGTCCCGAACACCTTCACCCCGAACAACGACAACAAGAACGAGGGCTTCGTGCCGATCACCTTCGGCATCGATGAGCGATTCTACCGTTTCGAGGTGTACGACCGATGGGGCTTGCGGGTGTTCATGAGCGAGACACCGGGCGAGGCTTGGGATGGCCGCATGGCCGACGGGTCCGATGCCCCCATGGACGTGTATGTCTGGCAGGTGCGCGTGAAGGATTCATACAGCGGCGATCGGGTGGAGCGCATCGGGCATGTGAACCTGCTGCGCTGACTCCGCCTTCGCGAAGCGCGTTGGCGGAGCGCGGAGCGGCGTTTCGCCTTCGTACCGACAGGTATCTTAGCCGCGCTCGCTGCGGAACCGTTCGCATGAGCCTGCCGCCTTGCCCGAGCGCCTCGTCATCATCCCCACCTACAACGAGCGCGAGAACATTCGCGAAGTCATCGCGCATGTGATCGGACTGCAACCTGCGTTCGACCTGCTCATCGTTGATGATGGCTCGCCAGACGGCACTGCTGAGCTGGTGAAAGCGGCCCAGGGCCTGCACCCGGGCCGCATCCATCTGATTGAACGAGCGGGCAAGCAAGGCCTGGGCACGGCGTACATCACCGGTTTCAAGTGGGCGCTGGCCAATGGCTACGGCTTCATCTTCGAGATGGACGCTGACTTCTCGCACAACCCCGAAGACCTGGTGCGGCTCTGGAGGGCCTGCGCCGATGGCGGCGATATGAGCGTAGGCTCCCGCTATGTGAAAGGCGGCCAGGTGCGTGATTGGAGCTGGGACCGCATCATCCTGAGCTACTGCGCATCGCTCTATGTGCGCGCCATCCTGTGGCTTGGCGTGCGCGACACCACGGCGGGCTTCGTGTGCTACACGCGTCGCGTGCTCGAAGCGCTGCCTTTGGATGAAGTGCGCTTCATAGGCTACGCCTTCCAGATCGAGATGAAGTACCGCACCCGGCGCAAGGGCTTCCGCATCGTTGAAGTGCCCATCACCTTCATCGACCGGGCCAAGGGCACCAGCAAGATGAACTCGAGCATCTTCCGCGAGGCCATCATCGGCGTGCTGCAGATGCGCTTCGGCGGATGGATCAAGTGATGCCATGGAGAAGCTGCTGATCCGCGATGCGCAGGTGGTGAACGAAGGGACCGTGCTCCACGCCGATGTGCTCGTGCATGGCGACCGCATCGAGCGCGTTGCGCCGGAAGGCATCGGGGCGGCGGCGGGCGCGAAGGAGCACGATGCTCGGGGCCGGCACCTCCTGCCTGGGGCCATCGACGATCAAGTGCATTTCCGTGAGCCGGGCCTCACGCACAAGGAGGACATCGCGCATGGGAGCGCGGCTGCGGCCGCGGGCGGCATCACCAGCTACATGGAGATGCCCAACACGGTGCCGCAGACGCTCACGCAGGAGCTGCTCGAAGAGAAATACCGGATGGGCGCTGCGAGCAGCGTGGTGAACTATTCCTTCTACATGGGCTGCGGCGCTGCCAACATCGAAGAGGTCGTTCGCACCGATCCGCGCATGGTATGCGGGCTGAAAGCATTCCTCGGCAGCAGCACCGGCGACATGGTGATCAGCGAAGCTGCCGCGCGCGACACGCTCTTCCGCCGTGCGCACATGCTCCTCGCCATCCACGCCGAGGATGACCCCACGATCAAGCTCGAACTGGAGAAGCGCATCGCCCGCTTCGGTCTTGATATCCCCATCGAGGAGCATCCGCTGATTCGAAGCGCCGAGGCCTGCTACACGAGCAGCAGTGAAGCGGTTGAGCGGGCGAAGGCCTTCGGCACACGGTTGCATGTGCTGCACATCAGCACGGCGCGCGAGCTGGAGCTCTTTGAGCCGGGCCCGTTGGACGCCAAGCGCATCACTGCGGAAGCGTGCGTGCACCATCTCTGGTTCACCGATGCCGATTACGCCGCCAAGAGCAGTTTGATCAAGTGGAACCCCGCCGTGAAGACTATGGCCGACCGGGACGCCATTCGCAGCGCCCTGCACGATGGCCGGATCGACTTGGTGGCCACCGACCATGCGCCGCACACGCTGAAGGAGAAAGCCCTGCCGTATGCGCAATGCCCCAGCGGCGGCCCCTTGGTGCAGCATGCCTTGCCTGCGATGCTGGAACTGGCGCGCCACGGAGTGCTCACCGTGCCGCACGTGGTGGAGAAGATGTGCCATGCGCCGGCACGGCTCTTCGACTTGGCTGACCGCGGTTATGTGCGCGAAGGCTGGAAGGCCGACCTGGTCCTCATTGACCTCGATGCGCCGTGGACCGTGACGCGCGAAGGGGTGCTGAGCAAGTGCGGCTGGTCGCCATTCGAAGGGGAGCGCTTCCACGCGCGCGTGCTGCGCACCTGGGTGAACGGCAGGCTCTGCTACGCAGAAGGAAGAGTGGATACATCCATGCGTGGAGAACGCCTCCGATTCGCCCGATGAAGGCACTGCTCATCATCACGATCCTGTTGCTCTCCGCATGCGAAGCAGAGGCCCCGCGGCCTGAGAACGTACTCGACCGTGAGCGATTCACGGAGGTGATGGTTGGCATGACGCTGCTCGAGGCGCGCATGAGCCAGGAGATGATGGTGGTGCCCGCTGACGCGCCGCCGATGGCACTCTACTACAAGGAGCTCTATGCAGAGCATGGCATCGATAGCGTTGCCTTCCGCAGGAGCTTCGACTATTACGCCATGCGTCCTGAGGAAATGAAGGCGGTCTACGATGAAGTGGTGGAGCGCTTGCGCCGCATGAAGGACGGCTGGTCTCAGCCCGCTGCGGCGAACGATACCGTGTTGGCCACGGATTCCTCGAGCGGCAGGAATTGATGCGCGAGCACGGCGGTGACCTTCGCGTTGCTGTAGGCGCGGGTGCTCAAAGCGCTCGACACCGTAGCCTTCGTGACCAGTGGCGATGATCCGGTGAGCAGCGAACGCATGCGCTCAGCGCGCCATGCCAAAGCGAGCATCCACGGCTTCGCCTCTGAGGCGGGTGGCTCCTGCCCGAAGCCTTCAGCCGCCAGCTCGAACAACCTCTTGTAGCTCGCATTCTCGCCGACGAGCAAATAGCGCTCGCCGGGAAAGCCCTGATCCATGAGCTTGCGCATGCAGGCCGCCACATCCCGCGCATCGACGAACGCATTCGACCCGCTGGTGTACCAGCGCGTGCCCTTCCGCAACCGCTCGATGAGCGTCATGCTGCTGCGCCCCGGCAACCCGGGACCGATGATCACGCTCGGATTCACGATCACGGCATCGAGGCCCTCCGCGATGCCGCGATGCACCTCGAGCTCTGCCAGATGCTTGCTGCGCGCATAATCGGAACTGTTGCGGCCATCCGTGAAGGCCATCGACTCATCGCGCATCACACCCTGTGGCGCGGCGCCGATCGAGGCCGTGCTGCTCACATGGCAGAGACGCTTCACGCCGGCCTCGAGCGCGGCATTCACCACATTGGCCGTGCCTTGCACGTTCACCGCATGCAGCGCGTCCGCCCTGCGCGGGTCGAAGCTCACCAGCGCAGCCGCGTGGTAAACGCGTTCCGCGCCATCCATCGCTTCAGCGAGGGCCACTGCGTCGAGCAGGTCCCCCTCGATCCATTCGATGCGATTCTCCAAATGCGCTGCGCCATAGTGCTTGAATACGCGCGCGACGATGCCCGTATCCGATGAGCCTCGTCGCAATGCCCGAACCGCGCGCCCATCGCGGAGCAATTCCAGCAACAGATGCGTGCCCACGATGCCAGTGGCGCCCGTGACAAGGTCCATGGCGCGCAAGGTAGGCGGGCGTTCCCGGCATCTACCTTCGCCGCCGCCCGTTCGCGGGCCTCTCGAAATGACCAACTACATCACCGAGCTCCGCTGGCGCGGACTACTGCACGACAGCATGCCCGGCGCCGAAGAGCAATTGGCCAAGGGCCCGCAGCGCGGCTACATCGGCTTCGACCCCACGGCCGACAGCCTGCACGTAGGCAACATGGTGCAGATCATGATGCTCGTGCATTTCCAGCGCTGCGGAAACACGCCCATCGCGCTCGTGGGCGGCGCCACCGGCATGGTGGGCGACCCCAGCGGCAAGAGTGCCGAGCGCAACCTGCTCGACGAGGACGCGCTGCGCCACAACCAGCATTGCGTGCAAGCGCAACTCGAGCGCTTCATCGACTTCACCGGCCCCAACGCCGCCGAGCTGGTGAACAACTACGACTGGTTCAAGGAGATGGGCTTCCTGCGCTTCATCCGCGAGGTGGGCAAGCACATCACCGTGAACTACATGATGGCCAAGGACAGCGTGAAGAACCGCCTGGAGACGGGCATCAGCTTCACGGAGTTCAGCTACCAACTGGTGCAGGGCTACGACTTCTACTGGCTATGGAAGAACAAGGGCTGCAACTTCCAGATGGGTGGCAGCGACCAGTGGGGCAACATCACAACGGGCACGGAATTGATCCGGCGCATGGGCGGCGAGGAAGCAGTGAGCAATCCCGCTTTCGCCATCACCACGCCGCTGCTCACCAAGGCCGATGGGAGCAAGTTCGGCAAGAGCGAGAGCGGGAATGTGTGGCTCGATGCCAAGCGCACATCACCCTACAAGTTCTACCAGTTCTGGATGAACGTGGGCGATGAAGAAGCCGCCAAGTGCCTGCGCATCTTCACCACGTGGGAGCGTGAGCGCGTGGAGGCCTTGATCGCGGAGCATGCCAAGGCGCCGCACCTGCGCGCGGTGCAGAAGGCGCTGGCGGAGGATATCACGCGGCGGGTGCATGGGGAGGCGGAGCTTTCGGCGGCTAAGAGAACGTCCGAGGCGCTTTTCGGGAACTCTAAGGATTTACTGCTCTCGCTTCCCGAGAAGTCGTGGGAGGATTTGCTTGATAGCCTTGACCACTATGAGACAGTTGTTAATCCGGATGTCTTCGAACCGAAAGGCGTGAGTCTGGAGCAGATTGAGAGGGGGATTCCGTTGGACAAGCTCTTTTGGCGTTGTCGCTTTCTTCCATCTGCAGGAGAAGCGCGCAGGGCTATTATGGAGGGGTCATTGTCAGTTAACAAGGAGAAGGTCGTCCCCAATCAGGGTGCATCATCGCAGTTGCTCGTGCATGGCAAATACCTCCTGCTGCAACGCGGCAAGAAGAATTACTTCCTGTTGAAGGTGGTGGGCTAAGCCTCCAGCAGCAGATTGCACCCCCTCGCATCACTGTTATCGAATCGCCCCAGCACCTCGAACGAGCCATCGGCGTGCAGGCGCCCGAGGTCCTGCGTGCTGATGAAGGGACAGCTCGCGATGTTGGCCAGGTCGAAGACATCGATGCCGCCGGTACGCCCAACAGGAACGGAAGCGAAAGGGTCATTCACCTCGCGGATGCGCACGCGCATCCACGGCGGGCAACGGTAAAGTCCATCGCCGATGCTCCAAGCCTGCGAGAGCAATTCGGTCATGCCGTATTCGCTGTGGATGGAGGGCACCTGAAACGCGTGCTTCAGGATGGCGTGCAGCTCTTCGCGCACGATCTCCGGCCTTCGTCCCTTCATGCCACCGGTCTCCATGAGGGTGGTGTGACGCAAGGGCATCGGGTGCTTCTCGGCCAGGTCGAGCAGCGCGAAGGTGACACCGAGGAGCAGGGTCTTGCGGCCCTCGGTTTCCGATCGTCTCAGCACCTCGGCAAGCTCATCGTACTGGTTCAGGTAGAAACCGCTTCGGGGGTCGCCGCTCGCAGCGACGAGCCTCTCAGCCATGTACACGAGCGAACTGCCCTGGCGCTCGAGGTAGGCCGGCAGCAGCGCTAGGATCCGCCATTCCGAAGGGCTTCCGTAAGCCGCAGAGAAGGAGCTCATGAAAGAGCGCTCGTAGTGCTCGGGCCAAGGCAACAGGTGCGTGCTGGCAATGCTGCCCGTGGTGCCGCTGCTCGTGAAAGTCAGGGCAGGTTCGAGCCCATCAAGGAGCACGCGCTGATTGCGGAAGACCGTGATGGGCAGGCAGGGGATGTCGGCTGCCCGTTCGACTCCGGTTCTCCCTGGCAGCGCCTCGAGGAAGGCCTTGTACACGGGGTTCCGTTCGGCATGCAGCCGGAAGAGGTCGATGGCCAGATGGTTGAAGGCAGCGGAGCTGTTCAGCGAGAATATGCGTTCGCGCAATTGAGGAAGGGTGCCGTCGAGGCGGGGCGTCATGCTACTTTTGGCCTATGCGCAACGCATTGATAAGGATCGCGAAAGTAGCCGGGGGCATGGCCGTGGCGCATGCGACGCTGATCGGATGCAAGAAGCCCGAGGTGTTCCCTCCGGAGCCCGCCATCGAGTTCAAGTCGTTCACGCAATTCGGCGATTCCGCCTCGCTGGTGATCGCCTTCACCGATGGCGATGGCGACATCGGCCTGAGTGATTCCGACAACCAGCCGCCCTTCGACACATCGAGCACCTATTACCACAACCTCTTCATCGAATACGACACGCTCGAGAACGGGACATGGCGCCGTGTGGAATTCACGCTCCCCCTGTACTATCGCGTGCCGGTGATCACGCCCACCGGGCAGAACAAGACGCTTGAGGGCGAGATTGCCGTGGCACTGAAACCGTGGCCATTGATTGGCTATCCAACGGGCTGGCCGGCGGACACCGTTCGATTCACCATCACGCTGGTGGACCGCGCCTTGCACGTGAGCAATGCGGTGGAGAGCCCCCAGCAGCGGATCGTCTATTGACCCTCACGGGTCCTCAGGCGGCCCGGTTCGTTCACCATGCAACTGCACCTGGAAGGATGGTTCCTTCTGCACTGGGCGCACGGCGCATCCAGGTCGTGCGGCATGAACTTCCCGCCCCTGCTTACAGGCGCCGCCATATCCTTCGTGCCTGGCGGACGGCAAACGAAAAGCCCCGCGTATCGCGGGGCTCTCTTGTTGGCCGACTAGGGCTCGAACCTAGACTCTTCTGAACCAAAATCAGACGTGTTGCCAGTTACACCATCGGCCAATACCGCCCTTCTCTCGAAAAGCGCGGCGAATGTAGCACCAGGCTCCGTTAAGCGCCAAACCCGCAAGGAGGCCCCCATGCTTCTTTCGGTACTTTCGCCGCTTCCCGAACGAGATCTCACGCATGGATTACAAGAAGCTGAACATCATTACCGGCTGGGCGGTGTTCCTGGTGGCGGCATGGACCTACATCTCCACCATCGAGCCCACGGCGAGCTTCTGGGACTGTGGGGAGTTCATCGCAACGGCTTACAAGCTGGAAGTGGGGCACCCGCCCGGCGCTCCATTGTTCATGATCCTGGGCCGCGTGGCCAGTGCATTCGTGGGGCCGGAGAATGTGCCGGTGGCCATGAACGTGCTGAGCGCGCTGGCCAGCGCTTTCACCATCCTCTTCCTGTTCTGGAGCATCACGCACATGGCGCACAAGCTCGCCGTGCGCGATAGCCGGGAGCTCACCATGGGCGCCGTTTACGCCATACTCGGCAGCGGAGCAGTGGGCGCATTGGCCTACACCTGGAGCGACAGCTTCTGGTTCAGCGCGGTGGAAGGTGAGGTGTACGCGCTCTCGAGCTTCTTCACCGCCATCGTGTTCTGGGCGATCCTCAAATGGGAGAGCGTGGCCGATGAGGCGCATAATATCCGATGGCTCATCCTCATCGCCTACCTCATGGGCCTGAGCATCGGGGTGCACCTGCTCAACCTGCTCTGCATCCCGGCCATCGCATTCGTGTACTACTTCAAGCGATACCCGGTAACGACCTGGGGCGTGGTGCTCACCTTCGTGGTCTCTGCGGTGATCCTGGGTGCCATCCAGGCGGTGATCATCCCTGGCTTGGTGAAATTGGCCGGCTGGTTCGAGCTCCGCTTCGTGAACGGCATGGGCCTGCCCTTCAACTCAGGCGTGCTGGTGTATGCGCTGCTCCTGATCGGCCTGACCACTTGGGGCCTGATCTGGACGCAGAAGAACGGCAAGGTGCTCTGGAACACGGTCATCCTGGGCGTGGCCGTGATCCTCGTGGGCTACAGCAGCTATGCCATGATCGTGGTGCGCAGCGTGGCCAATCCGCCCATCGACGAGAACAACCCGGAGAACGTCTTCAACCTGCTCAGCTACCTGAACCGCGAGCAGTACGGTGACCGCCCGCTGCTGATCGGCCAGTTCTGGGACAGCCCGTACAGCAACGAGCGCAAGGATGGCACGCCCGTGCACACCGCCACGTACGTGGTGGAGAAGGGCGGCAAGGCCGTTCAGAAGTTCTACGACCGATGGAGCGCCGACCATTTCGTGGAACTGAACCCCGGCCACACCGTGCGGCACGAGTACATCGTCACCGATGAGCGCAAAGGCTCCGAGGTGGTGTACGACCCCCAGTTCACCATGATGTTCCCGCGCATGTACAGCTCGAGCCCGAGCCACATCAGCGCCTATAAGAGCTGGAGCGAATTCAAGGGCATGGCCATGCGCGGCACCGATCGCCAGGGGCGCACCACCAAGATCTACAAGCCCACCCAACTGGAGAACCTCCGCTTCTTCGGCGCTTACCAGCTCGATTGGATGTACTGGCGCTACTTCATGTGGAATTTCGCGGGCCGCCAGAACGATGTGCAAGGCCACGGCGGCATCATGGATGGCAACTGGCTCACGGGCATCAAGGCCATCGATGAGCAGCGGCTGGGCAACCAGGATAAGCTGCCGTCGAGCATGACCCTCAACAAGGCCCTGAACAAATTCTACCTGCTGCCCTTGATCCTCGGCCTCGTTGGATTCGTGTACCAGTTGTTGCGGCATGGGCGCGATTGGAGCGTGGTCATGCTGCTCTTCTTCTTCACCGGTGTGGCGATCGTCATCTACCTCAACCAGACGCCATACCAGCCGCGCGAGCGCGACTACGCCTATGTGGGATCCTTCTATGCCTTCGCGATCTGGATCGGCTTGGGCGTGTTCGCGCTCTATGATGCCGCACGCGGAATCGCCATGCGCGACCTTGCTGTCGTGGCGGGCAGCGCGCTGGGACTGGCCGCGTTGAAGTTCATGGTCGAAGGTTTGGCCGATGATCACCACGCCGTGTCGTACATCCTGTTCTTCATGAGCGCAGTAGGGGTTGGTGCAGTGGCGCTCTTCGCAGGGCTCGGCAAGCTCATGCGCTCCGATGCCGCCCACGGCCTCTTGGCCACGATGATCGGCCTCGCGGTTCCTGCGGTGATGCTGGCCGATGGCTGGAACGACCACAATCGCGGGAACCGCTATCCAGCGCGCGACCTCGCCAGCAACTATCTGGAGAGCTGCGAGCCGAACGCCATCCTCTTCACCAACGGCGACAACGACACCTTTCCGCTCTGGTACGCCCAGGAAGTGGAGAACATCCGTACCGATGTGCGCGTGGTGAATCTCAGCCTGCTGAACACCGATTGGTACATCGACCAGATGCGCCGCAAGGCCTACAAGAGCGATCCGGTGCCTTTCTCCATCCCGCCCGAGAAGTACCGCCAAGGCACGCGCGATGCCGTCTATCTGGTGCCGCGCGATGAGAAGAACAGCCCGCCCATGGACCTCCGCAAGGCCATCGCCTACGCGATCAATGACAAGACCATGCAGAGCGCCGGCGGCGACCGCTATGCCATCATCCCTGCCGATGCCTTCACCATCCCGGTGGACAAAGCACAGGTGCTCGCCCGCAACGTAGTGGAGCCCAAGGACACTGCGCGGATCGTGGATGCCATCACCTGGCGCGTGGGCCGCAGCGCGGTGATGAAGAACCACTTCCTCGTGCTGGACCTGCTGGCCAACAATGATTGGTCGCGCCCCATCTACTTCGCGGTCACCACCGGGCCTGACAGCTACATCGGCCTGCAGGACCACTTCCAGCTTGAGGGCCTCACCTACCGCGTGGTGCCGCTGGTAACGCCCAGCGATCCGCGCACCGGCAGCGCTGGCGCAGTGGCCACTGAGCGCATGTTCCGCACGGTAACCGAGAAGTTCCGCTGGGGCAACATGGAGACCGAGGGTGAGATCTACCTCGATGAGAACATCCTGCGCATGACCACCAACCTGCGGCTGCAACTGAGCGCGCTGGCCGAGGAGCTCATCGCCGAGGGGCGCATGGAGGATGCGCGAGCGATCCTGAACCTCAGCATCGAGAAGATGCCCGACCGCAACGTACCGTTCGACCGGGTCCTACTCCCAACGGTTGAGGCCTTGTACGCCGTTGGCGACACGGCCACGGCCAACCGCGTGGCAGAGCGCCTCTTCACGATCATGGATGAGAACCTCGCATGGTTCATGAGCTTGGAGCCGCAGTTCATCAGGCCGCTCGAGAAGGAGGCGGATATCACGCACGCTGTCATGGGTCGCTTGGCTGAAGTAGCCACCAAGGAGGATAGCCTATTCGGTGCCCGCCTCGAGGCTCGCTTCCAAGCGGCCGACGAAGCCTTCCGCATGAGCAAGGTGGAACGGCTGCGGAAGACCTCGCGGATGCGCTTCTGAAGCCATGCTCCCGGTGAGGCCGCCCGCCCTGGCCCGTTTGCTCTGGCCCGGACTGCTGTGGCGCATGCCGTCAGAAGAGCGCGCGGTGTACCTCACCTTCGACGATGGCCCTACGCCCGGCATCACGGATTGGGTGCTGGAAAAGCTGCAGGAACATGGAGCGAGCGCCACCTTTTTCCTCGTGGGCGCGAATGCGGAGCGCCATCCGCAGCTCGTCGAGCGGATCAGGGCCGAGGGCCATTCCATCGGCAACCACACCTACAGCCACCTGAACGGATGGCGGACGCCCTTCGATGCCTACATCGCTGATGCGGCGCGCGCGCAAGACTTCGCTGAATCGCGGCTCTTCCGTCCACCGTACGGCCGCATCACGCGCAAGCAAGCGCGACGGCTCCGTGAACGCTTCACGGTGGTGATGTGGGATGCGCTCAGCATGGACTACGATGCGCGCGTGGCGCCCGAAGCGTGCCTGAGCAACGTGATTCGCCATGCGCGGGCCGGCTCCATCATCGTGTTCCACGACAGCCGCAAGGCGGAACCGAGCCTGCGGTACGCGTTGCCGGAGGCCCTGGAAGCGCTCGGTGCGATGGGCTTCCGGTTCAATGCGATCCCGCAGGCCGGGATCACTCGCCAGCGGAGGTGACCACGTACTCCGAGCGTCTATTCACGGCGTGCTCCTCTTCGCTGCACTGCACGCCCGGAACGCAATGGTTCAGCAGCCGCGTGGCTCCGAAGCCGCGTGCTTTCAACCGGTCCTTTGCGACCCCCTTCTGCATGAGGTGCGCTGCGATCGCATCCGCGCGTTTCTGGGAGAGCGCTTCTTGCTCCTGCTGGTCGCCGCGGGAATCGTTATGGACACCGATCTCGATTTTGATCGCGGGGTTCACGCCCAGCCGCTCCGCGAGCAGGTCGAGCTCCGCCTTCGCGCGCGGATCGAGCTGTGCGCTCTTCTCGGCCCAGCGCACGTGCTTAAGCGCTATGGGCTCGCCCATGGCGATCGGTTCCAGCACCAGTTCGCGCGCTTGCCCCAGGTCGATCACGCCGCTGCGCATGCCGATGGTGCTGATGGGGATGCTCAGGCTGAAATAACCCTGTTTCTCCACCACCACCTCGAATTCTTCGTTGGAAGGCAGGCGCATGCTCACGTCGCCACCGGCGCCGGTAAGCCTGCAATCGGAGCTGAAGCTGCTGAGATTCACGGCGCAGACCTTGGCGCCACCCACGAATCCCGGACCGTCCTTCTCGCGCACCGCGCCGCGCATCCAGACGCCGGCATCGGCCACCAGATGGATATCTCGCGAGGCGATGAGCTCACGTTCGATCGAAGCGGTGCTCAGGTGCTGTTCGCCATCGTACCGGCCCTTCATGCTGGCCGTGATCCGGTAGCTGCGGCCCTTGCGCACACTGAAGGTGTACTCACCCTTCGCGTCCGTGATGGTGCTCCCGACGAGTCCGCTTTCCAGGTCGATCAGCTTCACTTCGACCTCGGGCACCGGCGTATCGTGCTCATCATCGATCACGCGCCCCGTGACCAGGAAGCGCTCCTCGAGCGGCGAGAGCATCTCGAAGGCGTAGAGGTCGTCGTCACCGGAGCCGCCAGGCCGGTTGCTCGTGAAGAAGCCGCGCCTGCCTTCGGCATCGATGATGAAGGCGAAGTCGTCGCGCGGGCTGTTCACAGGAGCGCCCAGGTTCAGCGCGCCAGCGTATCGGCCGTCATCACCGCGCGTGGCGCGCAGGATGTCGAGCCCGCCCAACCCAGGGTGGCCGTTGCTGGCGAAGAAGAGGCTGCCATCGGTCGCCACGAACGGGAAGAGCTCGTTGCCCGGAGTGTTAATGGCCGCCCCCAAGTTGCTCGGCTCGCTCCATTGCCCATCGGCCAGCTCGCACACGTACAGGTCGCTGCCGCCTTGTCCTCCCGGCATGTCGCTCGAGAAGAAGAGCCAGCGGCCATCGGATGATAGGGCGGGATGCGCGATGCTCACCTCGGAATTGTTGTAAAGGAATTGCTCTTCCGCGCCATAGCCTGCCGCCGTAAGCTTCGCCTTGAATATGGCCAAGCGGCTCACCCCCCGCTGGCTGCGTCGCGCACGGCCCTTGTAGAAGTTGTTCCGTGTGAACCACAGCACATCTCCGGAAGCGCTGGCCGATGCAGGCCCTTCATGATAGCGCGTGTTCACCGTGCCTTCGAGCGGAGCCACGTTCGTCAGGTCGCCATTCGCGGTCACATCGGCCGTGAAGAGGTCGAGGAAGGGCTGTGCGTTCCATGCGGCGCGCCGCTCAATCAGCCCAGTGCCTTGGCGCGAGCTGCTGAAGACCACGCGCTTCGGGCCGATCCATGCTGCGGCAAGGTCGGCTCCCGAGGTGTTGATGCTAAGCCGCCGCACATTGAAGCGGTCCTGGTCCATCTGCAGCTTGCGCGCGAATAGCGCGATATTGCTGCGGCGTTCGATGCCCTCGGACTCGATCAGCGCCAAGTAACGGTCCATCCAGAGCTCTGCCTCCTCATAGCGCGCATTGGCCTTCAGGGCCTCCGCGTAGTGGTACAGGTCGATGGGCTCCCGGTTGAGGAACTTGACCACCACGGCGTACCAGCGTTCGGCCTCGGCCACATCGCCGAGCTTCGCGCTGCAGATAGCCAGGCGCTTGGTCACATGCTCGTTCACGGCGCCGAGCTCAGCGGCTGTGCGATAGAGCTCAGCCGCGCGCGCATAGGCCATCTGCGCGTAGTAGCGATCAGCCTCGCGCACGTATGGGTCGGTATTGCGCTGCGCCCATGATGGAGAAGCGGCGATCAGCAAGAGGGTGAGCAACAGCGCGCGCATGGGATCAGAAGTGCCGCGGCGAGGAGGCCCGTCCGGTGAAGAAGCGCAGATCGTAGTTGAGCATGAGCTCGTGCGTGCCGGCATTGTAGGCGCCGATGCGCGTGGTGGTGAGGTCGAAGGCGTAACCGATCCGCAGCTGATCGCTCACCTGGTATTGGCCCAGCACACCAAAGGCGTTGCCCACCCGGTACATGCCACCCAACCAGATGCGCTCGCGAAAAAGGAAGTTGGCGTTCACATCCACCGATAGCGGAGCGCCTTGCACCATGCGCAGCATCATCGAGGGCTTGAACTTCACGCTGCGGTCGATATCGATCACATAGCCAGCTGCGAGGAACCAATGCCTGCGCTCCACGGCGGTCACGATGCCCGCGGCGGGCACCGCGTCAATCTCGTTCTGGAGCAGCTTAGGCGCGCTGAGGCCGACATAATAGGTAGGTGAATGCCAGAACACGCCGAAGCCGAAGTTCGGCAGCCACTTCCCTTGCACGCTCGCATTGGCGGCATCGGGATCAACGGTGGCCAGCGTCGCCAAATCGGCTTGATACAGGTTGGCGCCGCCTTTCAAACCGAATGCAAGGCGGGTGGTCTTGCCGGTGCGGATGCGGTAAGCGCAGTCGCCATAGAAGCCGGTCTGCCGTGTAGGGCCGATCCGGTCGTTGAGCACCGAGAGGCCCATCGAAATGCTCTCCGTCTTCAGGGGCGTGTGGGCCAGCAGGGTCTGCGTGCTCGGCGCCCCGGCGAATCCCACCCATTGATGGCGGCTCAGGGCCATTGCCGTGAAGATGTCCGCGCTGCCCGCATAGGCCGGGTTCACGGCCAGCATGTTGAACATGTACTGGCTGTAGAGCGGGTCCTGTTGCGCATGCGAGGCGCGAACGCCAGCGAGCGCAAGGGCGAGAACGGCTATGTGGACGCTGCACCTCATCGGTTCAGGTAGATGAAGCCCGTGAGCGCATCCTTGCCGTTGCCCAAGTCGAGCACATAGAAGTAGGTGCCTGCGGGAGCCTCGCCCTGCGCGGTGCTGCCGTCCCACACCACCGCCTTGTTGTCGTAGTCCGAAGCCTCATACAGCTTTGCGCCCCAGCGGTTGAAGATGATGATGCTATTGCTCGGGAAGCCTTCGATGCCGGGGATCACGAAACGGTCGTTGGTGCCATCGTCGTTGGGTGAGAAGCTCTCCGGAACGAACACGTCGTTGGCGAAATCGCACGGGGTGGCTCCAGTGATGCGCACTTCGGAGCAGCCGTATTGATCACGTACGATGGCCTCGAAATCCTGACTGGTGAGCAGCGGCTCACTGGTGAAGGTGAATGGTGCCGATGCGCTGATGCTACCCGAGAGGCCGGTCACTTCATAGGATGCCGCATCGCCGTCCGTGATGATGAAGGTGACCACGTACGTGCGGTCGCGCGTGATGCAGTCGCGCTGCACATCGCTAACCTCGACCCCGCCCACCACATTCACGCTCACCTGTGCCGTGGCCGGCGCACACCCGGGAACATTCACCGTGTAGCTATAGGCATAGGTTCCCGGATTGATGCTCATGGTGTTGAGCGTTCCGCCCGAAAGGCCGCCGGACCCATTCAAATCCTGCCATGCACCACCGGCTTGCGGCGAGCCTTGCAGCCCGGTGAAGAGGTCGAGCGACTGCAGCGTATCGCAGGCGAGCAAGGCGCCATCCGATCCAGCGTTGGGCGGTTCATTCACGGTGATGCTCACCACAGCGCTCGCGTCGGCACATGGTGCGGTGCCTGCAACCGTATAGGTGTAATCGCCGGGCGCGTGCGTTCCGGGGATGAAGAAATCGCCGTGCGCTTGGCCGCTCGGATCAGTCCAGCTCCCATCCACATCCGGATCGCCGCTTAGTTGATCGAAGAGGTCAATTGAGCTCGATGTGCTGCAGAGCGTGAGGCTCGCACCCATGCCCGCCACGGGATAAGGCGCTGCCGTGACGCGCACGACGGCCGTGACCAAGCCGCAATTGGGGTCGTTGATGGTGTAGGTGAAGGGAAACTGCCCGCCGAAGGGCAACAAGCTCGGGTTCAAGATGCCGTTGGGGCCGAGCGCACCGGTTCCGAATCCATCGGTCCATGAACCGCCCGTCTGCGGGCTTCCGCTTAAAGCGGTGAAGAGGTTGAAGGCCGTGAGGTTGCCGCAAACCACAACGATGCTATCGCCGCCCGCTGCGCCGCCCACGCCCACCTCCACCGTGATGGCGGCCACCGAAGTGGTGCATGGCGAGATGCCTGCTACCGTGTACGTGAATGGCCAGTTTCCATTGCCAGCAACGGAGGGGTCGAAGCTGCTGCCAATGAGCGCGCCCGATCCGTTCACATCATTCCAAATCCCGCCGGTTTGAGCACCTGCCCCTAAAGCGGCGAAGAGATTGATGTCCGTTTGAGTGAGGCAGGCCTGAAGGGTATCACTCGTCCCGGCGTTGGTGGCGGGATTCACCGTGAGCGTGAGCGTTGCGCTGGCATTCGGGCAGGGAGCATCACCAACAACGGTGTAGAGGTACTCGCCCGGCAAATCGCTCGCGGGATCGAAGTTCTCACCGTGCGGCACATTGCCGCCAGTCACATAAACCCATGAACCGCTGGCCGCAGGCTGCCCCCCCAAGAGGGTCCGCATCAAGACGGTGCCGCTGTTGCTGCAAAGGGCTACGGAGGCATTCGTTCCGGCATTCGGCGCCTGCGGTTCGGTTACCACGACAGTGGCCGTTGCGTTGGGGCATGGGTTGTTGCCTGGAACGGTGTACACATAATTGCCGGGCGAGTCGAACTGAGGGTTGTACACGCCGCTGTGGCTGATTGCAGGCACAACAGAGGTGTACTGCCAGCTGCCGCCAGCCTGCGCATTCGGCCCCAGCAATCCGAACAGGTTGAAAGGCCCATCGGTAGAGCAGATCGAGAATGGGGCGCTCAGACCGGCGTTCGAGGCTGGAGTGACGGTCAGCTCAACCGTAGCCGTATCAGCAGGGCAGATGCCGCCGCCACCCACTACATAATGGAACACCCCGGATCCATTGCCCGGGAAATAGGTGGCCGGTATCGCGACCCAGTCCTGATTGAACCATTGGCCACCGGCATCCGGCCCGCCCGAAAGGCCATTGCCCAAATTGATCGGTGCACTGATGGAACACGAAGACAACTGGTTGCCCACGCCCGCCCACGGCCCATCGAGCACCTCGATCGTCACACGGGCGGTATCGCCCAGGCATTGCGGCAGCGAGGGCAGCACGTAATCGAATCGCCAAGTTGTGCCGCCCGCGACGGCGCCCGTGTTGAAGGTGAAGCAGCCATTCACGCCCGATGCGTTATCCACGTTCACGAAGCAGCCGCCTGCTTGCGGAGATCCGCCCAGCAGGCCGAACAGGTCGAGCACATCGCCGCGGCAGGCTTGCACGGAACTATCGCCGCCCGCATCAAGCGCTGTGACGATGCCCAGGCTCACGGTTGCGCTCGCGGCCGGGCAAGGGCCATCGGCAGCATGCGCATACGTGAACGTGCAGCCTTGGCCAGCAACCAAGGCGCTCGCGTCATAGCTTCCTCCAGTGAGCACGCCGAGCCCGCAGTTGTTGCTCCAGAGCCCTCCGGGGGTGTAGTCACTGAGGCCATCGAACAGGTCGATGCTTGTTGATCCTTCGCATGCCGTAATAGAACCGCCAACACCTGCAACTGCCTGCTCCGTGATGGTGATTACCACCGTGGCGCTCAGGTCCGTGCACGGAAAGACTCCCGGAACCGTGTAGGTGTACTGCCCTTGCGCGGCCGTATCCGGATCGATCACCGGGCCGATGGGATTGTTGTTATAGGTCCACGCGCCGTTGCCATCGGGCGTGCCGCCCAGCAAGGTGATGAGCGCCACCGGACCTTGGCTGCTGCACAAGGGGCCGAGCGTGGAAATGCCGGGATTCGGGGCTGCGCTCTCCAACACATTCACGAAGGCGCTGTCGTTGGCACAAGGGCTCGTGCCGAAAACCTTGTACTTGTATTGGCCAGGCTGCGAAACACCGGGCGTGTAGGTGCCCAAACCGCTATGGACGGCGCCGGTCGGATCATACCAGGTGCCTCCTGGCTGCGGTACTCCTTGCAGGAGATTGATGAGCTGGAAGGACGGGGCGTTGCCGCACACCTGAGCCACACCGTTCCCGCCAGCATCCACGGCCGTGAATTGCTGTACCGTAACGTAAGCCGAATCAGCGGCGCAACCGCTATTGCCCGGCACGCGGTACTTGTATGCGCCGCTCACATCGATGCCGGGCGAGAAGATCCCCGTGTGGATGCCGCCTGATGGGTTGAACCATGCGCCGTTGGCATCCGGAGTACAGGTCAAGAGGTTGAACAAGAGAAAGGGTGGCGCGTTGCTGCAGGTGGTTGTCAGCGCATCACAGCCCGCAATCGGCTGGGCATGGATCGTGACTACGACCACAGCCGAATCCTTCGGGCACCCGCCGTTGGCCGCGTGGCGGTACACGTAATTGCCCGATTGATCGATGCTCGGCAGCACTGTTCCCGAATGAGGCGTGACGCTGTTGAAGAACCACTGACCGCCCGTCATCGCGGTTGGCCCGAGCAGCGGGAATAGCGGTGTAGCGCCATCGGTCTCGCACAACGGAATGCTCGTTCCCACGCCAGCTTCACGGAAAGGCGTGATCGTTACCGTGAGCGCAGCCGTGGCCACCGGGCAACTGCCTGTGCCCGCCAACACGTATTCGTAGGTGCCCGGCAAACTTGTGCCTGGCGTGAAGACCTGGCTCACGCTGGCGGTGCTCGGCAATGGGCCGCGCCAGGTTCCGCCCTCCTCCGGATTGCATCCGAGGAATAGGAGCATGTCGAACGCACCGTCATTGGAGCATTTCGTCACTGCGCCATTGCAGCCGGCATTGCCGGGAGTGCCAACGGCTACGGTCACATTGCTCGATGCTGAGCCGCAGCCGTTCGTCACCGTGTAGGTGTACAAGCCGGGAGTGCTCACCCCGGGGGTGAAGGAGCCATTGAACGGCGGATTGCCCAACGAAGCAGGCCCTTCCCAAGTACCAAAGGGATCGGGCGAGCAGCCCAGATAGTTGAAGAGATTCACCGTGGCGCCACCGGTGCAGAGCGAAGCCGGGCCTGGGCAACCGGCATTCGGCGCAGGATCCACGAAGACACTCACGAGGGCGGTGTCGTTCGCGCAAGGCGCGTTGCCCGCAACCACATACAGATAATCGCCTGGCGCGCTCGAGCCGGGCGTGAAAATCCCGGAAGGGTGAGGCACCAAACCAGGCGCGAGCCAGAAGCCGTTGTTGTCCGGATTGCAGGTAAGGCCTGAGAAGAGCAGGAAGGGTGTTGAGTTGGTGCAGGTACTCACTGATGCGTTGCAGCCTGCATTCGCGCGTGTTGTCACGCTCACCGTGAGTGATGCGGAGACCTGGGCGCAAGGTGGAGTGCCCGCGACCCTGTACTCATAGACGCCTTGTGCATCGAGCCCTGGCGTGAAGGTGGGGCCGTGGGGCGTGTTATTGAAGAACCATTGCCCACCGGCATCCGGATTGCCATTGAGCGCGGCTGTCATGTTGAAGGCCGGATCGTTGCTGCAAGCCTGAACAGCGTTGGGCAGGCCGGCGTTTGGACCATCCACCTCAGTGACCGTCACCGATGCGAACACGGTTGTACAGGGCGATGCTTGGTTGAAGACGTAGAAGAAGGTGGCGGGAAAGTGGATGGTAGGGTTGTAGCTCGGTGACGCGGGCGCTCCTCCTGGAGAATCACGACGCCACTGACCACCGGTCGGCTGCGGCGAGCACCCCAGATAATCGATCAGCGGAAATGAAGTGTTCTCCGTGCTGCAGAAGACAGCAGTGCCATCGCAGCCCGGATTCGCCGCCGGCGTCACGTTCACGGTCACCGTCGCAGAATCAGCAGCGCAGCTCAGCGCCCCCGTGAGGCGGTAACGGAACTGATAGCTGCCGGGAGCGGCGACCTGCGTGGCGTTGAAGAACTGTCCGCTCAAAGCACCTGTGCTGTTCAAGTCGATCCACTGACCGCCCGGCTGGGGATTGCCGCCCAATCCATTGAAGAGGTTCACCGCGCTGTTGCTGCTGCATGCGGGCAGCGTGCCATCGGTGCCTGCATCGAGCAAGGCCACGATGATCACATCCACATCCGCATGGTCGGCGGCGCAGCTTCCGATGCCTGGTACTTCATAGCGGAACTCGTAGGTCCCTGGCGGCAGGCTGCCGCAGTTGAAGAAGTTATCGCTGAGCTGGCCCGTGGGAGTGCCTTGTTCGGTCCACGTTCCATTCGGGTCGAAGCTGCCTGTGAGCACGGTGAAAAGATCCACGCTGGCTGTGCCTTGGCATATGGTGATGCTGCCATCGCCACCAGCGTTCGGTGCTGGATTGATCGTGACATTGATTGTGGCGCTAGCATTCGCACATGGCGCCGTGCCTGGAACCGTGTACACATAATCGCCCGAAGCATCGGTCGCCGGATTCAAGAAGCCCGAATGCGCACCGCCCGGCCCGCCCCAGGTACCACCATTGTTCGGATTGCCACTGAGCTGCATGAACAGGTTCACCTGCCCTTGGTTGCTGCACCGTGTGATCGAACCTCCCGTGCCAGGGTTCGGCGCCGTGGTCACGCTCACCGTTACCACAGCGCTTGCCGCCAAGCATGGCGTCAATCCCGGCACCGTGTAGGTGTATCCACCTGGCGCGCTCTGCCCCGGCGTGAATGTGCCGCTATGCGCGGTTCCGTTCGGTCGTGTCCAGCTGCCACCGCCATCCGGATTGCCGCCGAGCACATTGATCAGATCGAAGGGCGCATCATTGCTGCAGGCCACCGTCGCGGCGTTGGTTCCGGCGTTGGGCGCCTGGTTCACGTTCACCGTCACGGAGCTTGTATCATTCACGCACGGCGACGTGGCGAGCACCACGTACTTGTAATTACCCGGCGCAGTGGTGCCCGGCGTGAAGGTGCCAGATACGGGCTGGTTCGCGGCATCGAGCCAAAGGCCCGTGCCATTCGGATTGCCGCCGAGCACGCCCAGCATATCGAAGGGCGCATTGGTGCTGCACACGGTGATGGTCCCGTTCACCCCGGCGTTCGGTGCGATAACGCGGGTCACCTGCACTACAGCGCTCAATGGGCCGCAGGGGCTGTCGCCTTGCACGGTATAGGTGTAGTTGCCGCCCGCTTGTGTGCCCGGTTGATAGGTGCCGTTGTGCGCACCGCCTCCAGGCGCTGTCCATGTGCCGCCGGTTTGCGGATTGCCGCCCAGCAGGCTGAAGAGATCAACCGCTGCATCGCTGCTGCACACCGTGATGCTGCCGTTGGTTCCAGGATTCGGCGGTGCAACCACGTTCACAGTGACCGTGGCCGTCGCGGGCACGCATGGCGCCAGGCCCGTGACGGTATACGTGTAAACGCCCGGCGTGCTTGATGCGGGATTGAATGTCCCGCCAAAGGCCCCGCCGCCCGGAGCAGTCCACGTGCCTGTGGCATTCGGCGAGCCGCCGAGCAATCCGATGAGGCTGAACGATGCATCGTTTCCGCAAACGGTGATGCTGCCGCTGGTGCCTGCACTCGGCGCGGGATTCACGGTCACGTTGATCGTTGCTGCGGAGTTCGTGCATGGCGCAAGGCCCGCAACGGTGTAGGTGTAAGAGCCCGGCGGATCGCTCGCCGGATCGAAGGATCCATTGTGGGGTCCGCCTGGACCGGTCCAAGTGCCTCCGACATCCGGATTGCCCGTGAGCAGCGCGAAGAGATCCACGATCGGGTCGTTCGAGCACCGCGTGATGCTGGTTCCGGCACCGGCATTTGGTGCCGTGTTCACGACAACACCAACCGTGGCGCTGGTCGGAGCGCATGGCGGCACGCCTGTCACGGTGTAGGTATAAGTGCCCGGCAAACTGCTACCGGGGGTGAAGCTGCCCGAATGCGGGTTATTCAGCGGATCTCGCCACGTGCCACCCACATTCGGGCTTCCGCCCAAGGCCGTGAACAGGTTGAAGACGCCATCGGTGGAGCAGAGTGTGATGCTGCCATTGGTCCCCGCATCAGGCCGCTGGTTCACCGCGATCATGAGCGTCGAGGAAGCATCCGCGCACGGTCCAGTGCCTGCCACGGTGTACACATAGGCCCCAGCAGGATCGCTCGCTGGGTTGAACTGATTGCCATGCGGACCACCGGGACCCACCCAGCTTCCGCCGCCATCGGGCGTTCCGAGCAGTTGCGCCACCATGCTGAAGGGTGCATCATCGCTGCATACCGTCATGCTGCGCGATTGGCCAGCATTGGGCGTGGTGGTTTGCAGCACCGTTACCGTGCTCACGGCTGAAGGACAAGGCGGCGCACCGGGCACCGTATAGGTGTACACACCGGGCGTTGATGTGCCGGGTGTATAGGTGCCCACTACGGGACCGCCGCCGGGACCTGTCCACGCGCCGGTGGGCTGCGGACTGCCGCCGAGCACGCTGAACAGTTGAAAGGCAGCATCGTTGCTGCATACGCTTGTACTTCCGCTCGTGCCCGCGTTGGCCGGCTGGTTCACCGTAACGATCACCGTGGCCGATGCATTCGCGCAAGGCGGGGTGCCGGTGACCGAATAGGTATACGTGCCTGCTGGATCCGATGCCGGATTGAAGGTGCCGCTGTGGGCTCCGCCCGGACCCGTCCACGATCCTCCGGGATCAGGTGACCCTCCGAGGAAATTAATCAGCGCCGCAGATGATCCAGTCGCACAGAACGTGGCCGTTCCATTCGTGCCCGCGTTCGGCGCCTGCACCTTGGTCACGGTCACCGTGGCGCTGGCATCCGGGCAAGGAGCGGTGCCCGCATGCGTATAGGTGTAAACGCCGCCGGGGTCGTTGGTCGGGACGAATGTTCCGCTGTGCGGCGCACCACCGGGAGCAGTCCAAGCTCCCCCCGCATCGGGTGAATCACCAAGCAGGTTGAAGAGATTCACATTCGCCCCGTTCGAGCAAACCGTGCTATTGCCGTTGGTGCCCGGCCATGGTGTGGTGACGATGCGCGCGAACCAGCCCGCAGCATTGCCCACCGCGTCGCTCCGCCAACGGAAGGTGAGGCAACCCGAAGCATCAGAACTGGTGAAGGTGAGGCCGGCGAGTGAGTTCGTGCTGGTGCCGGCATTGAGCAATGGGCCAAGGATGCCCACGCCGTCGAAGACCTCCAATTGGTCGCCTGGAGGCAGGCCGCCCGCGATATTCCATGTGATGAACCGGACCGAAGTGGACGGACCGGATCCTGCGCCACCGGTTGGACAGATGGTGACAGTGACATCCTCATTATTGCCGTAGTTGCCGGCGCCGCCGCCCGAGTCATAGAACTCCCCCGTGCAGGCGTCGAATTGCTGATCCTGATCAGCGATGCACACCTGGCCAGCGGCGTCCATGGCTCCAGAGAGCAGCAGAGCTCCGAGCATCAGGCGCGTAGTCATACTGGATAGGAAGTTCAAGGTGCCCAAGGGAGTGCCCAGCGGTTTCGCGAAAAGGGGCCGCAAAGTACGGCAGTATAGCCCTGCAGGGTCAAGCAAAGGCCCGTCGCTCTAGGGCTTATCGACCACGGGCTGCGTCGAGTCGACGAAACCAGCGTTGCGTGCACCTGCGCTGGACGCGCCGCCGGCGTTGCAGTTACTCCGCTGGGCGCTCCCGGCCTTGCTTCTGTATGGTCACGGCCAGGGTCACCTCGTGCGTGCCCGTGCTGTAGTTGCGCAGGTTGCTGGTGATCACATCGTAGCTGTAGCCGAACTGGAATTGCTTCTTATGCCAGTAGCCGATCATCGCGCACCAAGCATCGTTGGTGCGGTAGCCGGCGCCGATCCACACGGTCTCCTTGTAGCGGACGGTCAGGTTCACATCGAGCTTCATCGGCACGGGGGCAACGTACTTCAGCATGAAGCTTGGCTCGATCCGGAAATCCTCTCCTACAGGCAGTCGATACCCCCCCATGGCGTAGTAGTGCCGCTCCATGCGGCTGAGCGTGCCGGTGTTCTCATGCAGGAACTTCACTTCGGTGTTGAGCAATTGCGGCGCAGCTGCCCCGACCCAGAAACGCGGGTGGTGCAGCAGGAAGGAGAAAGTAGCGTCGGGCTTCACTTCGCCGCGCAGCTGATCGTCGAGCGCCGGGTCGCCTTGATCGCGGAAGGTGATCTTCGATCCATCAATCAAGAATTGCAGCATGCCGAAGCCGAGGCCGAAGCCGAGCTTGAGCTCCTCAGTGATGGGGATGTGGTAGGCATAGCTCAGCTGAAAGCCCGTGCGACGCGTAGGGCCCACGTGATCGGTATAGAGGTACCCGCCCACCCCCATGCGCCTGCCAATGGCCGAATGGCCGCTCAGTGTGAAGGTGCGCGGCGCATCCTGCACGCCCACCCATTGGTAGCGGTGGCCGCTGCGCAGCTCGAAGGCCGCGCGGCTGCCTGCCACGGCCTGGTTGAAGATGTAGTCGTTGTGCATGTACTGCGTGAGCTGCGGCAGTTGCTGGGCATGCGTGGGCAATGCGGCCATGAGCACCGCGGCGATCAGGAACAGGAGGCGGAGGTTCTTCATGGCTTCAGCGGATCACGGTGAGCGGACCGGTGTAAGGGTCGGGGAAGCGCGGGTCGTTGAGCTTGATCACGTAGTAGTAGGTGCCGACCGGAACAAAGCCGCCCGAATAGCGGCCGTCCCACGGAGTCTTGTAGCCCACGCTGCGGAACAGCATGTCGCCCCAACGATTGTAGATCTCCACCTCGCACTCCGGGAAGAGGTCGATGTAGTCGATCACCCAAGCGTCGTTCCAACCATCGCCGTTCGGTGTGAAGCCGTTGGTGATGACCACTTCGGGCACAACCGTGACCAGCACTGAGTCCAGGGCGACGCAACCGTTGGGAGCAGTGACCAGCACCGTGAACCATGTGGTCTCCGATGGATCGGCAATCGGGTCGGCGATGCTGGCATTGTTCAGCAGCGAATCGGGCTGCCAGAGGTAGGTCGATCCTGCAGGGCCCGTGGGCGCTCCGCCAAGCTGAGCGGTCTCACTGAGGAAGATCACCTGGTCCGGACCCGCATCGGCGATGGGCAGGTCGAGGATGGTGACGGTGACCTGATCGCTGTCTGAGCATGGGCCATCGCTCACGGTGAGCGTGAAGGTGTAGCTGCCAGGCGCGAGGCCGCCCAGATCGAGCACAGGTGATCCGCTGATCAGTTCGCCCTGATCATCGAACCAGGCATAGTTCACCGCACCCGTGCTGTTGGTGCCATCAAGGGTTACGCCCACACCAGAGCATTCGGTCTGGTCCGAACCGGCATCCGCGACCACTGTCGCGAGCGCACCCACATCAACCGTGACCGAGGTGGTGCAGCCGTTGTCATCCGTGATGGTGAGCGTATAGCTGCCCGGAGCCAGGTTGCTGATGTCCTCATTGGCTGAACTGAATCCGCCGGGACCGTTCCATCCGAAGGTGTAGCCCGGCGTACCTCCGCTCGCGGTCACGCTGATCGCTCCGTCGCTCGCGGTCGCGCAGCTCGCATCCACCACTTGATCCACGACGACATTGAGCGTTGGCGGCTCCGTGATGTCATAGCTGAACACCTGGCTGCAGCCCACACCGTCCGTGATCGTGACCGTATAGGTGCCGGGGCAGAGCGCGGTGGCCGATGCATTGCCCTGGCCGTTCGGCGGAACCGGGTCCCAGGCGTAGCTGTATGCGCCGATGCCGCCCGTCGGGTCCAGCACGATGCTGCCGTCGCAATCGCCGTTGCACTGCACGTTGGTCACCGTGGCATTGTCGGTGATTAAGGTGTAGGGCAGCACGGTGAAGGCGTAGGTGGTGTCGCAGCCCAGCGCATCGGTGATCGTCACGGTATTCGTTCCTGCGCAGAGCCCGCCCACGGTGGTCACATCCTGCGCGATGAGGTTGCCAACGGGATCGCGCCAATCGATGGCGTAGGGCTCAGCCCCGCCGCTGGGCGTAATCGATGCGGTGCCATCGCAAGGGCCGAAGCAGGTCTCGTTCGTCCACAGCAGGTTGGCCTCGATCGCATCGCCCTGGGTGATGGTGAAGGGCACATTGAGCAGGCAGCCGTTCGCATCCGTGACATTCAGCGTGTAATCACCTGCGCACAGGTTGCTCACGTCGAGTGTGTCTTGCGCGATCGTATTCCCGACCGCATCGAGCCAGTTGATCGCGTAAGGCGCAACACCTCCGTTGATGGTCGCGGTCGCGGTGCCCTCGCAATCGCCGTAGCAGAGGTTGCCGGTGGTGGCCACTTGCGCCAGGAGCACCGGCGGATCAACTAGCGTAAAGGTCTCGGACAAGGTGCAACCATTGGCATCGGTCACGGTCACCGTCCAATCGCCGGCGCAGAGGCCCGTGATCGTGGGCTGCGTGGGGTCGCCCGGAGGCGCTGGGCTCCAGAGGTAGGTGTAGGCCTGAATGCCACCTGTGACCACCACGGCGATGGCCCCGTCGCATGCGCTGTTGCAGGTGATGGGCGTTATCGTGTCCGTGATGCTGAGCGGCTGCGGCTCCAGGATCAGCACATCCTGTGTGATCGAGCAGCCCGCCGAATCGGTGATGGTGACGCTGATCTGTCCGGCGCAGAGACCCGTGATGGTCGGCGTGGTCTCAGCGCTCGGCTGCCAGAGGATCTCGTATGGCGCTTGTCCGCCGCTTGGGCCTACGGTCGCCGTGCCATCGCAGAAGCCCGCGCAGGTGGCTGGCGTGGTGCTCAGGTTGGCTAAGATGGGATCCGGCTCCGTGACGAAGGCCGTGTCGATGGTGATGCAGCCGGTGCCGTTGGTGACCTGCACGAGGTAGAGGCCCGCGCACAGGTTGCTCAGGGTGTTGCCCGGCTCGTTCAGGTCGTTGCCGCTCGCATCGAACCAAGCTGTGCTACATGGGGGCTGAGAGCAGGTGTAGTCAACGCTCACAGTGCCGTCGCAATCGCCGGGGCAGCTGGTGATGCCATCGGACATGGTGAGCTGCTCGCCATCGGCATCGCTGATCGCCAAGAGCTGCGTGATGCTGCATCCGTTGGCGTCGGTGATGATGGCATCGTAGAGTCCCGCGCACAGGTCAACGATCGTATCCCCTGTTCCTATGATCGAGGCACCGCTCAGCCAGGTGATGAAATAGGGCGCCGTGCCGCCGCTCGCCGCAACGGTCGCTGTGCCATTGCAAAGACTGCATTCGCTCAGGGTGGTGCTCAGGACCGCTTGCAGGGGTTGCGGCTCATTCACCGCATAGTCCTGCGTGGCGCTGCATCCGCTCGCATCCGTCACGGTCAGCGTGTAGGTGCCGGGGCAGAGATTCGTGATCGTTGGTGTGCCCTGCCCGTTCGCATTCGGTGACCAAGCATAGCTGTAGGGCTGCGTGCCGCCCGTGGCGATTACGGTGACCGATCCATTGCAATCGCCAGTGCACAGCACATCCTGCACGGTAGCGCTGAAATCAAGCGGCTGCGGCTCAGTGATGAGCACTTGCACGGTCGTATCGCAACCGGTGGAATCGGTGATGAGCACATCGTAAACGCCGGCGCAAAGGCCGGTGACCTGTGGCGTGTCCTCACCACCAGGCGACCACAGATAGGTGTAGGGCTCAATGCCGCCGGTCGGGCCCACGGTGGCCGTGCCATCGCATGCGCCTGAGCACGAAACGGGCGTGCTGCTCAGGTTGGGTATGATCGTCTGCGAGGGCAGCACCTCAGCATCGGCGAAGCTCACGCAGCCGCTGCCATTGGTCACTTGCGCCGTATAGATGCCGACGCACAAGCTGTCCACCACGCCTTCATTCACCGCGATCACGTTGCCGCCCGCATCGAACCACACCAGGTTGCAGGGAGGTGCAGTGCACACGAAGCTCACGCTCACCGAGCCGCCGCATGAGTTGCCGCAAGTGGTCTGGCCGTTCACGGGCGTAAGCGCCTCGGCATTGCTATCGCTCACTTGCACCACTTGCGTGACGGTGCAGCCATTGTCATCCGTCACCTCCACCGCATAAAGGCCGCCGCAGAGGTTGCTGATGCTCTCTCCCGCGCCCACGAGCACGCCGCCGAGGTACCAGTTCACAGCGTACGGCGCGGTGCCGCCCGTGATGGTCGCTGTGGCCTGGCCATCGCAATTCGGACAGGTGCTCGCCGTGGTGCTCACGCTCGCTTGCAAAGGCTGCGGCTCGCTCACGTCGTAGCTCGCATTGAAGGAGCAGCCATTGGCATCGGTCACCGTCACTGTGTATTGCCCCGCGCAGAGATCCGTGGCCGTGAGAACGCCCTGTCCGTTCGGCGGAACCGGGTTCCACACCACGGTGTAAGCCTGCGTTCCACCGGTGATGGTGAGCGCAATGCTGCCATTGCAAGCGCCTGAGCATGCGATGCCCGTGACCACCGCATCAACTGCAAGCGGCAGCGGTTCGATGATGAGCACCTGCGCGGTGGTGTCGCATCCGCCATTGTCACTGATGAGCACTGTGTACACGCCCGCGCAAAGGCCCGTGGCGAGTGGAGTGCCTTGGCCGCCGCCCGGTTCAGGCGACCAGGTCCACGTGTAAGGCGGAACGCCACCGCTCACACCAACCGTGGCCGTGCCGTCACACTCGCCCGCGCAGCTCACGGGCGTGCTGCTGCTGAGCAGATCAGTGGGCGCAGGCGCCACCACCGTTGCTGTATCGATGCTCACGCAGCCCGATGCATTCGTGACTTGCACGAGGTAATCGCCGGGGCAGAGGTTCGAGAGCGAGTTGCCATTCTGGTTGAGGTCATTGCCTTGCGCGTCGAACCATGCGATCACGCACGGCGCATCGGCGCACACGAAGTCCACGCTCACGCTGCCATCGCAGGTGTTCGGACAGCTTGTGCTTCCGTCGTTCGCCGTGATGTCCTCACCCGCCGAGTCAGTGATCGGAACTGCTTGCTGAAGCGTGCATCCGTTGGCGTCAGTGACCACCACGGTGTAAACGCCTGCGCAGAGATCGGAGATGCTCGCCCCAGCGCCCACCAGGCTGCCGCCAGCGCTGTACCACTCAACCGTGAGCGGATCGGTGCCGCCCCCAACGGTTGCCGTTGCGGTGCCGATGCAGACCTGGCATTCACTCGGTGTCGCAGTCACGCTCAAGGTGAGCGCTGCGGGCTCGGTCAGTTCGAAGGAGAATGGTGCGCTGCAGCCACTGTCGTCAGTGATCACCACGTCCCAAGTTCCAGAGCAGAGGCTCGTCGCGCTCGATTGTCCTTGTCCGTTCGGAGGGATGGGCGTCCAGGTGTAGGTGTAGTTGCCCGTGCCGCCTGAAGCGTTCAACTCGATGGAAGCATCGCATTGCCCGTTGCAGGAGATCGGCGTCACGGTGGCGTTCGCATCGATTGCTGGTGGGCCGGTGACGATCACCTGCGCGTCGATGCTGCAGTTGTTCGCATCGGTGATCGTCACGGTGTACACGCCCTCGCAGAGGTCGGTGACCTGCTGCGTGTCCTGCATGCCCGGCATCCACATGTAGGTGTATGGCGCGGTGCCGCCGGTCGGTCCCACGGTGGCGGTGCCATCGCACGCGCCTGCGCAGCTCACCGGCGTGCTGCTGCTGTTGGCCTGTATCGGATCGAAGGGGTCAACCGTGAAGGTGAAGGTGCTGTCGCATCCGGTAGCGTCCGTGAGCGTGACGCTGTACGTGGTTCCCGCGCAGAGGCCTGTGACTTGCGTGGTGGTCTGACCGCCCGGCAACCATAGCACATTGATCTGTCCGGTGCCACCGCTTGGTGTTACCGAAGCAGCGCCGGTGCATGGGCCAGCGCAGCTCTCCGGTGAAACAACCAGCGCTGCATCGAACGGTGCCGGGGCATCCACGAAGAAGGGCGTTGATGCCAGGCAGCCCACGGCATCGAACACCTGCACATTCCAGAGGCCGATGCACAAACCGGAGACAGATGCCGTGCCTTGCCCATTCGGCGGGTCAGGAGCCCACACGTATGTGTATGGCGGTATGCCTCCGGTGACCGCCACGTTCGCGGTCCCATCGCATTGGTTCGGGCAGGTGGCATCTGTCCATGTGAGGTTGTTGTCGAGCGGCACCTTCGGCAGGATGTCGAACACCACGGTGGTGTCGCAGCCCGTGGCATCGGTGATTACTACCGTCCACAGGCCCGGACAGAGCTGCGCGATGCTATTGGTGCCTTGGCCGACCGGTGGGAGCGGGCTCCATACGAAGGTGTACGGTCCGCTGCCGCCTGTAGGGTTCACCGTGGCAGTGCCGTTGCAGGGCCCGTTGCAATCCTCATCGGTCTGCGAGGCGTTCGGCTCGATCGGCGTCGGTCCGGTGATGTTGATGAAGAGCACCGTGTCGCATTGCGCGGCATCCGTGATCTGCAGCGTGTAGATGCCTTGGCAGAGCCCGGTTGCGTTCGCCGTGCCTTGGCCGCCACCGGGCAAGGGATCCCATAGCCAGGTGTAGGGCTCAACACCACCGGTCGCGGTCACGGTGGCGGTGCCATCGCACACGTCGCCGCAGCTCGTTGGCGTGGAGGAGAATTGCGCATCGATGCCCGATGGCGTAGTGATAGCGAAGGGCGTGACCACCGTGCAGCCATTCGCGTCGGTCACGGTGAGCGTGTAGGCGCCGGGGCAGTAGTTGGTGGCGTTGGGCGTGCCTTGGCCTGCGCCAGGAGGCGCTTGCCAATCATATTGGTACGGCTCCGTTCCACCGCTGACAGTAGCGGTGGCTGTGCCATCACAGGCGCCTCCGCAGCTTGCTGGTGTGGTCACGAGGTCCACCGCGATCGGTAGCGGCTCATTGATGGTGAAGGCGATGAGCGTGTCGCAGCCCAGCGCATCCGAGACCAGCACGGTGTAGTTGCCCGGGCACAGCTCCGTTGCATTCGGGGTGCCTTGGCCTGTCACATTGGGCGTCCACACGTAGGCGAACGGCAGGGTTCCACCGGTAACTGTCACCGTGGCCGTGCCATCGCATTCTCCAGCGCACGTTGGGTCCGCAGTGGTCAGCACCGCATCGATCGGAGGTGGATCAACAAGGATGAAGGTGAGCGTGGTATCGCACCCACCGCTGGCGATGGTCACTTGGTAGTTGCCCGCGCAGAGCTGCGTCGCATCCGGCGTGCCTTGGCCCGTTACGTCCGGCACCCATGTGTAGGTGAACACGCCGTTGCCGCCGCTGGCCTGCACGCCGATGCTGCCGCTGCAATCGCCGGAGCACGTCGGATCATTCATGGTGCTCACCACCGTGATCGGCGGCGGAGCGGGCACCGTGAAGGCGATGAGCGTATCGCAGCCCACGGCATCGGTGATGAGCAGGGTGTAGGCTTGCGCGCAAAGGCCCGTCACGTTCGGCGTGCCTTGGCCGGTAGGCGGCGGTTGCCAGTCGTAGGCGTATGGTCCTGCTCCGCCGGTGACGATCACGCCCGCTGATCCATCGCACGCGTCCGGGCAGCTCGCAGGCAGCACTTGCAGCGAGACTTCCAACGGCACGGCATCCAATATGGTGAAGGCCTGCGTGATGGTGCATCCGTTCGCATCGGTGATCAGCACAGCGTACGGGCCTGCACAGAGATCCGTGGCGTCCGGAGTGCCTTGGCCCGTCACGTTCGGCGTCCACAGGTAGGTGTAGCCCGGTGCGCCTCCGGTCACCGTCACGCTCGCGGTGCCATCGCAGGCACTGCCGCAGGTCACATCCGTCTGACTCGGTGTCACCATCAATGGCGGCGGCTCATTGATCACGAAGGCGATGAGCGTATCGCAACCGTTCGCATCGGCTACTAGCAGGGTGTAGTTGCCTGCGCACAGCCCGGTGGCATTGGGCGTGCCCTGACCGTTCACGTTCGGCGCCCACAAATAGGTGTAGCCCGGCGTTCCGCCAGAGACGGTCACCGATGCCTCGCCATCGCAAACACCTGCGCAGCTGGCATCAACCGGCGTGAGCTGCGCGTTGATGGGAGGCGGCGAAGGCACATTGAAGGTGAGCGTGGTGTCGCAGCCATTGGGCGTGGCTACCGTCACGCTGTAATCACCAGGGCAGAGCGCGGTGGCGTTCGGTGTGCCCTGGCCCGCAACGTTAGGCGACCAGGTGATGGTGAAGGGCGGCAGCACCCCTGAGATGATGATGCTGATCTCCCCATCGCACGCATCTGAGCAGCTCGCGGGCGTCACCGTTCCCTGCACGTCGATCTCAGGCGGCGCGGCGATGGTGAAGTCTTGCGTGGTGGTGCAATTCGTGGCCTGATCGGTGATGGTGACGGTGTAGTTGCCCTCGCACAGGCCGGTGGCGGCATTGGTGCTCTGGCCGCCGCCGGGTGGCGGCACCCAGTCATAGCTGTATGGCCCAATCCCTCCGCTGGGATTCACCGTGGCCGTTCCATCGCATGCGCCGAAGCAGCTCGCATCGGTCTGCGCCGGGTTCGGTACGATCGGCGGCGGTTCATTGATGATGAAGTTGATCGTGGTGTCGCAGCCGTTCGCATCGACCAAGAGCACGCTGTACGGCCCCGCGCAAAGTCCGGTGGCGTTGTTGGTGCCCTGTCCCGCGCCCGGCGGTGGTGCCCAGGTAACGCTGGTCGCCGGCGTGCCTCCGGTGGGGTTCACGCTCGCGGTTCCATCGCAGACCCCGTTGCACGTTACATCCGTGAAGGTGAGGTTGGGCGTGATCGGTTCCAGGTCGAAGGTGAAGGTGGTATCGAAGGTGCAGAGGTTGGCATCCGTGATGGTGAGCGTATTGATGCCAGCGCATAATTGGTTGAAGCTCGATCCAGTGCCAGCGCCGTTGTTCCAGCTGTAGGTGGGAGCACCGGTGCCGCCGATGGCCAGCGCCGTCCTTGATCCATTGCACACACCAGCGCAGGTAGGAGGCGTGCCAGCGCCGAAGAAGATCACGCCCAGAGGGCTGGGTTCAGTGACATTGATCGGTACGCCGCAGCTCACCCCTTGACCTTCATCGGTGACCACCACGATCTGCGGACCGCCGCAGGCACCTGCCCATGTCTGCGTATTCGGGCCACCGAAGAGCCATGAGTAGGTGAAGGGACCCACGCCACCGGTCACGTTCACGGTGATGGTCGCGTCGCATTCGCCCCGGCAACTGATGTTGAATCCGTTGTAGTCGGTCGTGGCGGAGGTCGTGGCCACGAAGGGCGTTTGCCCACCACCGGTGGCGCACACCACCACATCGCGTTCATCACCAGCAGGCGGAATGGCGAGGTCAGCGCTGATCGGTGCATTGCCGACCGTGATCACGGCTTGCTGCTGCTCCACCACGCGATCGATCACTCCTAGCTCCGGGGCCTGCGCCAGCTGGATCACGCTGCGGCCGGCCATCAAGCGCTTCGCGCCGCGCCCTTCGCTGCAAAGGGTACGCGCCCGCACGAGGGCGCCCGCCGCATGCACGGTTCCCTCCCGCCAGATGATGTCGCCTTCGGTCAGGTGCAGGTCGCTCACGATGCTCCACGAACCGCCGCCATCGAAGCGCAGCTGGCCGCGCATCGGGATCGCGCGCGCATCGATCTCGCGCCCTTGTCCATCGCCCGAGAAGCGCACGGTGCCATCGAAGGCCCAATGCACGCTTCCATTCAGCACGAAGTCGCCATGCACGCGCAGCTCATTGCCGGGAGCACCGGTGAAGCGCGCGAAACCTTCACGCGCATCCACGCGCAGGCTGTTGCAGCGTGCATTGCCTTCGATCCCCACCACTGCTTCGCCTTGCGTCCGAAGCACTGCATCGTCACTTGCCCCGGGAATCCCGGCGCCGCCCGGTCCGCGCTCGGTCAGGCTCCAGTGCGCGGCATCGCTCCAGGCGCCGCTGCCGCCCACCCAATACAGGGTGCGGCGCTGGCCCAGCGCCGTGGTGGCGGTAAGCAGGAGCAGCGCGGCGGCGATCAGAAGGTGGCGGTAGTGGGTGCGCATCGCGGATCAGGTTCTAGTCGAAGGCGGGGCAGTTGATGGCTCGGCGGCCGATGCTCTCTTGGCTGCACGGGGTGATGGCGAGGATGATCTCGTGCGTGTTGGAGCTGCCGAAGCGCAGGCGCGAGGTGGTCACGTCGTAGCTGTAGCCCAGCTGCATGATCTTGGCGAAGCTCACCTTCATGTTGAAGGTGACCGCGTCACCGGCGCGATAGCCTACCCCGAGGCCGAACTTGCGGTTCCACTCCACCATGCCGTTGATGTCGAGCGCCCAAGGCGCGGCCTTGCTCTTCTTCAGCAGCAGGCTAGGCGCCAGCGATACGTTGCGCCCGATGCGGTACTTGTAGCCGCCGCTGAGCATGAGCTGCCGGGCCAGCCTTGAATCGGTGCCGATTCCGTTGATGCGGTTAGCGAGGATCTGGTGGATGCTGATGCCGCCCCAGGCCTTCTTGTTGTACAGGAAGAGGCCCGGTGTGATCTCCGGCGCCACCAGCGTGTTTGCTCGGCTATTGAGCGCGGGGTCGTTGTAGTCGACCAGGGTGCTGGCACCTACGTCGTACTTCACTTGCTGCGCCCCGCCGAAGAAGCCCATGCTCACGTGGTAGTCTCGCGACATCTGGATGTGGTACGCATAGGCGAGCGAGAGCCGCGTGTAGCCCCAGTTTCCGGCCTGATCGCTCTCGGCGAAGAAGCCCACGCCATGCTTGTTCTTCTTCACCGCCCCCTTCTTCTGGATGGATGCATGCAAGCTGGCCCAGCCGGTGTTGGGGGCGCCATCGAACCCCACCCATTGGCGGCGGTAGCCCAGGCGCACATCGAGGCAGTCCTTGCTGCCCGCCACGGCCGGGTTCACGCTGAAGTGGTTGAACACGTATTGCGTGTACTGCGCGAGCTGCTGCCCCTGCACGGCCATGGCCAAGAGCGCGAAGGGAAGGAGCAGCGCGGGCCTCATCTTATGATCGATACGAAGCCGAGGTAGGGATCGGAGCGGCCCTCGAGCGGGTTCAGCTCGATGTAGTAGTAGTAGGTGCCCTCGCTCAGCGGTCGGCCATTGCGCGTGCCGTCCCATGGCTCGCGGTAGCCATTGCTATTGAACACGCGCTGGCCCCAGCGGTCGTAGATCATCACCACCGCACCGGGGTAATCCTGGATGCCCGGGATCTCCCAGGCATCGTTGCGGCCATCGCTGTTGGGCGAGAAGGTGTTGGGCGGATTCACCAGCCGCACCACATCCACCACCACCGTATCCGTGTAGGTGCAGCCATTGATGGTGGTGGTCACCGTGTATGTGGTGGTGCTCGATGGGTTGGCGATGGGATCAGGGATGCCGTTGCCGCTGAGGCCGCTGGTGGGCGACCAATCGTAGGTGGTGCCGCCTGCGGCATCGAGCTGCACGGCGCCGCCCTGCGGGATCTCCGCATCAGGCCCTGCCGTGAAGTCAACGCCTACCACATCAGCCCCGGGGCCGCTCACGCTGATCGTGAAATCGCACTGCGCCGCCGCCGTGGCGCCGTTGTTCTGCGCACCGCTCACCACCACCCAGTATTGCGCCCCTGGCGTGAGCGGCTGCGTGGTGATGCTGAAGGGCAGGCTGTCGGTGGCGCAGGCTCCCACTGCACTGAAAGAAGCCGGGTTGCAATCGGGCGTGCCGGAGAGCACCGCCATGCTCAGCTCATTGTCCATGCCGCCCACCAGCGGGCAGTTGATGCTGGTGAGCGATACGATGGCCGCACCGCCCACGCTGTTGGCTGTGAAGGTGTACCAGACCTGGTTGCCACCGGGCTGGCAGAACGCCGGCACCGCGCCATTGGCGCCGGTGTTGTTCCCGGTGGCGGATTGCTGCGCGCAGAGCTGCGATGCGGTTGCGCAATCGCTGTTGGCAGGCTGCGCGAAGGTGCCCACCGCGAGCGGCGAAAGCAGGGAGATGAGGGCCAGGCGCATGGGTGCGTGCAAGGGGCACGCGCACGCGCGCACTGCCCCGCCGCAAGTTGCCCGCAGCCCGCTCGGCGCCCGGCGCGGGCCGCAGCGCATTTTCACACAGCGTTCTGTTGAGGGGGCGCGCAGCCGGCAAGTGACCCCACCAGGAGTCGAACCTGGATCAAGAGTTTAGGAAACTCCTATTCTATCCATTGAACTATGGGGTCCGGCGACGATCCGCCAGCGACTTGCGCGAAGAGCGGCCAGGAAGCGGCGAGCGGGCGCGAAAGTAGGCCGTGATCGGAACGCAGCCGGGGCCGTTGCGCGCGCTCGCCCCATCGATCGCGCCATCGCCGTGCACTGGGAAGCGGTCTGCGCCAGTACCCAGACGAGCGCCAGCGTAGCTTTCCGCCGTGCGCATCTCAGCGGTCATCATCACGCGCAATGAGGAGGCCAACATCGGGCGTTGCCTGGAATCGTTGCAGGGCTTGGCTGATGAGGTGGTGGTGGTGGACGCTGAGAGCACCGATGCCACGCGCGCGATCGCCATGGCGCACGGTGCGATCGTCCACGAGCGCGCCTGGAAGGGATACAGTGATCAGAAGAACTTCGCCAATGCCCTCGCTCGCCATGGCTACATCCTTTCGCTCGATGCCGACGAAGCGCTGGGCGATGAGCTGCGCGCCGATCTGCTGCGGCACAGCGCGCAAGGCCTCTCCGGCGCTTACCGCTTGAAGCGGCTCACCAACTACTGTGGGCATTGGGTGCGCCACGGCGGCTGGTACCCGGATGCCAAGGTGCGCCTATTCCCCAAGGAGGGCTCCCGCTGGCAGGGCGATCACGTGCATGAGGAGCTCGTTCTGCCGAACGGTTGCGCGATCACCGATCTGCGCGGCGACCTGCTGCATTACAGCTACCGCAGCGTACAGGACCACGTCCATCGGATCGAGCGCTACAGCGCGCTGCACGCGCGATCCATGAAGGAGCGCGGCAAGCAGGCGTCGTGGTGGAAGCTCTGGTTCGCACCGGCGTTCAGGTTCGTTCAGGGCTACGTGCTCCAGCTCGGCTTCCTCGACGGTTGGGCGGGATGGAGGATCGCCGTGCTCAGCGCCCGTTCGGTTCGCCTCAAGTACCGGAAATTGCGGGAGCTGGGCGGCTGAGACCGGCCTTTGGCGCCGCGAACACCAGCAGCGCATAGAACAGCGCGAAGAAGGTGGCTCCGGCCTGTGTCTCAATCGTGTCGTCGGTGAGGCACGAGATGCCGAAGGCGATAGACCAGGCCCTGAAGAGCGGGTGCCGCCAGGCACCGAGCCTCCAGGCAGGCCAGCACCAGGTGATGAGCGACCAAAGCAGGCCCAGGATACCGAAGGAGATCCACAGCGTGAGGTACTGGTTGTGCGCCCGGAGCCTCCACTTCGCGGACAGCTTGCTTCCGGTGCGCTCATAATGCGCATCGAATGACCGCTGGGTGTCGCCGGTGCCCACGCCGTGCAGCCAATTGGCGCGAGCGATAGCCCAGCCTGCGCGCAGGAACTCGATTCGCATGGCCACGGAGTGCCCATCGGCGCGCCCTGAGCTCCGGTACTGCTCCAACTCGAACAGCACCTCGTCCATGCGCGACTTCAAGGACCATGCGCTGCGGTGCGCGCTGGGCACACCCTGCTCAATGGCGCGCACATCGGCATCGGTGAGCGCCATCACGCCGAGGCTGTCCTTGCGGAGGCCCTTGGAGGAGAGATAGCGCGCCAGCGTGGACAGCTGTGGATGACCGAGGGCATCGGTGCTATATAGATCGGCGCTGCTGCGGTGCTTCCATGCACGGGCCAGTTCTCCCCAAGCCACGTATGTCCATACGTGCGTGCCATTCTCTGTCTGCGTGCTGAGCGTGTCGTGGTGGTAGCGCTCACCGCCCGCGCTGGCTTCCTCCAGGCGTTCATGCGATATGCCCAGACGTTCATTCCAGGCGGATCGGATCGCGATCAAGGGCGCGGCGATCAAAAGGGCAATGGCGGAGCGCACCATCCATCGCTTGATCGGCGGTGCGCTCACCGACCAGCGCCATGCGGCGTGGCTCGCGATGAGGCCGAGGATCACGAAGCCCTGGATGCTTCCAAGGCGCGCGAGCAGGTACAGCGCGAGGGCCACCCCGACCACATGCGCGGCCCGGAGCCAGGTTCCGGACGGCAGGCGCCACAGCAGCACGGCTATGGCCATGCACAACAGGAGCGCAAGGCGTATATGGCTGATGAAGATCGACAGCCCGCGGTAATCGCCGGGTGTCGCTTCAGTGAAGGCCAGGCCGAAAGCTCCGCTGGCGATGGCGCTCCACGCCCCGAGGCGCAGGATCAGGTTGAATGCTGTAGGGCCCAGCCGCTCGCTGCCGCCGAGGATCACGCCGAAGACGAGCACAGGCGCCAGGATCCGGCAGAGGTCAAGGCCCCAATCCAGATCATCGGTCCAGATCAGGCCCGCTACATGCAAGGCGAAGAAAGAGGAGAACACGAGGGCGGGAGCACCTAGCGCCGATGCCCATCGCGCGCGCCAATCGCCCAGCACGATCCCCCCGGCGATCCAATTCGCGGCGAGCAGCATCTGGGCCATGCTGAGGAAAGCAGTGCTCCAGGGAAGGAATATGGCGCAGAGGGCCAGCGCGGCCGCATGCGTGCGTTGGAAGGCGATGCGCAGTCCGGCTCGCTGCATCGCGCGGACCGATCAGTTCCTCGAGCCGGAAAGGATGGGCGCCACTCCACCCGTCGCGAAAAGATCGATGGCCTTCTTCACGTATGGGTCCGTGCTCAAAGCGGCCTTGGCCCTGCCGGTCTGGAAGTGGTAACGCGCCACGATCTCGCTGCGGAGCACTTCTTCAATATCGCTGCGGAAGCGTTCCAGGTCCTCCGTGCGGTCGGGTGCGAGCTCCTTGCGCAGCGCATCGAGCTCATCCTCGGCATGCTCGTAGTAGCGCTCCTTCTTCACCTTCTCGGTGAGCGCAGCGAGCGCCTCCATGCTCTCGGTGTCGTATTCGAATTGCTTGTCCTTCACGAAATCGACGAACGACCGGTAGAGCGCATCGGTGATCCTGAAGTCCTCGGCCGGGCCGATCTCCGCATTCTCAGCACGGAATCGCGTGGCGAAGTCGAAGAAGAGGTCGGCCTCGAAGAGGCCACCCACCACCTTGGCGAGCTCGGGCTCCATCACTTCCACATCGGGCATGATCCCGCGGCCCTCCTCCACCTTGCGGCCGTTGCGCGTCTTGAAGGATGCGCTGCCGGCCACTTCCACCTCGGTGGCCCTGCCCGAGCTGTCCCGGTGCGCATAGTCGAGCTTCTGGATGCAGCGGCCGCTGGGGATGTAGTACTTGGCGACGGTCACCTTCAGCTTGCTGTTGTAGATCAGGTCCTTGGTCTGCTGCACCAGGCCCTTGCCGAAGGTGCGGTCGCCCACGATCACAGCGCGGTCCAGGTCCTGCAGCGCGCCGCTCACGATCTCGCTCGCGCTGGCGCTCTGGGCATCGACCAGCACCACGAGCGGCATCTCGGCCTCCATGGGCTCGCTCAGGGTCTTATAGGTCTTGTCCCATTCGCCGATGCGTCCGCGGGTCTCCACCACGAGCTGGTTCTTCGGCACGAAGAGGTTCACGATGCTCACGGCTTCGCGCAATAGGCCTCCGCCGTTGCCGCGCAGGTCGAGGATGAGCTTGTTGGCGCCCTGCTCCTTCACGTCCTTCATTGCCGTGCGCACATCAGCGCTGGCGCTCTGCGTGAATGCGTTGAGCTTGATGTAGCCCACCTGGTTGGCCTGGTCCACGATGCCTTTGTAGGGCACGTCGGGGATCTTGATCTCCTCGCGCGTGAGATCATGGGTGCTGGTGCTGCCATTGCGCAGGGTGACCACCTTCACCGTGGTGCCGCTCTGCCCTTTGAGCAACTTGCTCACTTCGTCGGTGTTCATGCCGGCCACCTTGCGCCCGTCGACCTCCACGATCTCATCACCGGCCCATATGCCGGCCTTCATGGCGGGGAAGTTCTCATAGGGCTCACTCACCAGCACGCGTTCGCCTTTGCGCTTGATCAGGGCCCCGATGCCCCCGTACTGCCCGGTGGTCTGGAAGCGGTAGTCCTCGATGTCGCTCTCGGGGATGTATTGGGTGTAAGGGTCGAGCGAGTTGAGCATCGCATCGATCCCGGTCTTCATCAGCTTTCCGGGCTGCGTATCATCCACGTAGTAGATGTTCAGCTCCTTGTACAGGTCGGTGAAGATCTCGAGGTTCTTGCCGATCTCGAAGTAATTGTCGCCTGCGGCGATCGTGACGGCCCCGCCGAGTGCGATGGCTCCGGCTATGGTCCAGGTGCGCCAACGCGGCGCGAGCGAGGTGCTACGCGTGTTCATGCTTCTGGTGTGCTTCAGGAACGGGGTCGTGTCCATGGCCCCCCCACGGGTGACAAGATAGAAAGCGCTTGAGGGTGAGCCATCCGCCGCGGAACGCGCCATGGCGCCGCAGGGCGGTCAGTCCGTACTCGGAGCAACTCGGCGTGTAGCGGCATGCGCCGGGCAGCAGAGGTGAGATGGCGCCTTGGTACAGGCGCACCAGGGCGATCAACGGCAGCGCGAGGACTTTATCCATGCTGGCTCATCCAACGGTCAAGGGCGCGCGTTAGTCTGATGCGCGTCTCGGAAAATGTGATCGGCGCCCTCCCTTGGAATATGAAGAGCCATGCGCACTGCTGCTCGCGTGCGGCGAGGGCGGCGAGATGGCCGTGCTTGTGCAGGCGATAGGCCTCACGCATCAGGCGTTTCATGCGGTTGCGGTCAACGGCGCGCTTCAGGTTGCGGCTCGGCACGGCGAACGCTGCTTGAGCCGCCGCAGCAGTGGGCAGCGCCATGAGCTTGCCCACCAAGCGGAAGGGCGGCTCATGCAGGGCGATCCCGGTGGTGGCCACTTCCTTCAGGCGCAATCGCCCGCAGAGGCGCTCGCTCTTGGTGAAGGTATTCCGCTGCTTTGCCATGCGGCGCCGATTGTGTGCGCCGATGGTTGGCGCGGTGACGGACCGTGGTCACTTCTTCTTCGCCTCGCGCTTGATGAAGAGCTCCATGGCACCGGTCATGCTGGGGGCTTCGGGCAATGGTGCCTGCAAATCGAGGCGGAAACCGTTGTCAACCACGGCCTTGGCGGTGGTGGGCCCGAAGGCGGCGATGAACACGCCGTCTTGCTTGAACTTCGGGAAGTTCTTCCTCAGGCTCTCGATGCCGCCAGGGCTGAAGAACACCAGCATGTCGTAGTCAAGCTCCTTGATGTCACTGAGGTCGCTGGCCACAGTGCGGTAGAACACCGCATTGGTGTACTTCACGCCCACCTTGTCGAGCAGTTCAGGTATCTCAGCCTTCTGGATGTCGCTGCACGGCACTAGGTATTTCTCATCCTTGTGCTTCTTGATCACGTCGATCAGGTCTGCGAAGGTCTGCTTGCCGATGAAGACCTTGCGCTTGCGGTACACGATGTACTTCTGAACGTAGTAGGCCACGCTCTCGCTCACGCAGAAGTACTTCATGGATTCAGGAACCGTCAGGCGCAGCTCCTTGCACATGCGGAAGAAGTGGTCCACCGCGTTGCGGCTGGTGAGCACGATGGCCGAATGGTCCAGGATGCCGATGCGCTCTTGGCGGAAGTCCTGCCCGGCTACGGGCTCGATCTTGATGAAGGGTCGGAAATCGATCTTCAGGCTGAGCTTGCGCGACAGCTCGTGGTACGGCGATTTATCGTCCGTTGGTGCAGGCTGAGAAACGAGGATCCGTTTGATCTTCAAGGCCGGCAGGCTTAAGAGAGTGGGTCGGAGCTGTTCCGGAGGGCGTGGGCCGCTAGCGCCAAGGGTCCGATTTCGGCGGCGCAAAGGTAAATCATTAGGTATCGCAGAGGGACCCCCTCGCCCAGGCCGATCAATGCCGCACGGAGCCATCGGTAAAGCAACCCGGTACCGAGCAGAGAAAGGCCGATGCCGAGCATGGCCGAGCGCCATTCGGGTCTATAGGCCGCCAGCATCGAAAGGGGGAGGACGGCAATCCCAACGGCGGCGTGCAGCAAGGCACCGGTATAGATGAATTCGGTGATGCCGGAATTCGTCCGCGCAAGCGCCGCGATCAGGCGGAGCAGGATCGCTTGCGCGAGCAGGACGGCAGCAAGGCCAATGAACACCTTCCAGTATTCCGGGGCTGCGGTACCGAAGACCATGGCTGATTGCCAGAGGAGCATGGCCATCGCGGCCACCGCCACCGCCAGGAGGCCGATCACGTTCCGGTCGCTCGTGTCCACCTCCTCGCGCAAGGTCTGCTCACCCAGGCGCGCGCGGAACGCGGCTTGGCGGAGCACCCGCCACTTGCGCGGAGACCCGATGTTCACGGTGGCCAGTACGAGCAGGCAAGCCAGGAAGAGCGCGCCTGCCCAGTTGGCCGTGAGCGGATCCACGTAGCGCGATTCGCCGATCATCGGCGGCGAAGGTATCCGGGCGCATGCCCGCTGCACGGCTGCCTACTTTCGCGCCCGCCTGCGCCGCGCCATCATCGCCAGGACATGCCATGAGCACTTCCACCGCACGACAGAAAGCCGCCACCGACCTGTTCCAGAGCCACGACCATTACCTGGTGGACGAACTGCTCACCGATGAGCAGAAGCTGATCCGCGAAACCGCCCGCAAGCACGTGAGTGCGCACCTGAAGCCCATCATCGAGGAGCGCTTCGAGAAGGCGGAGTTCAGCAAGGACATCATCCCCGGGCTGGCGGGGATCGGCGCGTTCGGCCCATTCGTGCCCGAGGAGTACGGCGGGCCGGGCCTCGACCAGATCAGCTATGGCCTGATCATGCAGGAGATCGAACGCTGCGACAGCGGCCTGCGAAGCCTGTGCAGCGTGCAGGGCTCACTGGCCATGTACCCGATCTGGAAGTATGGCAGCGAAGAGCAGAAGAAGAAATGGCTGCCCGATATGGTGCAGGGCAGGAGGATCGGCTGCTTCGGGCTCACCGAACCAGACTTCGGCAGCAACCCCGGCGGCATGGTCACCACCTTCAAGGACAAGGGCGACCACTACCTGCTGAACGGCGCCAAGATGTGGATCAGCAACGCGCCCTTCGCCGATCTCGCCATCGTTTGGGCCAAGGCCGAGAGCACCGAGGGCCGCATACATGGCCTCATCGTCGAGCGCGGCATGGAGGGCTTCACCACGCCCACCACGCACGGCAAACTCAGCCTTCGGGCAAGCCCCACCGGCGAACTCGTGTTCGATAACGTGAAGGTGCCCAAGGCCAATCTGCTGCCGAACAAAAGCGGTCTCGGTGCGCCCATGGGCTGCCTTGACAGCGCACGCTACGGCATCGCTTGGGGCACGCTAGGCGTGGCCATGGAGTGCTATGACACGGCCCTGCGCTACAGCAAGCAGCGCATCCAGTTCGGCAAGCCGATCGGCGGCTTCCAGCTCACCCAGAAGAAGCTCGCCGAGATGATCACGGAGATCACCAAGGCGCAGCTGCTCACTTGGCGGCTGGGCGTACTGCGCAGCGAAGGCCGCGCCACCACGCAGCAGATCAGCATGGCCAAGCGCAACAATGTTCACCTGGCATTGACCGTGGCACGGGAGGCTCGTCAGATCCTGGGTGGCATGGGCATCACCAACGAGTACCCCATCATGCGCCATATGATGAACCTGGAGAGCGTGGTGACCTACGAGGGCACGCACGACATCCATTTGCTGATCACCGGTGCTGAGGTCACTGGGATCAAGGCGTTCGAGTAGCCAGCGCTTCAGGGTTGCTCCTTCAGCCGCATGGTCCACCCAGGCGGGTCGATGGGCACTTCAACGGCCCCACCGCGCATGAGCGGCGCGATGTCAAGTGACATGGGCGAATCCCGGTATCTGAGAGGCCCTATGAACAGCACGGTTTGCGCAGCCCACCAGACCAGGATCGCCGAAGCGATGGCTATGCCGCGCGCGCTCCTCAGCTCGAATCGCGCAAGCAGCGCCCACGCGACCAGCAGGGCCGGCATGTAGAAATTGCGGATGCCAGCGTAATACGGTGATAGGAACTCGGGAAGACCGCGATAGCTGGCAAGGACCGCAATGAAGAGAAGACCAGCGGCAGCGATGGCGAAGCGCGGGAAGCGGTTGCTTGCGGCTGATCCGCGCCACAAGGCGATCAACAGGCCTAGGCCCAAGGCCAAACCCGCGCACTGCGACCAGAAGGGTGCGCCGTGGATGCCCTTACCGATCAAGGGGAACCAGAGCTGGTAGAATACGGCTTGCACGATTCCTGCGCTGATCGATGCGGATCCGCCATCGGTGCGCTGCACGGTACCATGGCTGGCCAGCGATCCAGCCACGATGCACGCCGCAAGGAGGACGATTGCAGGCGCTAACAGCAATCCGAGGCCAGCCTCTTTGCGCGCGCGCCATGCCGGCCATCCACGCCATGCCGCCAACGGTGCCAGCACCAAGGCGAATGGGCCGGTGAAGCATGCGAGGCAGAGCATGAGATGGTCAACGGTTATGCCTGCACGGGACCGTGCGCCGTGTCTTCCGAAGAGAAGGAGGATGATCACCAGCGAGAGCGGCCACTGCACATTGGTCTGGTTCATCCAGATCTCATTGCCCATGGGCACGAGCGTGATCGCGCATACGGCGAAGAATCGCGCAGCCCTGGATCCCGGGAAGCGCGTCCATGCGATTCGCCATACGGCCAGGTAGATGATCAGCGCACCGAACAGATTCACCCACGGCATTCGCGCGATCGGCACCCCGAGCCCAACGCCGAGATTGGCGATGAGCCTCGGGTAAAGGTGGAAGTACCCATTCGCCGTGCTGAAGAGAGAAGACCATCCCGTGTTGAACGCATCTGCGAAGAAGTCGCGCCCTTCCTCGCCATAGAACCAAGGCATACTGAAGGCGTCCGGCCTGCGGAATACAAGTGCCGCAATGGAAATTACCACGGCAAATACGAAGAGGAGCTCTTCGCTCCTCTTCGTGGCCACGGGGTTATGCTGAGGGTTAGCGGTGGCCATGGCCCGGCGAAAATAGCCGGGTGTTATCGCGGAGTGACCATTGCATCCGAGAGGCTCGGTGTTCCGGCCACCACCTTCAAAGTGTGGCGCACCTTAGTGCTTCCTGTGCCTTTGTTGAATCCGAGGGAGCCTACCGGCCCATCGTAACGGCGCCCGGGGCGTTTCTCTTCGGGCTCCAGCACCACATCGAAATTCACCTTGCGGTTGCCGCGCTCGGCCATCCGAACAGGCACGCTGTGCCGCGTATCCAATTCCACCTCCTTGATCAGGTGGCCGGGCTTAATGAACGCGAGCCGGGCGCTTGAGCCAACGGGCAACGCTACCACGAAGCGGCCGCTCGGCAGCACTTCGGCATAGAGGCAATGCTCCGCCACCTCCACCACGAGAACCAGGTCGTCCACGTTGCGGTCCTCCACATGCAGCCAGCCGGTGAAGACCACCTCCTTTGGCTTCTCGCGCCCGGCATCTGCGAGAGCAGGAACGTGAAATATGCTGGCGGTGATCGCGGCTGCAACGGCGGCGATGTGCGATACGGGTTTCATGGCTCTGGTTGTTTGATGAGCCAAAGGTGCCGTTGGCCTTGGCGGACAGCAATGCCCACTTAGGGTGATATTAGGGCATCGGCGCCCGCAGCGTCCGGTTGCGCCGTCTGGCAGGAGTCAAGCGGCCTGCGCAACATCCGATCGGGACTGACTTTCCTGCTTGCGCGTGGATACTGCCATTCAACCCCTTTCTTTGGCCCGCCCCAACCGAGCATGGCCAGCACCTACAAGCGCATCCTCCTGAAGCTCTCCGGCGAGAGCCTGATGGGCGAGCGGGATTACGGCATCGACCCGCAGCGGCTCGGCCGCTATGCCGATGAGATCATCGCTGCCTCGAATCAAGGTGTCGAAATGGCCGTGGTGATCGGCGGCGGCAACATCTATCGGGGCATGCAGGCCGAAGGCAGCATCGATCGGGTGCAGGGAGATCACATGGGGATGCTGGCCACCGTGATCAACAGCCTGGCCTTGCAGAGCGCACTTGAGGCCAAAGGCCACAAGACACGGCTGATGACCGCCATCAAGATGGAGCAGATCGCCGAGCCCTTCATCCGCCGCCGTGCGGTGCGGCATTTGGAGAAAGGCCGCGTGGTGATCTTCGGAGCGGGCACGGGCAATCCTTACTTCACCACCGACACGGCGGCCAGCCTCCGCGCCATCGAGATCGAGGCCGATGTGATCCTGAAGGGCACCCGCGTGGACGGCATCTATACGGCCGATCCCGAGAAGGACAAGAGCGCCACCAAGTATGACCGCATCTCTTTCAGCGAGGTGTACGAGAAGGGCCTCAGCGTGATGGATATGACTGCTTTCACGCTGTGCAACGAGAATAAGCTCCCCATCATCGTCTTCGACATGAACAAGCCCGGCAACCTCGCGCGCCTGATCGCAGGTGAGCGGGTTGGCACCTTGGTGGAATTCTGAAGCATTTCCGCGCCCGCAGCACGCCGCTATTTTTGCCAACCAGCAAGGGCCAACTCACCGCACCATGATCGATACCGCTGCCGTACTGAACACCTGCGAGGACCACATGCGCAAGGCCGTGGAGCACCTCGAGCACGAACTCACCAAGATCCGCGCGGGCGCCGCCAACCCTGGTATGCTCGACACTGTTCGTGTCGATTACTACGGCCAGATGGTTCCGCTATCGCAGGTCGCGGGCATCAATACCGGCGATGCGCGCACCCTGTTCGTGAAACCCTGGGAGAAGAAGATGATCGATGCGATCGAGAAGGCCATCATCGGCGCCAACCTCGGCTTCAATCCCAGCAACAACGGCGAGAGCGTGATCATCCACGTGCCCATGCTCACCGAAGAGCGTCGCAAGGCGTTGGTGAAGAGCGCGCATGCGGAGATGGAGCACGCCAAGGTGGGCATCCGCAGCAGCCGTCAGAAAGCCATGGAGGCCATCAAGGCCGCCAAGAAGGAGGGCCTGCCAGAGGACAACGCCAAGGACCTGGAGGGCCAGGTGGAGAAGCTTACGTCCACTTGGGGCAAGAAAGCCGAGGAACTGCTGGCCGCGAAGGAGAAGGACATCATGAAGGTCTAGGCCCACACCGGGCTCCCTTCTGAGCAATTCCTGCACATCTCAAAGCTGCTGCGTGATTGCAGCAGTGATCGCCGGAAATCGTTGTAGGCATCGCTGTGCCACAGCTCGCCGAAGCTGTGCGTGCGGAGATCACCGAGCACGTGGTGCGCGTCCTTGTCGAAGCAGCAGGGCACCACGCGGCCATCCCATGTGATCACGCAACTGTGCCACATCTTCCAGCAGTTGTCATCCAGCTTGTTCTTCACCTCCCACACGCCTGATGCGCTGCGCCGGTAGCGCGCGTACTTGTCCTGCAAGGGGATCAGCGGATGGTCGTCCTTGGGGTCGTAGATCTGCGCGGTCTTCAGCCAGAGCTCATCCACACCGAGTTCGCGCGCCAGCTTGCGCACATCGGGGATCTGGTGCTCATTCGGCTTCACTACTAGGAACTGGAACACCACATGCGGCGTTCGGCTCTTCAGGCGGCGTTTCCAGGTGATGATGTTGCGCGTGCCTTCGATCACCTTGGCCAATTCGCCCTCGCGCCGGTACTGCGAATAGGTCTCTTGCGTGGTGCCATCGAGCGAGATGATCAGGCGTGAAAGCCCGCTGCGCACGGTGGCTTCGGCCTTGGCATCATCCAGGAAGTGCGCATTGGTGCTGGTGGCGGTGTACAGGCCCTTGTCATGGGCGTAGCGCACCATGTCGAGGAAGCCGGGGTTGATGTACGGTTCCCCTTGGAAGTAGAAGGTCAGTGCCCAGAGGTCGGGCGCGAGCTCATCGATGACGCGCGTGAAGAGGTCCTGCTTCAGATTGCCCGTGGGCCGGGTGAAGCTGCGCAGGCCGCTGGGGCATTCGGGGCAGCGCAGGTTGCAAGCAGTGGTGGGTTCGAAGCTGATGCTGAAGGGCAGGCCGCCGATACGCGGATCCTTGCTGCGCTTGGCGCGTCGGAAGCTGCTCCATAGCGCGGTGGCATTGAGCAGGCGCCGTGGCGTCGCATAGCGGCCCCATTCCAGCGCATCCTTCGCCCGCGCGATCATGCGAGCAAGGTAGATCGATGGCCTAGGCCGGAAAGCGTTCCTTTGCCCGGCGCCGGAAAAGACGGGCGCCTGATCGCAAATGTGGGCCTGGCTCAGCAGCCGAATCCTCCGCAACCGCAACGGCATCCTCGTGGTGCTCGGCCTGATCACGCTCTTCCTGGGCTGGAACATCCAGTACGCCAAGATGTACTATCGCTACGGCGGCATCCTGCCCAAGAGCGACAGCGCGTACGTGCAGTATGAGCGCCTGCTGAGCCGCTTCAGCGAGGATGGCAACGTGATCGTGCTGGCCCTCGATGACCCGCGGCTCGCCGAATTGGAGCATTACCGCGCCTGGTGGCAACTGGGCACCGACCTGAAAGCGCAGCCCGGCGTCGATTCCGTGTTCTCCGAGGCGCACCTCTTCAACCTGCTGCGCGACGACAGCCTCAAGCGCTTCCGCCTGCAGGCCATTGCGCCGGAACCGCCGGACAGCCAGGCCCAGGTTGACAGCCTGCGGGCGCTGGTGCGGACGCTGAGGTTCTACGAAGGACTGATCTACGACACGGCCCATACGAGCCTGATGATGGTCTTCGTGAACGCCGAGCGCTTCAACAGCGAGCAGCGCGGCGACATGGTGGACCTGATTGATGCGCGCGTGAAGCAGTTCGAGGCTGGGGGCTTCAAGGTGCGGCGCAGCGGCCTGCCCTATATCCGCACGGTGGTCACCGGCCTAACCAAGGCGGAGCTGAGGCTCTTCACCGGCGCCATGCTCGCGGTGGTGGCGGCGCTGCTGCTGCTCTTCTTCAAGAGCTGGCGCGTGATGCTCGTTTGCCTCACCGTGGTGGCGGTGGCCGTGGTGTGGGCTTTGGGCAGCATCGGGCTGCTGGGCTATCCGATCACCATCGTGATGGCGGTGATCCCGCCGCTGATCGTGGTGATCGGCATCCCCAACTGCATCTTCCTCATCAATAAGTACCATCAGGAGTATGTGGCCCACCGCAACCGCGTGAAGGCGCTTGGCCGCGTGGTGTACCGCGTGGGGCGCGCATCATTCATGACCAACACCACCACGGCGGTGGGCTTCGCCTCCTTCGTGCTCACCTACAGCGATACGCTGCGGCAATTCGGCGTGGTGGCCTCGTTGAACATCATGGCCGTGTTCGCGCTCAGCCTGCTGCTGGTGCCCATCCTCTTCAGCTTCCAGGGCGAGCCCAAGGACCGGCACCTGGCCCACCTCGATCGCCGATGGGTGAACCGCGCTACGTCGGGACTCGAGCGACTGGTGCTGCATCATCGCCCGGCAGTGTACACGGTGACCATCGCCATCGCCATCGTCGGGCTCTTCGGCGTCTCACGCCTGCGCAGCGACACCCGCGTGGTCGATGACCTTCCGAAGCACCATGCGATCATGCAGGACATGCGCTTCCTCGAGGAGCGCTTCGGCGGCGTGATGCCCTTGGAGGTGATGGTGGATACGCGCAAGAAGGGCGCCGCGCTGAAAGAGGCCAACCTGAAGCGCTTGTCGCGGCTGCAGGATTCCCTGGCCACGCACCCGGAGCTCTCCCGTTCACTATCCGTGGCCGATGCCGTGAAGTTCATCAAGCAATCGTTCTATGGCGGCGATCCCGACCGGTACGCACTGATCGGCGGAACGGAGAAGACCTTCATCCTGCCCTATCTGGAGCCGGCTGCTGAGCAAGGCGGCGTGGCGCGCGGCTTCATCGATGCCGACAAGCAGACAACGCGCCTCACCGTGCAGGTGGCCGACATAGGCACCACGCGCATGGATCCGTTGCTGAAGGAGCTGCGCGCGCAAGTCGATTCCGTTTTCACCTCGGACCAGTTCGACGCGGTGATCACCGGCACCAGCGTGGTGTTCCTCGAGGGCAGCAAGTACATGGTGAAGAACCTCGCCATCTCGCTGGCCATGGCTGTGGCCATCATTGCCCTGCTGATGGCCATGCTGCTGGGATCGGCGCGCATGATGCTGATCTCGCTCGTGCCGAACATGGTCCCGCTGGTGGCCACGGCGGGCCTCATGGGCTTCATGGATATACCCGTCAAGCCCAGCACCATCCTCGTGTTCAGCGTGGCCTTCGGGATCGCTGTGGATGATGCCATCCATTACCTCGCGCGCTACCGCATGGCCATGCGCACCGGCGCCACGACCATCCGCGAAGCCGCCATCGCCGCCTTGCACGAGGCTGGCGTGAGCATGATGTACACCAGCATCGTGCTCTTCTGCGGCTTCAGCCTCTTCAGCTTCTCGGAGTTCGGCGGCACGCGCGCCCTGGGACTGCTGGTCTCCTTCACCCTGCTCGTGGCCATGCTCACCAACCTTATCATCCTCCCGGCGCTGCTGCTCAGCTTCGAGAAGAGCATCGCCGTGCGAAGCCTCAGCGAACCGCTGCTCGACATCCTGGACGAGGATTCGGACATCGATGTCGCCGAGCTGCAGATCGAAGGCGAAGCCTCTGCTGCCCGGAAGAGCACCATCATCACGGACGAATCGAATTGACATGAAAGGGATCATCCTCGCCGGAGGCTCCGGCACACGCCTGCATCCCCTCACGCTCGCGGTGAGCAAGCAGCTCATGCCGGTCTACGACAAGCCGATGATCTACTATCCGCTGAGCACGCTCATGGCCGCGGGGATACGCGAGATCCTGCTGATCAGCACGCCGCACGACCTGCCCCACTTCCGCAAGCTCCTGGGCGATGGCTCTGCGATGGGATGCGTGTTCACATATGCCGAGCAGGCCGTCCCGAACGGATTGGCGCAGGCCTTCGTGATCGGGCGCGAGCACGTGGGAAGCGACCCCGTGGCGCTCATCCTCGGTGATAACATCTTCTATGGCGGCGGCTTGGGCCGCATGCTCAGCCGCCACACCACGCCCGACGGCGGATTGGTGTTCGCCTACCATGTGAGCGACCCCGAACGCTATGGCGTGGTGGACTTCGACACCGATGGCAAGGTGCTCAGCATCGAAGAGAAGCCGGCGAAGCCCAAGAGCAACTACGCCGTGCCGGGCCTCTATTTCTACGACAACAGCGTGCTCGACATCGCCCGGGACCTGAAGCCCAGCGCGCGCGGCGAGTACGAGATCACCGACGTGAACAAGGAGTACCTGCGGCGCGGCAAGCTGCGCGTGGAGCTCCTCGATCGCGGCACGGCTTGGCTCGACACGGGAACCTTCGCCTCGCTGATGCAGGCCGGGCAATTCGTGCAGGTGATCGAGGAGCGGCAGGGGTTGCGCATCGGCTGCATCGAGGAGGTGGCCTGGAAGAAGGGATGGATCACCGACGAACAATTGGAGGCGCTCGCGCGTCCGCTCACGAAGAGCGGCTACGGGCAGTATCTGCTCTCGTTGCTGAAGCGCTGATCATGCGTACCATTGAGGAGCACCGCGCGGCCGTTGAGGCGCGCATCGCGCAATGGTGCGGCGCCTTGCCGAAGGGCGCTCTCTATGCGCCCATGGATTACCTGCTGCACCTGCCTGCGAAACGCGTGCGGCCCGTGGCCACGCTCATGGCCTGCGAGCTCTTCGGCGGCGACCCGGATGCCGCCCTCGATGCCGCCCTCGGAATCGAGCTCTTCCACAACTTCACCCTGATGCACGATGACATCATGGATGCATCGCCCATCCGGCGCGGGCAGCCCACCGTGCATGTGCGCTGGGGCGCGAACATGGCCATCCTCAGTGGCGATGCCATGCTCGTGAAGGCCTACCAGTGCATGGGTGCCGACGCGCGAGCACTTGCGGCATTCAATTCATGCGCGCTGCAGGTGTGCGAAGGCCAGGAGCTCGACATGGCGTTTGAGAAGGCGAGCTCCGTGACCGCCGAACAGTACATGGGCATGATCCGCCGGAAGACGGCCGTGCTGCTGGCGGGCGCGTTGGAGATCGGCGGCATCAAGGCGGGCTCCAGCGAGCAGCAGCAGCGTATGATCGGTCGCTTCGGCGAGCAGCTCGGCCTGGCCTTCCAGTTGCGCGATGATCACATCGATGCATTCGGTGACCCGGGGGTCACTGGCAAGCAGCGCGGCGGCGACCTGCGTGCGGGCAAGAAGACCTGGCTGCTGATCCGCGGACTGGAGCTGGAGCGCGCGCATGGCGGCGGCGCGCTCACCACGGCTCTCGGCCAATTGAGCATCGCACGCGATGTGGGCGCCATGGTGGAAGCGCTCATCGCCCTTGGCGTGCGTGAGGAATCCGATGCCCTGATCCGCGCGACGGAACAGGAGGCCATGGATGCGCTCGATAGCGTGGCCGTGGCTGACGAACGAAAGGCTCCCCTGCGGAAGCTCGCCATGGGCTTGATGGGCAGGAAGAGCTAGATAGCCTTTGGAGTGTTTACTTAGCCGTAAACACTAATACCATGGTCCCTGTTCTGAAAGTCGCCTCGATATGCATCTGCGTTCTGTTTACCGCAAGCTGCGCTCGACAGGGGATTCAAGTATTCTACACAGCCAACGATCAATTGGAGCTAAAGGATGACCAATGGCTACATGAGAATGATTCCGTGGCCGTCTTGTACAACTTCTATGGTTCTGGAGGATCCATGTCCTTCGTGATCTTCAATAAATCCAATAAACCTCTGTTCATCAACTGGAAGAATTCTGCGCTCATTCTCAATGGCCAGAAAATGCAATATTGGTCGGATGCTGTTGAATTCTCCGGGAGTGCAACAACCAAGTCGACTTCATCGACTCGTACAGTGATGGATTTCGATTGGGCATGGGTGACGCAATCAAGAGCTTCGAGCTCAATAGCGAGCGTCACGACAGGTTCGATGGTTAGGAACGAAATGATCTCTTCACTTCCGCCTCAATCATACATTGGTTTGAAGAAGTACAGGCTGATACCGGAGCTCCTTGACTTTTCGGGAAGCAGTGTGGTTGAGATTGAGGTTAGCAAACCAGATAGGCCTGCTGCAAAAGAGCAAATCCTACAGATGACTTTTTCAAAGCAGAATTCCCCCGCTCTGTTTCGGAACTTCCTACAGCTCTCTTTTTCAGAGGAGATGAAGGACGTATTCTATATTGATGATGAGTTTTGGGTGAACCAGGCGCATGACATGAGATACCGCCAGTTCCAAGGTAAAATGACGCCGGGACAATCTGCAGGGGAGAGAATTTACTCAATGCCCTACAAGAAGCGATCATCATTCTATTGGCGGTACGTTGGAGGTGATCGAGGATTCGAACCGAAACCTGTCGGCGAAAACTGATTGTCCATTACTCGGGTCTGTGCAAGGAGTCCGGCTCTTTGATCCACGCGACGGAACAAGAGGCCATGGATGCGCTCGGTTCAATCGCTGTTGCTGAGGACCGAATGCAGCCCTTGCGCGCATTGGCCCTGGCCCTGATGGGGCGCCAGCGCTGAGCGGTCGTTCAGAGCTCGGTGCCGTAGCGGACGATGCTCATGATCGTGAGCAACGCCGCGAACACCCCGATCAGCAGCGCGGCCATGGCGAAGCCCTTGCCGGCCTGCTCGCGCCTGCGGATGCGCGCGATGCTCCAGCCGGCGAGGATCAAGGTGAGCGCGATGGCTCCGATGAGCAGCCAGAGGTTGGTGCCGAAGCCCAGCGCGATGGTGCCCAGGCCGGAGGCGAATGCAGGCACGGCCAGAGCATTCCATTTCTTGCGGGGCATGATGTTCCCATCCTCTTCCTGCTGGTCGATGGGCGTGAGCCCGGTGGTTGCATCGGGTATGGCCGCGCTCGGATCGCCTTCATCGTTGGCGTGCGCTTCAACCCGCGCAGCGATGAAAGCAATGGCCGGTAATGCAGCGGCCGCGATGGGAGTCCGTTCTTCAACCATGCCTGCAAGGACCGAAGGATCCAAACTGCGGGCTTCCAGATCGCGGATGCGAGTCCTCGGTTCCGATCGCCGGGCCTTCAGATCGATGTGCCAGCCGGTCATGTGCCTGCGGTGCTGCAGTCGCCGCTCTTGAACGGTGCTGCGCGAGCTGCTGCAGGCCATGAGCAGGAGCACCGGGATGAGCAGGACCGTGCGCATGCAGCGAATGTACCCGGCCGAAGCGGCTTACATGTCCATTTCGCCGCCCGTGGTGCCAGGCTCCTGGCGCTGCTGCTGCCGGCGCCGGAAGAGCGAAGTGTTCTGCTCGCCGAATTTCCAGGTGAGCGTCAGGCGCACGAAGCGCATCTCGCGGCGGCGGAAACTCTCCTGGTAGAGCGATGGCGTGTCGATGATGCTGCCCCAGCGCCGCGTGAAGAACACATCGTTCACGCTGAGCAGCAGGCTCACCTTGCGCGTCACGTCGTGGTTCATGCTGAAGTCGATGCCGTACTGCGCGATGCTGCGCCCTTGCGGCTGGATGCGCGGCCCTTCGTACTCGCCGTTCAGCTGCATGTTCCAATCCTTCATGAAGCGCCAGGCCACCATCGCCTTCGCGTTCCAATTGAAGCCCTCATTGCGCGTGCCGCCGTCGCTGGCGCGCAGGGCCACATCGGTGTACTGCAGAGTGCCGCTCAGCGTAAGCTGCAGGCCGGTGAGCGGCTCAAGCTTCACGATGTTCTCCCAACCACCGCTCATGCTGTAGCTGCCGTTCACGAAGGTGTTCAGCAGGAGGGTGGTGTCCGAAGGGAGCGGTGTGGCGTAGCTGGTGATCACGTCCTGCGTATGGCGGCCGAAGAGGCTGGTGAGCCAGGTGCCCTTGTCCTTCAGGAAGGGCAGCAGGTGGTTCACTTCGGCCAGGGTGCTGAGTTCGGGGGCGAGCGCTGGATTCCCGATGCGCACGTTGCGGCTGTCGGCGTACATCACGAAGGGCATGATCTGCCAGAAGTTGGGCCTGCTGATCTTGCGCGAGAGGTTCACCTGCAGCTCGCGCATGCTCTTGTCCCATTTGCGTGAGAGGTAGATCCCGGGGAAGAGCGCCTTCGCGATGTTCTCCGCACCATTGGGGTAACGGTAACTGAAGGTGATGTCCTTGTTGCGCACCACTGTCTCGAACCAGGTCTGCTCGAATCGGAATCCGGCCTGCAGGCCCCAGTGATCGGTGAGCTTGCGCTGCCAATTCACGTAAGCCGCGTTGATGATGTCGGTGATGCAGTAGTCGTTGGTGAGGCTGGTATCGAGCGCGAGTTCGCCCAGCTGTGGAGAGGTCACGTAGGCCAGGAGGAAGGTGTTGTCATCCTTCCAGCTCGATTTGATGCCCAGCTCGAGCTTATTGCGTTCGCCGATCGGTTCCGCCCAATCGGCCTGCAGCGAGAGCTGGTCGTAGCGGCTGCCGCCATTGTTGTCCTGCACCCGCGGGCTGAAGGGCAGGTCGTTCCCGGCGATGTCACGGCTATACTGCGCGAATTGCGCAACGCTATTGCGCCTCCAGGTGTTGTAGGTGAGGTCGGCGCCCCATTCCCGGCCTTCCTTCGGCGCCTTGCGGCGGAAGCCGAGCGTGGTTGTGGCGCTGGCTGATTGCGTTGCGTTGCTGTTGCGCTGTTCCGTGGTGGAGAGCATTTCATTCCCTGCGCCGAGGATCCTGGCATCGAGCTGATCCGAGCCTGCATGCTCGTGAAACCGGATGTTCTGCGAGAGGCTGATCACGTTGCGGTTGGTCACCTGCCAATCGGCGCTGAAGCGGCCGCCATGCATGGTGCGCGCATGGGTGCTGCTGGCATCTTGGTTGAAGTAGCCGGTTGTGATGCCGGCGCTGCGCTCGGTGCGGTCGGTGGTGCCGTCGGTGAGGTTGCGGCTGGTGTTGTGGTTGTAGCTCAGGCCGAAGGTCCACCGGCCCTCTTTCATGTTCAGGTTGAGGCCGGCTTGGTACCGGTTATTGGTGCCCGCGCCGAGCTGCGCCTGCCCGCTGTAGCCCGGCTTGGTGGTCTTCTTGAGCACCACGTTGATGATGCCGCCGGTGGTGTTGGCATCAAAGGCCACGGAGGGGTTGGTGATCACTTCGATTTTCTCGATGTCCTCAGCCGGAATCTGCTCCAGCGTCATGGAAGTGGGCCTGCCGTTCACCAGGATCTGCGGCGATGCCCCGCGCATCTGCACGTTGCCGTCCAGGTCAACGCTGAGGCCGGGCACGTTCTTCATCACATCAACGCCGGTTCCTCCTTGCGCGCTCAGGTCCTTATCCACCGTGAATACGCGCCGGTCAACTTGCATCACCATGGTGGCGCGCTCGGCGGTCACTTCTACATCGCCGAGTTGCTCGGCATCGGGCTTCAGGGTGATGTTTCCCATGTCGAGCTCCAACCGGTCGCGCGTGAGCTGCACCTGTTTCTCGAACGGCGTGTAGCCGATGAAACTGATGGTGACCTTCAGTGGTGGCCCGATGGGGAGCTTGTCCACCGCGAATTCTCCGTTACTGCGCGTGATGGTGCCGCCGATGATGCTATCCTTGGATGCGTGGCGCACGGCCACAGTGGTATACTCGGCGCCTTTGCCTGTGCCGGCATCGATCACGCGCCCGTAAACCCTGCCGATCGCGGGTCCACCGGCCATCCGGCCGGAGGGCGGGGCGCCGGAGGGTCGCTGCGCGATCACGGATGCGGATATGAGCGAAAGGAGTAAGGCGAACGTGCTGCGGATCGGCATGGCTGGCGAAAGTACCGTGCTCGCTCGCGGAAGAGCCGCGAGCGGGATGCGTGGCGACCTGAATGGTTCGATTCGGCAACAGGTTTTCACGCACCGGGAAAAGGAAGGGGCCGCCTCGGATGAGACGGCCCCCTGTTCTGCAGAGTGAGGCTCCCGGCCTAGTAGTCGTCGCGTCCGCCGCGGTCGCTGCGCTCGCGGTATCCGCCGCGATCGCCGCCGCGTCCGCCGCCGCCGTAACCACCGCGGTCACCACCGCCGAAGCCGCCGCGATCGCCGCCCCGGCCACCGCCGAAGCCGCCGCGATCACCCTCGGTGCGAGGACGGGCCTCGTTCACCACCAGGTCGCGGCCGTGGAAATTCTTGCCATTGGTGCCTTCGATGGCCGAGCGGCCAGCGTTGTCATCGGCCATCTCCACGAAACCGAAGCCACGGCTCCGGTTGGTGGCGCGATCCATGATGATCTTGGCCGAGGTCACTTCTCCGAAAGGCTCGAAAAGCTCGCGGAGGTCTTGGTCCCTAACAGTGTAAGGCACGTTGGCGACGTAAATGTTCATGAGTTCTACTGACTGGGTTTTTGTTCGTTTTCGCCTGTGCCGTGGAGGTCTCGCCAAAGAACACCCCGGCCGTTGGGCGGGCCGAATGTAGGCTGAAAACCTTTCGCCGCAAGCCCGTGGCCCGCTTCAGGTCCGCCGGGGCCAACATTCCGAACCATGCATCATGGCGATCCGGGGTCGCTCCGCGCGGATCCGAGCCGGGTGTATTCGCCTTCCGGTTCCCGGAACCAATGCTCATCGAGCCATCCGCGGTCCATCACATCCCAGCGCCTGAAGATGAAGCGATGCGATTCTCCTTGCAGCGTGCCCAAGTCAATGTCCTCCGTGGTGATCAGGGACACCGTGCCCGCTGGTCCGCCCTTCGATGAGAGCAGCAGGCTCTCCACCGGGACCGACCAGAGCAGCTCGATGGCATGGTGCTCTGGACCGAAGAAGGCGCCCGGGATGATTCCCTTGCTCTTGCCTTCGCGGCGCGCCTGCTCGATGCCCGCTTCAATGAGCTGGGTACGCTCCGAGTAATGCGGAGCCATGCGCTCTGCCCCCACCATCCGGTAAAGGAGCGCTGCCGCCAGGAGCCAGGAGAAGCCGGCATGAGCGTGCAGCGAGCGCTTCGCCTCTGAGAACAGCATGATGACCACCCATGCGACCACGCCGAAGTTCACCTGCTCCCGGTAGCGATCGTGGAACCATCCGGGCAGCTTCAGGCTAATGAGCGCATGCATCAGCGCAATGAAGCTGATGAAGAGCAGGACTTCCGCACGCCTTCGCCTCCTGATCAGCGTCGCCGAGGCGGCGATGGCCAGGGCGAGCACATCGGCATAGTGCCGCAAGGCGTAGGCGATCAGCCCCGAAAGCGCGGTCGGGGAGAACGCCTCGGCCACCGCCAGAGGATCACGCGCCTTCAGAATGAACGAGGCACTGTCCTTCTCATAGTCCGAGGCGGTGAGCATGCGAACGGCGATCACGATGGCGAATGCAGACACGAGGATGGTGGCCTCGCGCCGGTTCCTACATGTGCGCTCCATGACCAGCGCGGCCACCAGCAACAGGGAGCCGATCGCATGGCATGAGGCGATCAGTGCGACCATGAGGATCATCGCCAGCAAGCGCCAGGGCTCCGGAACCATCGCGCTCCGTCGCGCAGCGATGAAGAGCACCAGCAGGTCGGCGCCATAGTAAAGCTCGAACACCGGGCAGAGTAGCCCATGGGTGAGGCCGATCAGATGCAAAGCTGCGATGGCCAGCGCAGCCTCGCGGTCGCGGAGCACACGCTGCGCGATCAGCATGCAGGCCCCCATCCAGATCACATTGCTCAGCGAATGCAGCATGATCAGCGCCTTCATCGGCAGGCCTAGCTTCACGCCGAGGAGCGGGATCGCCTGCGCCACGGCCAGCACCCATCGGCCGTGCTCGATGCGGAAGGCGCCTTCGTTGACCACGCGCGCCAGGTAGTAGCCGCTATCGGCGTAGAGGCGCTCATCCGCGAAGCGCCACGCGAAGAGCGCGAGGTAGCCGAGCACGAGCCAGGGCAGCGCGGCCATCAGCCGTTCATTCCAATCGGAATGCGTGCCCGGTGGGTTTGCTGCCATCGCTTCAAAGAAAGGTGAGGGCGGTACTTTTCCACCGTGGCCCATGCTCGATAGCCCGATCGAATACCTCAAGGGCGTTGGTCCGCAACGCGGCGACCTGCTGCGCGCGGAGCTGGGCATAGCCACCTTCGGCGACCTGCTCCAGCATTTCCCTTTCCGCTACATCGATCGTAGCCGTTTCCACACCGTGAAGGAGCTGGCCGCTGCGCCCGAGGAGCATCAGCAGGCGCAGCTGCGCGGCCGCATCTCGGCGCCGAAGCTCATGGGCGAGAAGCAGGCGCGGCGGATCACGGCCACCTTCAGCGACGCCACCGGGACCTTGGAGCTGGTGTGGTTCAAGGGCTTGAAATGGGTGCAGCAGGGATTGAAGCCAGGTGAGGAGTACGTGGTGTTCGGCAAGCCCGGCACCTTCAAGGGCAAGCTGAACATGGCGCACCCGGAGCTCGAGCTCGCCTCGGCATGGGACAGCGGAATCGACGCCGCGCTGCAACCGGTGTACAGCACCACGGAGAAGCTGGTGGCACGCGGGCTCACCAGCCGTGCCCTCTGGAAGCTGCAGAAGGCCCTGTTGCCGCAGGTCGTCGGCGCGCTGCCCGAGACGCTGGTCGCGGAGCAGGTGCAATGGCTCGGCGGCATCACGCGTGAAGAGGCCTTCCGCCAGGTGCATGCGCCCACGGACGCGCAACGGCTCGGTCTCGCCCGCACGCGCTTGAAGTTCGAGGAGCTCTTCTTCATCCAGCTCGGCCTGCTGCGAAACAAGCTGCTCGCGCAGCAGCAGGTGCGCGGCCATGTCTTCGCCGAAGTGGGTGCGAAGCTGAAGACCTTCCATGCGGAGCATCTGCCGTTCGAGCTCACCGGTGCGCAGAAGCGGGTGGTGAAGGAGATACGCAAGGACATGGGCAGCGGCAAGCAGATGAATCGATTGCTGCAAGGCGATGTGGGCAGCGGCAAGACCCTCGTGGGCCTGCTCAGCATGCTCATCGCGCTCGACAACGGATTCCAAGCCGCCCTCATGGCACCCACGGAGATCCTCGCGCAGCAGCACTTCTCCACGCTTTCACGCATGCTCGAAGGCATGCCCGTGGTGGTGCGCCTGCTCACCGGTAGCACCAGGCAGGCCGAACGCAAGAGCATCCTGCAAGCGCTCCGGCTCGGTGAGGTGCACATCATCGTGGGCACGCATGCGTTGCTCGAGGACCGCGTGGTGTTCGATCGCCTCGGCTTGGTGGTGATCGATGAACAGCATCGCTTCGGCGTGGCGCAGCGCGCGCGGCTCTGGGCCAAGAGCGAGGTGCCGCCGCACGTGCTGGTGATGACCGCCACGCCCATCCCGCGCACCCTGGCGATGACGCTCTACGGCGACCTCGATACGAGCATCATCGACGAGCTGCCGCCGGGCCGCAAGCCGATCCGCACCGTGCATCGCTTCGATAGTGCGCGCAATGCGGTGTTCGGATTCCTGGAAGAAGAGCTCGCGAAGGGCCGTCAGGTGTACGTGGTGTACCCGCTGATCGAAGAGAGCGAGAAGAGCGACCTGAAGGATGTGACCGATGGCTTCGAGAGCCTGAGCCGCCGATTCCCTCTGCCGCAATACGCGGTGGGCATCATCCATGGCCGCATGGATCCGGCGATCAAGGACTACGAGATGGCGCGCTTCAAGAAAGGCGAGACGAACATACTGGTGAGCACCACGGTGATCGAGGTGGGCGTGGACGTGCCAAACGCCAGCGTGATGGTGATCGAGAACGCAGAGCGCTTCGGCCTCTCCCAATTGCACCAGTTGCGCGGACGCGTGGGTCGAGGCGCCGAGCAGAGCTTCTGCATCCTCATGACCGGCGACAAGCTCTCCAGCGATGCACGGACGCGCCTTTCCACCATGGTGCGCACCAACGATGGATTCCAGATCGCGGAGACCGACCTGCGCCTGCGCGGCCCCGGCGACCTGCTCGGCACGCAGCAGAGCGGATTGCCGCAATTGCGGATCGCCGACCTGGTGGAGGACCAGGAGCTGCTGCAGCAGGCTAGACAGGCCGCCCAGCGTGTGCTCGACTGGGATCCAGCGCTACGCGCGCCGCAGCATGCACCGATCGCTCGCGCCATCGCCGATCGGAAGCAGCAGGTGGCCTGGGGCCGGATCAGTTGATCGGATCAGGTATCGAGCGCGGCGCGGCGGCGCATTTCCTCCGGGTCCAGCACATGCCTCAGGCAGCCACGAGCGATCAGGTACTGGCCCAGCGCATAGGTGAGCATCACGCTGAAGGGCGCATGATCGATCACGCGCACGAAGCGATGCGTGGCCAGGATGCTGTCCGATGCGATGAAGAGCGCGGCGCCGGCCATCACCATGATGAAGCTCGGAAGGTAGGTGCGGCCGAAGCGAAGCGCAGCGGCGGATCCCATGAGCGCGATCGTGATCGCATAGATGCCCACGGGAACCAGGACGTCGTCATCGACGCTCTGCAGCAAGTCGATGCCGAAGAGCACGCCATAGGTGAGCACCACTGCCGCGATTAGGATGCCGATGAGCAGGCCGGGGCTGTTGCCGCCATCGGCCACGTTCTGCGCGAATCCCAGGGCGTAGCAGATCTGTGCGATCAAGAATGCACCAAGGCCGATGAGGAAGAAGAACTGGTCGATGTGATCGAACATCAAGGCCGCATCGCCGAGGAGCGAGAAGAACAGCCCGGCCTGGATCAGCAGCGTGAAGCGATCGCCATTGCGGCGGCTGTTGAGGTAGAACCAGATGCCAAGCAACACCATCATCAACGGCTTGCACGCATAAACGAGCAGATGCTGTCCGCGCCACTCTCCAAGAATGGCGCCGGCGGTGGCCGCAGCGAAGAGCGCCCCGCTCAACCAATGGTTCCTCAGTGCACGCATGGCTCGGGCGCAAGGTAAATGCGGAGCAGCGCGGAGGTCCCAGCCAGCGAACACATCCATCGCAAGGGCTGATGGACCGGAGGAACGGAACGACCAAGTCACGCAAGCTCTTCACGCCCGCTTCCCATTCAGGGCACATCAATGGGATTGCTTCGCGCCCAACATCGAACACATGCAGACCTTTTTACGCCGCACTCCGCCTCAAGCCTTTGCCTATGGCCTCCTGCTGCTGCTGATCATCTTCGCGATTGCAGCGGCGCGAGGCGGGTGGTGAGCGCGCCATCAAGCGCCTGCTCGCCCCTTCGCCCGATGCTGCCTGCCCCAGCGCACCAGCGCTGCAGCGGAGATACTCACGTATATGGCGTAGAGCGCGGCGTACCACCAAAGTTCGAGCAGCGCGTACAGGATGATGGCCACCAGATCGGCCGCGATCCAATAGGCCCAGTTCTCGAGGATCTTGCGCGCCAGCATCCAGGTCGCCAGCAAGCTGAAGGCCGTTGCGATGCCATCGAGCACCGTGAATTGCGCATCGGGCAGGAGCAGCAAGAGGAAGTTGACCGCACCGGCGAGCAGTAGGCCTCCTACGATCATGGCGGCATGGAACCCGGCAGGTCTGCGCGTGATGGAGAGCTCCTTGCCATTGTGTCGGCCCCACGACCACCAGCCATAGGCGCCCATGGCCATGTAATACGCGCTCAGCGCCGCCTGCGCATAGACCTGTGAATGCAGGAAGAGTGCTACTCCCAGCGCCGACGCGACGAATCCGAAGGCCCATCCGATACGGCGCTCATAGAGCATCAGTACCGTATAGGCCAGGTTGCCGCCGGCGGCCAGGGCTTCAAGCCAATTCCAGTTCACGCCGATGGCTGGGGTTTGCAGGTTGCTAGAATGATGGTTGTGGGTTCTGAGCGCATTCGCAACCATCGACACACTACCTCATCAAGCCAGCACTACACCTGAGCTACATCCCACAATTGCAGCTGGGGCTGAACTCGATCTTGGTGCGCGGGAAGAGCTCGCGGATGCCTTCCATTTCCTCTTCGCTGAATTGGATGCCGCGCAGATCGAGGAAGCGGAGCGCCTCCAACTTATCGAGCTCCTTCGGGAAGTCCGCGAGGTCATTATCCCATAAATCGAGCGAGACGAGCTGCCGCAATTGGCCCAGGCACCTTGGCACGCCAGGTAGCGCATTGCGGCTCAGGTCGAGCCGCTTGAGAGCCCGCCATTTGCAGATGGACTCCGGGAAGGCGCTGAGCTTGTTGCGCGATGCGCGGAACTCCTGCATGCTCTGCAGCTCGCCCATCCATTCCGGGAACTCCTTCAGCTTATTGCCGCTCAGGTCGAGGGAATTCAGGTTGCGCAGCTTTCGCAGGTCCTCCGGCACGGCTTTCAGTTTCTTGCCGCTCAGGTCGAGCTTGAAGACTTTCTCCGGTTCGGCCAAAGCCCGCTCAAGGCTCCTGTAGGTGCGTGTGCTGTCGAGCGCGCCTTGCGTGAGCAATTGCCCCTGCGCAATGAGCGAAGCCAATAGGAGCAGGAGGAGCATGGCCGGTCTCATGCTTCGGTGGGATTGAAGTGCGCCATAGCCATCCGCTTGTCTATGTGAAGCTGGTCCTTCAGAGCTTCCATGCTCTCGAATCGTTGATCGCCGCGGAGGCGGTGGATGAAGCGCACGGTGATGGCCTCGCCGTACAGATCGCGGTCCAACCCGAAGATGTTCACCTCTATGTTGCGTTGCAGGCCGCCGCTCACGGTGGGCCGCTCACCGATATACAGCATGCCCTTGCGATCGCCATCCTTCAAGTAGGCCTCAACTGCGTACACTCCGTTGCCGGGGATGAGCTTGTAAGGATCCGTTGCGCCGATATTGGCCGTGGGATAACCGATGGTGCGGCCTAGCTGATCGCCCTTCACCACCACGCCATGGAGCGGATAGGAATAGCCAAGCAGCTCGTTCGCAGCGGCGACCTCTCCGGCCTGCAGTGCCTGGCGGATCTTGGTGCTGCTCACCTTCACGTGGTCCACCTCTTGGGCCGGTATCTCTTCCACGTCGATGTCATAGGCCTCGCCGAGCTGTCGCAGGAGCACCAGGTCCCCCTCACGGTTGCGGCCGAAGCGATGGTCGTAGCCGATGACGACGGCGCGCGCACCGATGGCGCCCACCAGCACGTCGCGCACGTAGTCGAGCGCGTGCATGCGCGAGAACTGCCGGCTGAAGGGAACTACCAGCAAGTGGTCAAGGCCGGCCGCTTCGAGCAAGGCGCGCTTCTCCTCTTGCGTGCTCAGCAGTTTCAGATCGCCATCACCGGGGAAAAGCACCATGCGCGGGTGCGGGTGGAAGGTGAAGAGCACGCTCTCGCCCTCTTCCTTCTTTGCCCGCGCGATCAGCCGCTCGATGATGGCTCTGTGCCCGCGATGCACCCCATCGAAGGTGCCCGTGGTGAGCACCGGGCGCTTCACGCCCTTGAAATCGTTGATGTCTGTGTGGACGAGCATCGGGTGCGAAGGTCGTTCTAGGAGTGGTTGAGGGCTGGAGGTTGATGAGGGTTGGGAGTTGCTCCAGCCTTCAACCTCCACCCCCCAACCTATGGCTGCGCCCGGACGCTGGCCTCAGTCTCCAACACCTGTTGGCAACCCCCATTTGCCCTTCTGACCGCAAGCCCTACATTCGCGGCCGCAAAACGGGGGCAGCCCCCACAGAACAGCCCAACTCCCTCATGGCCAAGCACATCGGAAAGGTCGTCCAGGTCATCGGACCCGTGGTCGACGTTCGCTTCGAAGGCGGCAACGACCTGCCCAACATCTACGACGCCCTACACATCACCCGTCCGGACGGCAGCATCCTCGTATTGGAGACCCAGCAGCTCATCGGTGAAGACACCGTTCGCGCGGTATCCATGGAGAGCACCGACGGCGTGGCCCGCGACAACCAAGTTGAGGCCATGGGCAAGCCCATCAGCATGCCCGTAGGCGATGCGATCAAAGGCCGCCTCTTCAATGTGACCGGCAATGCCATCGATGGCATGAAGCCGCTGAATACCGGCAAGAGCTATCCCATCCACCGCGAAGCACCGAAGTTCGAGGAACTCACCACCAGCGCTGAGATCCTCTTCACGGGGATCAAGGTGATCGACCTGATCGAGCCCTACGCGAAAGGCGGTAAGATCGGCCTGTTCGGCGGCGCCGGGGTGGGCAAGACCGTGCTCATCCAAGAGCTGATCAACAACATCGCCAAGGGCTACAGCGGATACAGCGTGTTCGCCGGGGTGGGTGAGCGCACCCGCGAAGGCAACGACCTGCTGCGCGAGATGATCGAGGCCGGCATCATCAAGTACGGTGAAGGCTTCAAGCACAGCATGGAAGAAGGCGGCTGGGACCTGAGCAAGGTGGATTACACACAGCTTGAGAGCTCGCAGGCCACCTTCGTTTTCGGGCAGATGAATGAGCCTCCCGGCGCTCGTGCCCGCGTGGCGCTCAGCGGCCTCACCCTCGCTGAGTACTTCCGCGATGGCGATGAGCAGAGCGGCGGCCGCGACATCCTGTTCTTCGTGGACAATATCTTCCGCTTCACGCAGGCCGGCTCCGAAGTATCGGCTCTCCTCGGCCGTATGCCGAGCGCTGTGGGATACCAGCCCACCTTGGCCACCGAGATGGGCGCCATGCAAGAGCGCATCACCTCTACCAAGCGCGGCTCCATCACCAGCGTGCAAGCGGTGTATGTGCCTGCTGATGATTTGACCGATCCCGCACCCGCCACCACGTTCGCGCACTTGGATGCCACCACCGTATTGAGCCGGAAGATCGCCGAGCTCGGCATCTATCCTTCTGTGGACCCCCTGGATAGCACCAGCCGGATCCTGACACCCGCCATTGTGGGCGATCAGCATTACGACTGCGCCCAACGGGTGAAGGCCATCCTCCAGCGCTACAAGGAGTTGCAGGACATCATCGCGATCCTGGGCATGGACGAGCTCAGCGAGGAGGACAAGATGGCCGTGAACCGCGCCCGCAAGGTGCAGCGCTTCCTGAGCCAACCCTTCTTCGTGGCAGAGCAGTTCACCGGCCTCAAGGGCGTGATGGTCCCCATCGAAGAGACCATCAAGGGCTTCAACATGATCCTCGACGGCGAGATGGACGAATACCCCGAGACCGCCTTCAACCTGAAGGGCAACATCGAGGACGTGATCGCTGCGGGCAAGAAAATGCTGGCTGAAACGGCAAAGGCTTAGGGAGGTAAGGTTGAATTGCCGTGAGGGTTGAATGCCCTGTGACACAAGAGCAACCAATAACCTCCAACCGGCAACTGAGATGAAAGTCGAGATAATCACCCCGGATAAAGAGCTCTTCAAGGGCGAGGCCAGCTACGTAGGCGTGCCCGGCGTTGATGGCGGCATGGGCTTCCTGAACAATCACGCGCCATTGATCACCGTGCTCAAGGCAGGTGATGTGACGGTGAAGACCGCGGAAGGCGAGAAGCGCTTCCCGGTGAAGGGCGGTGTGGTGGAGGTGATGAAGAACACGGTGCTGGTGCTCGCGGAGTAAGTCGCCGGATCGATTATGGAACAGACGCGAACGGCGCTCCAAAAGGGCGCCGTTTGGAATTGGATGCGCGGGGAACCACGGAAACGACGAACGGGCCTCGGCTTGCGCCTCGACCCGTCCGTCCCCCTTTGGTCCCCTAACCCCGGACCATGCTGTTGTGCGCTGTGCGAGCACACAGGCGGTTAGCCCGTGTTACTTGCTCAACACCTTGAATTCAGTGCGCCGGTTGTTCTGGTGCTGCTCCTCACTGCATTTCTCGCAGGCGCATGCCTCGCTGGGCTTGCTTTCGCCGTAGCCCTTGCTCATCAATCGTCCTTTCTCGATGCCCTGGCTGATGAGGTAGTCCACAGCGCTCTTGGCGCGCTTCTCCGAGAGGCTCATGTTGTACGCGTCCTTGCCTCGGCAATCGGTGTGACTGCTCAGTTCAATGCGAACGGTAGGGTTGTCGCGCAGGGTCTGCACCAGCTTGTCAAGCTCGATGGCGGCATCCGGGCGGATGTTCCATTTGTTGTAGTCGTAGAAGATGTTGTCGAGGCGCACCACCTGGTTCACTTCCAGCGGGAAGAGTCGGAAATCCGTGCGGATCACAGGGCTCGTTGCCGTGCGCGTGCTGATGCGTGCGCTCTGCTTGAAGTAGTTCTCCTTGTCCGCCTGGAGGCGGTAGTCGGTCTCCTTCAAGAGCGGGAAGCTGTATCGGCCACTGTCGTCGGTGGCGTGGCGCGCCACCTCGTTGCCTTGCCCATCGGTGAGCACCACGGTGGCGCCGGCCAGTGGCAGGTTGGTGCTGCCGTCGAGCACGGTGCCCTCTGCGAGGTAATCGTACTTCTCCATCTCGATCACGATCTCCTCCAGCTGATCGTCGTTGGTGGCCACGGACTTCTCCGCTTGATTGTAGCCGGTGGCGTTGGCTGCGAGGAGGTAGCGCTCGCGGTAATCCGCATCGATGCTGAACTTTCCGCCGGGCAGCATCTGCACGATCGCGTTGCGCACGGTCTCGCCCTTGCCGTCCTTCACCGTGATGCTGGCCGTTTCGATCGGTTCCTTGGTGGCCTTGTCGATCACGCGGCCGGCCAGGCGCATCTGCTGCGGCCGGATGGTGCAGCCGTAGATGTCATCGCTGCCCGCACCGCCGGTGCGGTCGCTCACGAAGAACCCTGTGCTATCGTTGATCAGGATCAAGCCGTGGTCGTTGAAGCGCGTGCTCATGGGGTAACCCAGGTTGAACACGTTGCCCGGTCCGGTGCTGCCGATGCGCGAGAAGAACAGATCGAGCCCGCCCAGGCCGGGATGCCCGTTGCTTGCGAAGTAGAGGGTGCCGTTGGCGGCCATGTACGGGTGCATCTCGTCGCCGGGCGTATTCACCTTGGGCCCAAGGTTCTCCGGCGCGCCCCATTGATTGCCCAGGTTCTTGCACATCCAGATATCCACGCCGCCTTCGCCGCCGGGCCGGTCGCACGCGAAGTAGAGCGTCCGGCCATCGGGGCTGACGTTGGGATGCCCGAGATTGAATTCCGGGTCGTTGTGGTCGAAGGGGATGATGTTGCCCCATTCCTCCTGGCCGAATTCGCCCTTGACCACATCGCTGAAGTAGATGCCGAGGTTCAGTTCACCGCGCTTGCTCTTCTGCGCGGTGCCGTACCAGACATTGTTGCGCGTGAAGTACATGCGCTTGGCCAGGGAGTCGAAGCTCACGGTACCATCGTGCCAGCGGCTGTTGATATGCTGCCGCATCACCAGCGGATTCTCAGCGGTCTCTCCCTTGAGTTCGGCGCTGTAGAGGTTAAGGAAAGGCTCGTCATCCCAGGCGTAGCCGCGCGATCCGCCGGTTCCTTCGCCGCGCGCGCTGCTGAAGAGCAGGAACTCGCCCATCACGCTCATGCCAAGATCGGCCTGCGGGCTGTTGATCGGCACCTTGCGGATGGTGGCGCTGGCGCTATCGCGCTTGAGGCGGTAGAAGAGGTCCGGTGTGCGCAGATAGCCATTCACGCGGGCATCATCCGGACGCTCTTTCGCGAAGATCTGGTACTGCTCCAGGGCCTCGTTGTACTTGCCGTTCGCGCGCAGCGCATCGCCGAAGGCGCGCACATCGTCGATGGTGCGGCCGGGGGCGATCATCAGGCGGCGATAGGCGCCTTCGGCCGCGGGCGGATTGCCGAGCTTGGTGTAGGCCTTGGCCAGCAGGCGCAGCGTTTCAGCGTCGCTCTTGCCGCGCGCATCGAGGTCCTCGTAGATGGAGGCCACCTTGGCGTAATCGAAAACGTCAGTATAGCGCTCGGCCATGCGCTGCTGCAGCTTCTGCGCGCTCGCGGTAGCGGCTATCAGCAGGGCCGCCAGCGCGGCCAGCGAACGGATGCGGTGCATGCGTGGGCTCATGATCAGAAGTAACGGGGTGAACGGACGCCCTTCACGGGTTTGCCCAGGTTGAGGCCGACCATGATCTCGTGGCTTCCGCCGCTGTAGTTCCTGAGCGGTGAGAGCGTGAAGTCGTAGGCATAGCCCACACTGAGGTCGTCGGTGAGGTGGTACTGCGCCAGCGCGCCAACGGCATCGGTATGGCGGTACATGGCGCCCAGCCAGAACTTCTCATAGAAGAGGAAGTTGGCGCTGAGGTCGAAGCTCAGCGGCGCGCCTTGCACAGCCTTGAGCAGGAAGGTGGGCTTGAATTTGTGGTAGATGCCGATGTCGAACACGTAGCCGCCCGATAGGAAGTAGTGCGGGCGCTGGCCGGGTTGGCTCACGAAGGCGAGCGAGTCGGTCTGGAAGAATTCCGTGCGGAGCAGCTTCGGGGTGCTCAGGCCGATGTAGTGCCGGTCGCTGTACCACATGAGGCCGAAGCCGAATTGCGGATCGAGCTTGGTATTCACGTTAGCCTGGAAGACTTGGTCGCCGGGCGTGTGCGGATTGAGCTCGGCGAACTTCCCTTGGAACAGATTGAGGCCGCCTTTGAGGCCGAAGGCCAGCGTGCTGTTGCCCAGGAACATGCGGTAGGCTGCATCCACCATGAAGCCGTACTGCGTCACGGGGCCGTGCGCATCGCGCATCACCGTTCCGCCCAGCGCGAAGCTCTCGTTGAACACCGGGCCGTGCGCCGTGAGCGTTTGCGTGGTGGGCGCACCCTCGAAGCCCACCCACTGGTGGCGCGTGAGGGCTTTCAGGCTCAGGCGATCATGGCTTCCCGCATAGGCCGGGTTCAGCGCGAGCATGTTGAACATGTATTGCGTGAACTGCGGGTCCTGCTGGGCAAGGAGCGACGTTCCCAAGAGCATCCCCAGCGCGCTGCCGGTCCATCTTCTGGCGATTCTCGTCTTCATCTTGATTGCTTTTTGGCGCTTCATGATGCGGCCTTAGCGGCGCAGGTAGATGTACCCGGTGTAGGGGTCCTTGTCCGTGCCGAGGTCGAGGATGTAGTAGTAGGTGCCTTCGGGCAGGCCCTCCTTGAAGGCCGATCCGAACTGGCTCGTGCCGTCCCATTGGTTGTTGTAGGGCGTGGCCTCGTACACCTTGTTGCCCCAGCGGTTGAACACCGTGAACCTGTTGCTGGGGTAGTACTCGATGTTGGTGATCACGAACATGTCGTTGGTGCCATCGCCGTTGGGCGAGAAGGCATCGGGGACCACGATGGTCTCGCAATCCTTGATCAGCACGGTCATCGTGTCGGTTGTGCTGCCGCAGTCGCCGTTGGTGACCGTCCACATGAACACGTTGCTGCCGAGCGCCAGGCCGGTCACGTTGGTGGCCGGGTCCGTGGGCTGTGCGATGGTGCCGCTGCCCGCAAGCAGTGACCAGAACCCGCTGGCCGTGCTGGTGGCCGGAACGGCGTTGAGCGTGGTGCTCGTGGTGGTCTGGCAATAGTCCTGATCGGGACCCGCATCGGCGGGCGGCACGGTGTGATCGTACACCATCAGTGCCACCTGGTCATTGCTGCTGCCGCATGGGCCGTTATCGATGGTCCACTGGAAGACGTTGGCACCGAGGCCGAGGCCTGTGATCACCGTGAATGGGTCATTGGCCTGGTCGATGCTTCCTTGTCCGCTGATCAATGTCCAGGTGCCGTTGGCCGGTGCGGTGGGGCTGCTTCCAAGCATGGTCACTTGCCCGGTGATCGGCGTGCAGAACGATTGGTCTGGACCGGCGGCCGCATCAGCCGCATCGCCGTCGAACACGCTGATGGTCACATCATCGGTGGTGGTTCCACAAGGCCCGTTGGCCACGACCCACTGCAGTACGTAGGTGCCCACGGTGAGTCCGCTGAGCGTGGCGTTCGGCGCATTCGCGTTGCTGATGGTGGCATTGCCGCTGGCGAACACCCAGGTGCCCACCGCCGGTGCGCTCACCGCACTGCCTTGCAGGGTCACAGTGCTTGTGGGCGTGCAGATCTGCTGGTCCGGACCGGCGGCCGAGGCCGGCAGATTGCCATCGAAGACCACCACCGTCACCTCATCCTGCGTATCGCCGCATGGCCCATTGGTGATGGTCCAACGGAAGGTGTTGGTGCCGATCGAAAGGCCGCTGACCCCGGTGTTCGGGTTGCTGGCATCGGCAAAGACGCCCGTACCCGTGATCACGCTCCACTGGCCGCTGCCGGGGAAGGTGACGCTGTTGCCCGCGAGCGTGGTGCTGGTTGTTGGCGTGCAGAGCTCCTGATCGGGTCCGGCGTTCGCTGGTGTTTGCAGGCTGTCGTAGATGAGAACGCTTATCTCATCGCTGCTGCTGCCGCAGGGGCCGTTATCAATGGTCCATAGGAAATCGTGCTGGCCCACGCCGAGGTTGAACACGGCGGTGTTGGGGTCGTTCGGATCGGCGAAGGTGCCTGTACCGCTGATCGAGGTCCAGGTGCCCGTGGCGGGGAACACGGGGTCGTTGGCCAGCAGTACCGCGCTATTGGTGGGCGTGCACCAGCTGATGTCACCGCCGGCCTGGGCAGGCGCAGCATCGGGATCGAAGATGTTAACCTGCACCGTGTCGCGGCTGGGCGGACCGAACCCGCATTGGCCGTTGTAGATCTCCCAAACGAATTGGTAGCTGCCCACAGCGAGGCCGGTGATGTCCGTGGTGGCGCTGTTGGGCGATACAATGGTGGCCGGTGCGCCGAGGACCTGCGTCCAGGTGCCCACGCCGGGGATCTCCGGCACGTTGCCGGCCATGGTAGTGCTGCTTGCGCCGCAGAGATCCTGGTCCGGACCTGCATCAGCAAGCGGCGCGTTCGGGTTGTACACGCGCACTTCCACGGTATCGGTGAGGATGCCGTTGTTCGGGCAGGGATCCCATTCGAGGGTCCACACGAACACGTTGGTGCCCTGCGACAGGCCGCTGATCGGCGAGTTCGGATTGTTCGGTTCGGCAATGATGCCGGTGCCGGCGATCAAGGTCCAGGTGCCTTCAGCAGGCGGTGGCGGCTGCTCACCCAAGAGGCTATCGATCGCGGTGAGCGGCAGGCAGATCTCGATGTCCGGACCGGCGTTCGCGGCAGCCGTCGTATCGTCGTAGAGCACGATGGTCACCTCATCCAAGCTGCTTCCGCAAGGCCCGTTGTAAACGCTCCATTGGTAGGTATTCACGCCTATGGCGATCTGCTCGATCAAGGTGAGCGGGTCGTTCGGGTTCACGGGCGTTCCTGCGCCTGCGACCACGCTCCAGGTCCCTTGCGCAGGGAAGATCAATGAGCTTCCCGCCATGAACACGCTGTCCTGCGGCACGCAGAGTTCCTGATCCAGGCCGGCGTCGGCTGGCGGATTGTTCGGGTCGAAGACGAACACGCTCATCTCATCGTCGGTGGTCACGCACACGCCGCTGGTGATGGTCCAACGCAGGCGCGTCTCACCCACTTCGAGGCCCGTGACCGTGGTCGTGGGGGATGATGGACTCGTGATGTTGCCAGGGCCGCTCACGATTGACCAGGTGCCCACGGCAGCACCCACCGGAGCATTGCCTGAAACGGTCACCTCTGCATCCGGGAAGCAGAGCTCTTGATCGGGCCCGGCATCTGCGGCAGGCGCCTGCGCATCGAAGAGCGTGATGGTGACCTGGTCGCTTGTGAGGCTGTTGGCGCAACTGCCGTTGTAGACTTCCCACTGGAACACATTCACGCCCAGGCCAAGGTTGGTGATCTCGGTATTCGGGTCGTTCGGGTCGGCGATATCGCCGCTGCCGCTCAACACCGTCCAGGTGCCCACTGCGGGGAAGATGATCGCGCTGCCGGCCATGGTGGCGCTGGTTAAAGGCGTGCATACCTGCTGGTCACCGCCGGCGTCGGCATCGAGGTTGTTCTCATTGTACACGCGGATCACAACGATGTCATTGGTATTGCTCGGATCGCAAGGGCCGTTGAACACGCTCCATTGGAAGATGTGCTCGCCCACCTCAAGGCCCAGCACCGCCGTCACCGGATCGTTCGGATCGAGGATGGTACCCGTGCTGCTCACCACGCTCCAGGTGCCCACGGCTGGGAAGATGATGGCGCTGCCTTGCAGGTTCGTGGCGGCCGTGGTGCCGGTGGGCGTGCAGAGTTCTTGATCGGGGCCCGCATCGGCGATAGGGTTGTTCTCATCGTAAAGGGTTATGATGAGCTGATCGCTGGTGAGGCCATTGGGGCAAGCACCGTTGTCCACGGTCCATTCGCAGATGTTCACGCCCACGCCCAGGTTGGTGATCGTGGTGTTCGGGTCGTTCGGGTCGGTGAAGGTGCCTTGGCCTTGCACCAGGGTCCAGGTGCCGATGGCAGGGAAGGTGACCGCACTGGCATTGAGTTGCGCGCTTGTGCCGTCGCTGGTGCAGAGGTCCTGATCCGCGCCGGCATTCGCGCTCGCTGTGTTCTCATCGAACACCTGCACCACCACCTGATCAGTGGTGATGCCCGTGGCGCAGGGGCCATTGTCAACCGTCCATTGGAACACGCTCTCCCCGATCTCCAGGTCGAAGACCGCGGTGCTCGGGTTGTTCGGCTGCGCGATGGAGCCGGTGCCGCTCACCAGCACCCAGGTGCCGATGGCCGGGAAGGTCACCGAGCTGCCTTGCAAGGTGGTGCTGGTCACGTTCGGCGTGCACAGTTCCCTGATCAGGACCGGCGTTGGCCTCCGGGTTCTCGTCGAGGTACACGAAGACGCTCACCAGATCGCTGCTGCCGCTGGTCTCGCAGGGGCCATTGTCGATGGTCCATTGGAAGATGTTCTCGCCCACCGCCAGGTTGGTCACCAAGGTGTTGGGATCGTTCGGGTCGGCGATGTCGCCTTGGCCGTTGATCAAGGTCCAGGTGCCGAATGCCGGGACCGTGGGCGAATTGCCTGCGAGATTGGTGCTGGTCTGCGGCGTGCAGAGCTCCTGGTCCGGCCCTGCATTCGCGGGCGGGTTGTTCAGGTCGAAGAGCAGGATGGTGACATCATCTTGCGTGATGCCGTTCGCGCAGGGCCCGTTGCTCACCGTCCAGCGGAACACGTTGATGCCGACAGCGAGGTTCGTGACCGTGGTGATCGGCGAGGTGGGATCGGTGATATCGCCCTGGCCGCTTACGAGCGTCCATGATCCCGTGGCCGGGAAGGTGGGCGGGTTGCCGATCAGCGTGGTGCTGTTCGTGGGCGTGCAGAACTCCTGATCCGGCCCTGCATCTGCGTCGGCGTTGTCCTCATCGAATACGAATATGCTCACCAGGTCGGAGGTGGGGGCGTTGCACGGTCCGTTGCTCACGGTCCATTGGAACACGTTCTCTCCGATGGCGAGGTTGGTGATCGCCGTGGCAGGTGAGGTTGGATCGACGATATCGCCCTGGCCGCTCACGAGCGTCCATTGGCCCGTGGCCGGGAAGATCAAGCTGCTGCCGGCCATGGCGGTGCTGGTTTGCGGCGTGCAGAGCTGTTGGTCCGGGCCGGCATCGGCCACCGGGTTGTTGGCATCATACACGCGCACGGCTACTTGATCGCTCGTGGTGCCGCAGGGGCCGTTGGCAATCTCCCATTGGAAGATGTGCTCGCCAACAGGCAGCCCGGTCACGGTGCTCGCTGGATCGCTCGGATCGGTGATGGTGCCGAAGCCGCTGACTTGGAACCAGAATCCTTCAGCCGGGAATATGGCGGGATTGCCCGCAAGGGTCACATCGTTGTCTGGCGTGCAGATCTCGATGTCCTGACCGGCATCAGCGGCTGGCTGTTGATCATCGTAAACGAAGATGCTCACCAGATCGGTGGTGAGCGGGTTCGCGCACGGGCCATTGCTCACCGCCCATTGGAAGATGTTCTGGCCTGCGCTCAATCCCACCACGAAGCTGTTGGGCGCGGTGGGATTGGTGGGTGTGCCGGTGCCTGCCACCAGCGTCCAGACGCCGGTAGCGGGGCTGATCACGTTGCTGCCCTGCAGGGTGGTGGTGGTGGCGGGCAGGCAGAGCTGCTGATCGTTGCCCGCGTTTGCCGCCGGGTTCAGTGAGCTGAACACGCGGATCACCACTTCATCGCTGGTGGTGGAGCAGTTGCCGTTCACGATCGTCCACGCGTAAGTGTGCGTGCCCACTGGCAATCCGGTGATCGTGGTGTTGGGGCTGTTCACATCGGTCACGGTTCCGCCCGTGCCTCCGGTCAGGGTCCAGGTTCCCACCGCAACGCCTACCGGGCTATTGGCGGCCATGCTCACGCTATTGGTGGGCGTGCAGATGTCGATGTCGGGTCCGGCATTCGCTGCCGGCGCATCATCGTCATACAGGAAGATGGTGACCTGGTCCGTGGTGATCGGGCTGGGGCAGGCGCCGTTGTTCACCTGCCACTGGAATACGTTCGCGCCGATGCTCAATCCGCTCACAGCGGTGGTGGGGCTCGTGGGATTAGCGATGGTGCCGCTGCCGCTCACCAAGGTCCATGTGCCCACAGCAGGGAAGGTGAGCGAGCTGCCCACCAGCGTCGTGTTCGTATTGGGCGTGCAGAGCTGCTGGTCAGGGCCGGCGTTGGCAACTGGGTTGTTCGGGTCGTACACGTAGATGTCCACCAGGTCGCTCGTTACCCCGCAAGCGCCGTTGTTGATGCTCCAGCGCAGCGTGTTCAGCCCGATGCTCAAACCGCTGACTGTGGCCGTTGGGCTGGTTGTGCTGCTGAAATTGGCCGTGCCAGCCACCACGCTCCAGCTGGCTGTGGCTACCCCGATGGGTGCATTGGCCGCCATCACCACGTTGCTAGCGATTCCGCAAACGCTTTGATCAGGTCCGGCGTCGGCGGCTTGCGCATCGCCATCGGCGAGCGTGATGGTCATGGTGCTGCTGGTCACGCCGTTGGGGCAGGCGCCATTGTTCACCGTCCATGTGAACTGGCTGATGCCCACTTGCAGGCCGGTGATGGCCGTGGTGGGGCTGCTCGGGCTCACGATTGTAGCGGCGGGCCCGGCGCTCTGCGTCCAAGTGCCTTGTGCCGGGAATGTCACGGCGCTTCCAGCCATGGTGGTGCTTGTGACCGGTGTGCAGAAACTCTGATCTGGACCGGCTGCAGCATCCGGGTTGTTCGGATCATAGATGAAGATGCTCATCTGGTCCGTGGTCAATCCGCTGCATGGGCCATTGTTCACCGTCCATTGGAAGATGTTCTGGCCCACTTGCAAGCCCGTAACCGTTGTGGTCGGATCGCTCGGATTGGCAAGAATGCCCGTGCCGCTAACCAGCGTCCATTGGCCTGTGGCGGGGCTGATCAGGCTGCTACCCGCCATGCCCGTGCTACCGCTGGTGGAGCACAGGGACTGGTCGGGGCCGGCGTTCGCAATAGGATTGCCGAAATCGAATACGCGCACGACCACATCGTCGCTCGTGATTCCTGTGGGGCAGGGGCCATTATCGACCGTCCAGCGGAAGGTGTAGGTGCCTACGGTGAGGTTTCCGATCTGTGTGGTCGGGCTGTTCGCATCGCTGATGGCCGCTCCCACCGGTCCGCTCACGATGGTCCATGTGCCGGTGGAGGGGGAGGTGACCGCGCTCGCGGCCATGAAGACCGTGTTCGGCGCCACGGGAACGCAGATCTCCTGGTCGGGACCTGCGTTCGCGATCGGGTTGGCTGGGTCGTAGTTCAGGATCACCACATCATCGAAGCTGCTGCCGCAGGGTCCGTTGCTCACCGTCCAACGCAGGGTCACGCTGCCCGTGATCAAGCCCGTGATCGCCGTTGTGGCGCTATTCGGATTGCTGATCGTGGCCGCGCCGGAGACCACGGCCCACGTGCCCGCCGCAGGCAAGGCCACGGCGTTGCCTGCCATCACGGTGCTGGTGGGACCGCAGAGCGATTGGTCAGGACCGGCATTGGCCGTTGCTACAGCCGGGTCGAAGAGCGTGATGGTAACAGTGCTCGATGTGGTAGCGCCGGGGCATGGTCCGTTCACGATGGTCCAGCGATACACGTTCGTGCCGATCGCCATGCCCGTCACCGAGGTGGTTGGGCTGTTGGCATCGGCGAAGTTTCCTTGACCGCTCACCAGCGTCCATGTGCCGATCGCGGGTGCCGTTGCTGCGTTGGCAGCAAGCGTCACCGATGCAACTGGCGCGCACAGGTTCTGGTTGGGGCCAGCGTTCGCTGCGGGCGCGTTGCGGTCATAAACGCGGATTACCACGTCATCCGTGGAGGTCGGCGGTATGCATGGGCCGTTGTTCACGGTCCAACGGAAGGTGTGCGTGCCAACAGCAAGGTTGGTGATGGTGGTGGTGGGGTTTGAAGGTGTGGTGATCACTGCGCCCGCCGGTCCGCTGACGATGCTCCAAGCACCGGTTGCCGGTGCAGCGGCAGCGCTGGCCGCCATGGTTGCGTTGGCGAGCCCGGTTCCATTTACGGTGCACAGTTCCTGGTCAGGACCGGCGTTCGCCACAGGCGTATCCGGGTTGAAGCGTGTGATGGTGACCTGCGAAGTGGTGAGGCCGTTGGCGCAAGGGCCATTGTTCAATGACCACTGGAACACATTGGGGCCGAAGCTCAAGTTGCTCACGTCCGTGGTGGGGCTATTCGCATTCGCGAACGCTCCCGTGCCGCTCACCACGGTCCATGTCCCGGTGGCGGGCGCAATGGGCGTGTTGCCGGCCAGCGTGGTGCTGCTGCTGCACACTTGCTGGTTGGGGCCGGCATTGGCATTCGGACTGGCGGGGTTGAACACCGTGACGGAGACCTCATCCTGGGTGGTCGGCGGTAGGCAAGGGCCATTGCTTATCGTCCATCGGAAGGTGTTCACTCCGATGCTCAGACCACTCACGGTGGTGCTCGGGCTGGTTGGCGAACCGAACGTGCCCGTACCCGCGACAACGGTCCATAGGCCGGTTGCTGGTGCTATCAGACTGTTGCCCGTGAGCGTGGTGCTGGTCGCGGGCGCGCACAGTTGCTGGTCGGGTCCGGCATTCGCGGCGGCTTGCGCATTGCTGAACACGAACACGGTCACCTGGTTATTCGTCGGCGCTCCGCATGGCCCGTTGTTGATGGTCCATCGGAACACATTCGAGCCGACGCTCAGTCCGCTCACACTCGTGTTTGGGCTGGTGGCATCGGCAAAGGCGCCGGTGCCGCTCACCAAGGTCCATTGACCGGATGCGGGCGCAGCCGCCGTGTTCGCAGCGAGCGCTGTAGTGGTGCTGGGCAGGCACAGGCTCTGGTCGGGACCGGCATTGGCCGAGGCTTGCGACGGATTGAAGCTGGTGACCACCACATCATCGCTGGTGGTGCCGCAAGTGCCATAGTCCACGGTCCACCGGAAGGTGTTGGCGCCAGTGCCAAGTCCGCTCACCGTTGTGGTGGGGCTATTCGCGTCAGCGAAGCTGCCCGATCCACTTACTACGCTCCAAGTGCCTTGCACCGGCCAGGGCAGCAGCCCAGCAAGGGTGGCAGATGGTCCGCACACGCTCTGATCAGGGCCCGCGTTCGCCGGGGTGAACGGCGGCGTGACTTGAATGGCGAAGCCGAATTGGTTGGTGCCAACGAGCGGACATGCATTGTCCTGCACGTTCACCGAGAACAGGTTCTGACCGATGTCCGCAGCGCTGGGCGTCCAGCAGAAAGTGCCCACGGGCAAGGGTCCGCCGGTGGTGGTGAAGGTGGCCCCCGGAATGCCGTTGTTCCACGTCATCGTCACCGTCTGTCCGGCGTCGGCATCGCTGCTGTTCACCGTGAAGCAGAAGGGCACGCCCGCGCATGCATCATAGGTGAAGGTGCTGGTCCCGTTCACGCCGCTCACCTGGGGCAGTGCATTGCTGCACGCGATGATGGCGAACTGCACATCGCGGATGAGTTCGCCGATGAGCACGCCATTGCGGTACTCGCGCACGCGCACGGTCACCACTGCGAATTGCTGGATGCTCGGCGTGAACGTGATCGTGCCCGTGACCGGGTTGATCTGCACGGCATTGGCGCCACCAGCGGTCACCACGGGCTGCGCGGCGCTGTAGCCCGCATTGTAGGGGATGTTCGTACCGCCGGATCCCAATGCGTTCACCACCGCGAAAGCCAGGGAGTCACCATCCACGTCGTTGAAGCCGTGGTTGTAGCTCACCGGCTGGCCCACGCAGCCGAAGGCTGTCGGCGTGTTCAGGAAGGCTGGTGAGTTGTTGCAAGGGGTTACGGTCTGATTCAGGTTGGCGTACAGGTACAGGTTGCGGTTGCCCGGGTTGTTCAGGGAGGTGATGGCATTGTTGCGGCAGCACAGGTCCCAATCAATGACCCAATCGTTCCCACAGGCCGCGTAGGCGCTCAGATTCACAAGGGCGCTGTATCGGTATCGCTCAATACCATACGGAGCGCCGGGGTCGGAGCAACGGTCAGCGGCGCCGAAGCACAAGGGAGTCACCACATCAACGCCGTCGAGGCTGAAGCACGGATTCAAGGTGATGTTGCACGCGGTGCTGCGGAGCCTGAATTGCCGGCCATTGCTGCAATTGGTTGGTGCGGCCACACCGTTGCAGTCCCGGTAGAAATTCAAGCGCACGCGGTACTGCCCCGAGCCCACGCATTCATAAGTCAGCTCGCCGCCCATGGCGTGCGTGGCCTTCGCTTCATGCTGCGGGAGCAGCAATGCGGCCATGCCGAGGAGCAGGATCAGAAAGGTGCGGTGGATGGCAGCGCGCGATGAACCGAGCGCCAAGGGGAGGGGTCGTTGTACCGTCATGTGCCGGCCGGCTTGGTGAGCGCCTGCCGTGATCCACGCCGAAGCAGACCCCCAGGGGTTTGGGGAGCTGCGCCTCGCCATAGGTCCGCGCATCGGCTTGAAGCATTGCCGACGCTTGCGGTACCCTGCGATCCACGCATCACGGTCAGGTGCCGGACAAACGTATCGGCATGGCTTCCCAAGCTAGGATGGCGCATATCGCACTTGTCAACACGCCTTTGTGCGGCGCGCGGACCTGATGCGTCAGGTTGGTTGCGGCTTGTGCTTCCTTTGGCATGCGCGCGCAGCATTTCGGTCCGGTACGATGGTTGCGTGCGTCAAGCAAACCGCAACTCCATGAAACGCATCCATTGCTCCATCGCATTCGCCGCCCTGGCTTCCGCAGCCTTCGGCCTTGGACAGCAACCAGACAGCACCGGCATGGCTGGGGATCAGTTCGATCTGCGCGGCGCCTTGCACCAGTTCAGCAGGGCAAAGGATCTGGAGTCCTTCGAACAAGCCATCAACTCCCCGGACAATAACGTGAGCAACCTCGACCTCAATGAGGACGGAGAGGTGGATTTCGTGCAAGTGGGCACCCTGGCTGAAGGCGATGCCCGCGTGGTGGTGCTCAGCGTTCAGGTGAATAAGGAAGAGCGTCAGGATATCGCTTCAATTCAAATGGAGCGCAACGCCGATGGCGCGGTGGCCTTGCAGATACGCGGCGACCTGGCCTTGTACCCGGAGGGTACGATCGTAGAACCCACCGAGCAGGCCATGGAGGGCGGCCAGAAGCGCGGCGGCCCGCTGGCTCCGCCAGCGCAGGTAACCGTTTGGGTGAACGTATGGTCATGGCCGAGCGTGCAATGGTGTTACGGGCCCCTTTGGTGGGAATGGAATTCGCCCTGGTACTGGGGCTATTACCCGCCGTGGTGGAGGCCGTGGCGCTGCTGGGGCTGGAGCGCGTGGTGGGGCTTCCCACGGCCTTATTGGGGCTGGTACCACCCGGCGGCTTTCTGCCGCGTGGAGCAGGCTCATAACATTTACATGCACCGGCGAACAGTTTCACCATCGTTCGGCCGCAGGGCCGCTGCGCAGCCGTCTCGGGCAACGCAAGACCTGAACCAGCCGAAGCCATTGAGGGAAACCGGTAGGACCATAGAGCGCGAGCGCGTGAAGGAGCCCGCGAAGACCCCCGTGCGTAAACCCGCTGTTCGCCCGCAGAAGCAACCGGCGCCTCCGCGCACATCACCGCCGAGCCGTCCTCCGCAAAAGGCCCCGGCTCCCAGCCGGGCACCATCGCGTCCTCCCGGCAAACGCTAAAGGCACAACCAGCCATCGGCTGCCACCGCTCATCAAACGGCGCCTCCGCTCTGCGGGGGCGCCGCCTACTTTAGCCGCCCCTTGAACCGGGGCTACTTCCACTCTTGCATGCGATTCACAGCCACGCGCCTGCTCACAGGCCTCGCCTCCTTGATATTCGGTCTTTGCGCATCCGCGCAGACAGGCACGATCCGGGGCTTCGTTTACGACCAGGCCACCGGCGAACCGATCATCTTCACCAACGTGGTGGTCAAGGGCACCACCCTCGGCGCCGCCACGGATGTGAACGGCTACTTCTCCATCAGCAAAGTGCCGGTGGGCCAGCACACCCTCCGTGTCACCTTCCTGGGAAATGAGGATCTGGAGAAGCAGGTGACCGTGGCGCGCGACCAGATCACCACCGAGAAGCTCTATATGGTGAAAGCGACCATCCAGATAGGCGTGGTGGAGATCAGCGGCGAGAAGCAAGAGGCCCAGACCCAGGTGCGCATGGGCCTCACCAAGCTCACCCCGAAGCAGATCGAGCGCATGCCAGCAGTGGGCGGCGAGGCCGACCTCGCTCAATACCTGCAGGTGGTGCCTGGCGTGATCTTCACCGGCGACCAGGGCGGCCAGTTGTACGTGCGGGGCGGCTCGCCCATCATGAATAAGGTGATGATGGACGGCATGGTGCTGTACAATCCCTTCCACAGCATTGGCCTTTTCAGCGTGTTCGATAATGACATCATCCGCAATGCCGACATCTATACGGCTGGCTTTAATGCCGAATTCGGCGGGCGCATCAGCTCCGTGATGGACATCACCACCCGCGATGGCAATCGTACGCGCTTGAGCGGCAAGGTGAGTGCCAGCACCTTCGCGGCCAAGGCACTGATTGAAGGGCCGATCAAGAAGCAGAAGGAGCCCGGTGACGGCAGCAGCAGCTACCTTTTCAACCTGCGGCATAGCTACCTCGATCAGAGCAGCAAGATTTTCTATGCCAACGTGAACGACACCCTGGGGCTTCCATTCCGATTCACCGACGCCTACGGCAAGATCTCCTTCAATGGCGCCAACGGCAGCAAGTTCAACCTCTTCGGCTTCAATTTCACCGATGGCGTGAATTACCGCGGTGTGAGCGACCTGGCCTGGCAGAACTGGGGCGCAGGCACCAACTTCGTGCTCGTGCCCGCAGGGAGCGCGGTGCTGATCGACGGCGTGTTCTGTTACAGCCGGTACGGGATCGAACTGAAGGAAGCGGAGCTCGCGCCCCGCACCAGCGAGATCACCAGTTTCAATGGCGCCCTCAACTTCAAGTACTTCCTCGGTGACGACGAGGCCCGTTACGGGGTGGAGCTGCTCGGCTTCCGAACCAGTTTCAGCTTCTTCAACGAGCTGGGCAGGGGCTTCAGCCAGGAGCAGAACACCAGCGAGATCGCGGGGTACGTGAACTACCGCAAGAAGCTCGGCAAGCTCATTGTCGATCCCGGCCTGCGCCTGCACTACTACGCGTCGCTCTCGGTGGCCAACATCGAACCCCGCTTGGGCGCCAAGTGGAACATCAGCGACAACTGGCGGCTGAAGATCGCGGCGGGCCGTTACAGCCAGAACCTGGTGGCCGCCAACAACGACCGCGATGTGGTGAACCTGTTCTACGGCTTCCTCTCCGCACCGGAGAATCTGCCCGCCCGTGTGAATGAGCGCGATGGCAGCTCGCGCGAACTGAAGGATCCCCTGCAGCGCGCCAATCACTACGTGGCCGGCGTGGAGCATGATCTCTCCCGCGAGCTCACCTTCAACTTCGAGGTGTACCTGAAGGACTTCCGGCAGGTCACCAATATCAACCGCAACAAGTACTTCCTCGATACGCCCGAATTCGCTGACAAGCCCGACGAGCTCAAGAAGGACTTCATCGTGGAGACCGGCCGCGCGTATGGCGCCGATGTGCAGCTGAAGTACGAGAAGGGCCAGCTCTACCTCTGGGGCGTTTACAGCTACACCGTGGTCGATCGTTACGATGGCGTACAGGTGTACAACCCTGTGTGGGACCGCCGACACAACGTGAATCTGGTGGCCAGCTACGCCTTCGGGAAGTTCGATGCGTGGAAAGTGAACCTGCGCTGGAACTACGGCAGCGGATTCCCCTTCACCCGCACCCAGGGATTCTACGGCGCGGTGCCCTTCAACGGCGATATCAATACCAACTACGCGACCAGCAACGCCGATCTGGCCATCGTCTTCGGCCCGCTCAATGACGGCAGGCTGCCGGCTTATGCCCGTGTGGATGCCGGTGTGACCAAGACCTGGCGCTTCGACGAGCACAAGAGCCTTGAGCTCGACCTGGGGGTGACCAACGCGCTGAACCGCGAGAACATCTTCTACTTCGACCGGGTTCGCTACGAGCGCGTGAACCAGCTGCCGTTGCTGCCCAGCGCGGGGGTCAGCTTCCGGTTCTGATCTGGCTCAATTGAAGATCCTCAGGATGGTGCCGTTGAATGTGGTGCTGTAGCGCTGCAGGTTCAGTGCGGCAGGGCCCTGCACCACGCTGCCATCGGTGATCAGGAAGGCTGATCCACAGCACGTGGTATCGCGCGCGATCACCTGGCTGCTATCGACATGCACGCGGCAAAGGTTGGCCGTTTGATAGGTGCAATGGCGGTCTAGCGCCACGAAATCCGAGGGACTGCTACGGTACACGATCAAGCCTTGCGAGCCTCCGGTTAAGTATAGCCAGCCCCCGGTCACAGCCAGGTCGGCGTAGGCCGGGTTGTTCACATTGATGCTGATATCGACCGTGACCGGCGGCACTCCTCCCGTGGTGGGCTTGCGGCAGGATGAAGCCAGGCATGCCGCGCCCATGGCCAATAGGGCGAACTGGGACAGTCGGGCCTTGAGCGGAATCACGTCTGCGAAAGTAGCCAACAAGCCAAGGGGCCTGGCGTAACCTTGCGCCATGCTCCGCGCTTGCTCCCGCATCCTCTTGCTGGTGGTCGCCATTGCCGGGGCCTCCTCGACCTTCGCCCAAGAAGAAGGCATCAGCAGGCGCAAGCAGGAGAAGATCCTGGCCAAGAAGGAAAAGGAGGAGAAGAAGCAGAAGGCCGATCAGGAGAAGGAGAACCGGAAGCGCCATTTGAGCCTGCAGGACAAGGGCACGCAGAAACGCATGAAGCGGCATGCCAGGCGCGCCCACCGGCATGGTACGGGCCGCCACCGCGACCCTTGGCCGAGCCGCTGGTTCCGCCGGAACAGGTAGAAGGAGTTTGTATAGAACGCGAGGAACATGGCGTTGCGCCTGCGTTGCCAGCATGGGCCCGGCGGCTAGTTTGGCGCCATGAGGCCTATTCCGTTGCGTTCCGAAGGGGATGCCGAACCCCCGGGCCACCGCTCCTTGGTCCGTGACCACCGGCAATTGAAGGTGGTGAGCGGTTGTATGAACCCAGCGTATAGTTTAGCGCCCCCTCGTCGCAAAGTACAGCTGAACGCAAAACCTGACCGTTGATGGTGAGAAGGCTATCCACCGCAATCGCCCTTTGTTTCATCGCAGCCGCTCCGGCGTTCGCCCAAGTGGGCGCTGGCAGCCTCAAGGGCAAGATCACCGATAAGAAGACCGGCGAACCGCTGCCGTTCGTGAACATCGTGGTGGAGAGCCGCGGTTCACAGGTCACCGGCGGCGCCACGGACTTCGATGGCAACTACTTCATCAAGCCGATCGACCCTGGCACCTATGATGTGGTAGTGAGCTACGTGGGCTACCAGCCCTACAAGAACGCCGGCGTAGTGATCAACAGCAACATCATCACCTTCCTCAACATCCAGCTCAATGCGGGCATCGAGCTCAAGGAGTTCGAGGTGGTGCAGTACAGCGTGCCGCTGATCAATAAGGACGGAGGCGCCTCGGGCGGCACCGTGACCCGGGAGGACATCGCCAAGATGCCTGGGCGAAGCGCTGCTTCGATCGCCACCACGGTGGCAGGCGCAAGCGATGCGGGCACTGGCGGCGGCATCAGCATCCGCGGAGCGCGCACCGAGGCCACCTACTACTACATCGATGGGGTGAAGGTGCCCGCTGGCGCAGGTACTGGCCTGCCCAAGGGCGCCATCGAAGAGGTGCAGGTGATCACGGGAGGTGTTCCCGCCAACTACGGCGATGTGACCGGAGGCTTGATCAACATCACCACACGTGGTCCGAGCCGGAAATTCTTCGGTGGGGCCGAATACCTTACCTCAGGATTCAAAGTGGGCAAGGACATCACAGATATCGTCGGCCTCGACAAGTTCGCCTTCAACCAGCTGGAGGCGAGTGTGAGCGGGCCCCTGCTCTTCCGCAAGGATAGCCTGGGCAACAAGAGCCGTCCGTTGATCGGCTTCTTCCTCAGCGGCCAGTACACCAATGTGGTGGATAATGGCCCTAGCTACCTGGGCGATGTGCGCCTTCGCCGCGATGTCCGTGACGGCATCGAAGCCAATCCCGGGCGCATCCTCTTCATCGGTGATGATGTGTCCTTGGTGAACAGCACGGAGTTCATCCGCGCGGGTGATGTGGAGGCGATTCCCACGCGCCAGAACGCCGGCGAGATCATCTACACCGCTTCCGGCAAGATCGACATCGCCACCACGCAGAACGTGCAGCTCACCTTGGGCGGCTCGCTCGACTACAGCAACCGCCAATCCTTCAACCGCAACAACTCGCTGCTGAACCCTGAGCGCAACGTGCGCACCAAGGAGCTGAGCTGGAGGGCCTTCATCAAGTACACCCAGCGCTTCGCCAACCGCACCGCGGAAGAGGAGAAGAAGAGCGCGATCAAGAATGCCTTCTACAGCCTGCAGTTCGATTACAGCCGCTACCAGAACGATGTACAGGATTTCGTGCATGGCGAGCGGCTCTTCGATTACGGCTACATCGGCCGCTTCACCACGTACCGTGCGCCGCAGTTCGAGCTGCGTGGCAGCCGTTGGGTGCAGGTGGGCGAGCGGGACACGTTGGTGACTTTCTCACCCGGCACGCAGAACCCCTACTTGGCGGCCTTCGATGATTACTACTTCAATTCCCTGCCGCGCGAGCAATTCCCCATCCCGCAGCTCTTCGGCGCCCAGATCGAAGGCGGGGACTATATCGGGTACTACCAGGACCTCACCGAGGTGCAGCGCCGCGGCGTGCTGCTCAATGGGAACAGGCCCGTGTCCTTGTATCAGATGTGGAACAATCCCGGGTTCATCGACGATCCCAATGGCGCCGAGTTCCGCAAGCGCCTGAATGAGCAGGTGCGCTTCACCGCATTGGGCAGCGCCGATATCGGGCAGCATGCCATCCAAGTGGGCATCGAGTATGAGCAGCTGACCCAGCGACGCTACGACCTCTCACCGGTTGGCCTATGGACCCGGGCTCGCAGCCTGGCCAATTTCCACCTGGAGAATTTCGTGGGCGATTCGCTTCCGCCCAGCAGCATCATCCAGCTCCCGAACAGCCCCTTCCCCTTCCACTTCTATGACCGTCTCTACAGCGATATCGACAACCGGTTCTTCAGCCGGAGCCTGCGGAACGCGCTCGGCCTCAACGAGCAGGGCATCGACTACATCGATGTGGATGCGCTCGACCCCAGCGTGTTCGCGCTCGAGATGTTCGAGCCGGATGAGCTGATCAATGCGGGCAACTCGACCCTGGTGAGCTTCGTGGGCTACGATTACCTCGGCAACAAGCTCACGCGCAAGCCCAGCTTCGACGACTTCTTCACGCAGAAGGATGACCGCGGCGTGAACACGCGCGCCCAAGCGCCCTTCCAGCCAATCTACATGGCGGGCTATGTGATGGACAAATTCGCCTTCGACGACATCATCTTCAACGTGGGCGTGCGGGTGGACCGCTACGACGCCAACCAGAACGTGCTCAAGGACAAGTACCTCTGGCGCGAAGCGTACAAGGCGGGCGATGCGGTTCCTTCCTCGGGCATCCAGCAGCAGCTCGCCAACCGCCCGAGCACCATCGGCGACGATTTCGTGGTGTACGTGGATGATTACGATGATCCGAGCTCCGTGCGCGGCTATCGTGATGGCGATACCTGGTACAGCGCCAACGGCACCGAGCTCAGCGATGGCAATGCGATCCAGCAAGGCGGCCGCATCCGGCCGTACCTGATCGGCGGCGATGACCGCACGGACCTGGAGGGCGAATCGCCGCTGAGCCGCTCCGCCTTTGCTGATTACAAGCCTGTGGTGAACATCATGCCTCGCGTTGCCTTCTCCTTCCCGATCAGCGATGAGGCCGTGTTCTTCGCGCACTACGATGTGCTCACCCAGCGCCCCAATGCCGTGCAGAGCCGTGGTGACCTGGTGAGCTACGCCTACATTGAGAACGACAACCCGGTGCTGAATAACCCCAATCTGAAGCCCACTAAGACCATCGACTACGAGTTGGGCTTCCAGCAGGTGCTGGGCAAAGCCTCCTCGCTGAAGGTCGCGGCATTCTACCGCGAGCTGCGCGATCAGATCACGGTGCGCAACGTTCTCAATGCCTGGCCGCGCGACTACCGCACCTACGACAACTTCGATTTCGGAACAGTCAAAGGCTTCACCACCACCTTCGACCTGCGCCGCACGGGCAACGTCTGGATGCGCGCCAGCTACACCTTGCAGTTCGCCGATGGAACCGGGTCCGGCCCGAACACCGGCATCAACCTGATCAACAGCGGTCAGGCCAACCTGCGCACCATCTCACCGCTCGACTTCGATCAGCGCCACCGCTTCCAGACCACGATCGATTTCCGCTATGGTCGCGGCAAGGACTACAATGGCCCGATGCTTTTCGGCAAACCCATCTTCCAGGGCATGGGCGCCAATGCAGTGAGCATCTTGGGCAGCGGAACGCCATACAGCCGGAGCTCGCAGGTGGTGAGCGAGGCCACCGGGGCCAGCAATCACCGCCTTGACGGCACCCTGAATGGCGCCCGGCTCCCTTGGCAATTCACCACCGACATGCAGATCGACCGGGACATCCCGCTCTCCTTCAAAGGCAAGGATGGCGACAAGGCGAAGAGCGCGGACCTGAACGTGTACCTGCTGATCACGAACGTGTTCAACACGGAGAACATCACCAACGTTTACCGCTACACCGGATCGCCCAATAATGACGGCTATCTCGCCCAACTCACCGATCGCTCGCAGACCGACCCCGATGCGTACCGCGATCTGTACTCGATCAAGAACAATGCGCCCGGAAACTTCGGCGCACCTCGAACCATCCGCTTGGGCCTGCGCCTGAGCTTCTAGTAATCTGAACACGCACAACCATGAAAGGCCTGAAAAGAGCAACCACCAGAACTCTCGCTCTGAGCCTTGTTGTCCCAATGGGCCTGTTGGCCTTGGCCGCCGGTCCTCCGGGCAATGGCGGCAGCAACCAGCAGGTAAGGTCGCAAGGTGCGCCCAAAGCCGGTGCGTGCTCGCCGGCCACGCAGGTCACGCAGCTCGCCTACAACAACGTGCGCGCCGTGATCGAGAACGGCGGCAACCTGTGGACCAGGCGCGGCGGCAGCGCGCGCTCCGGGTACGAGGTGCCCAAGACCGAGGATTTCAGCGGCCCCAACGCCATCTATGCCGGTGGCCTCTGGATGGGCGGCCTTTCCTCCGCAGGGCAGCTGCGCTTAGCGGCTGTGCTGTACCGTGCGAACGGCAATGACTTCTGGCCCGGGCCCTTGAACCGCACCGATGCGAGCGTTACACCGGATGTGTGCCAGGCCTATGACAAGTTCTGGATCACGCAGCGTGCGGAAGCGGAGACTCACCTGCAGTGGATCCGCTGCAGCGAGGACCCTGACTGCAACCTAGCCGACATATTCCCCAACGGTTACTCCGTGCCCACTGCATTCCTGCAATGGCCGGCCATCGGTGATGTGGAAGCCGGTCAGGACCTCTACATCGCGCCCTTCCTCGATTACAATGAGGATGGGCAGTACAACCCGTATGACGGTGATTATCCGGACTACGGCTTCGACCTGACCGTGGAAGACTGCAAGAACAAGCGCCGCGAAGACCCGGTGCCGCTATTCGGTGACTACAACATCTGGTGGGTCTTCAATGACAAGGGCGATGCCCATACTGAGACGCAAGGCCAGCCGATCGGCCTCGAGGTGCGAGCGCAGGCCTTCGCCTTCAGCTCGAACAACGAGATCAACAATATGACCTTCTACAACTACACGGTCATCAACTGGGCCTCTCAAACGCTCACGAACACCTATTTCGGCCACTTCGTGGATGCGGACCTAGGATGCTCGAACGATGACTTCACGGGTTGCGACGTGCGCCGCGGTCTGGGCTACATCTATAACTGGGATGATGTGGACGAAGGCTGCCTCGGTGCCATCGGGTACGGTGGTCCTTCGCCGCCCCCGCCGGCCATCGGTGTGGATTTCTTTGAAGGTCCATTCCAGGATTCCGACGACATCGACAATCCCGGCCCTGCGACCTATCTGGAGAATTTCGATTGCCTCCAAGCACAACAGCAGCACGGCATCCCATACCGCGGCATCGGCATCGGCTATGGCGACGGCGTTCCTGATAACGAGCGCTTCGGCATGCGCGCATTCCTCTACTTCAACCGGGAAGCGCCCAATGCCAACGTAACCGATCCCAGCGTAGCCGCGCACTACTACAACTACCTGCGAAGCATCTGGAAGAATGGCGTGCCCATGACGCATGGCGGGAACGGATTCGACCCGAGCGGAAATGGGGTGCGCACATTCTACATGTTCCCAGGCGATACCGACCCGGTGGGTTGGGGCACCAATTGCGTCCCTCAAGGGCCTTGGGTCGATGATGACCGCACCTTCGTGGACCGACGCTTCGTGCAGAGCGCGGGCCCCTTCACACTGGAGGCTGGAGCCTTCAACAATATCACCGTGGGCGTGGTGTATGCGCGCTCACCGGTAGGCAGCGCCATCAGCAGTTTGGGCCCGCTGCGCGTGGCCGATGACAAAGCGCAAGCCCTTTTCGACAACTGCTTCAAGATCCTGGATGGCCCAGATGCCCCGGACCTCAGCATCCGTGAACTGGATCGCGAGTTGATCCTCTACCTGATCAATCCGGAAGGCAGCAACAACGAGAACCTGACCTACGAGGAGCTCGACCCCATCATCCCGCTCAACGACGGTGGCGGAGGCCCTCCATATGACCGTTACTACCGCTTCCAAGGGTACAAGGTGTACCAGATGAAGAATGCGGAGGCCAGTGTGTCCGATTTGGACAATGTGGAACTCGCTCGACTGGTGTACCAGGGAGACCTTGAGGATGGCATCGGGCAGATCGTGAACTTCCCGTACGACCCCGCCATCCAGCAAGCGGTCCCGACGGAAATGGTGAATGGCGCAGATGCGGGCGTGCGCCATGCGATCCGGATCACCACCGACAAGTTCGCGCAAGGCGACCCGCGCCTAGTGAACTTCAAGAGCTACTACTACATCGCGATTGCCTATGGCTACAACAACTACCTGGACTACGATCTGGCTGAGGGCACAGGCCAGGCCTTCCCGTATGTCGCTGGTCGCAAGGCCGCCTTCGGCTCGATCCGCAGCTACGTGGGCATCCCGCACAAGCCAGGTCCGGAATCCTTCGGCACCACCCAGAACTCCAGCTTCGACGATGCCATGCAAGTGACCCGGCTCGAGGGCCAGGGCAATGGCAAACTCGAGCTCGATATCGAGCGGAGCACCGAGGATGCGATCATGAGCGGCTTCCCTTGGAGGTCGGACGCACTCACCTACAAGCGCGGCCTTGCACCGATCAATGTGCGCGTGGTCGATCCCTTGAAGGTGCCTGATGCGCAATTCGAGGTCTGGTTCCAGGACAGCATCACGCCCGGGGACCTGGATGATGCCTATTGGTACCTGAAGAACGTGACCACGGGAGAGGTGACCGCCGGGCACCGGCCTATCAACCTCGATTACGAGCAGGTCTTCATCGAGCCGAAGTATGGGATCTCCATCGCGATCGGTCAGGCCTATTACGACGGCAATTACACGGAACCGATCGGTGGCACCATCACGTTCGACAATTCCTCGCAAGCCTGGCTGACCGGGATTCCTGATGCTGAAGGCGTGACCGCGTTCAACTGGATCCGATCCGGCACCTTCATCGATGATGTGGTAACGCCGGCGACGTATTCCGATCGCCCTGGCGTTGACGATGATGCGCTGCAGCCTTATGAGAAGATCCTCGGCGGCACTTGGGCGCCATGGCCGCTGGTTGGCGGTGCGCGCTTCCAGCCGGGTGCTACGCCAGACGGTCAGCAAGCCAACACCCTGGCCAAGATCAATGAGACGCCGAGCGTGCTGGTGGTGATCACCAAGGACAAGAGCAAGTGGAGCCGTGTGCCCGTGCTTGAGCAGGATACAGGCACGGTATCCATTGGAGGCGTGCAGAAGCTCTTCCCGCGCGGTCAAGCCAGTGTTGACAAGAATGGCCTGAAGCCCGGCGACCCGGGCTGCAATGTGGCCGAGGCTGAGTTCATCAATGCCACGGGCATGGGTTGGTTCCCTGGATACGCCATCGACTTGGAGGCTGGTGAGCGCTTGAACATGGCCTTCGGTGAGAATAGCTTCTGGGGCGGCGCCATCGGCAGGGACATGGTGTGGAACCCGAATGACCAGTTGCTGCTGCCCGCGCCCCAAGGCGAGATCCCCAGCCCATTCTTCGGTGGCGGCCATTGGATCTACGTGTTCAAGAACGATCGGCGCCAGAGCGGCCAGCCTACGCGCATCGGCCCTTACGATGATGGCCAGGGCATCCGCGATGGATTGGCATCGACCGGAGCAGCGCGCACCACCGCACTTCGCGCAGTGGCATGGGTGGGAAGCGCCATGCAGATCCCCGGCAGCGAATTCATGGCCACCGATGTGCGCATCCGGCTGAATGTGCGCAAGCCCTACCGCGCCTACACGGATTACAATGGCAGCCCGGCGCCCATCACGCCGGCGCAGAACAACGGCCTGCCGCTCTATGCCTTCGGCACCGGTGAGTACGCCGTGCAGACCAATGTGGCCAGCGTGGCGAACGAATTCCTGGACAAGATCAACATCGTGCCCAACCCGTACTACGCCTTCAGCGGCTACGAGACCTCGCGCCTGGACAACCGGGTGAAGTTCATCAACCTGCCGCAGAACTGCACGATCTCCATCTTCACCGTGAACGGCACCCTGGTGCGCAGGTACCGCAAGGACAGCCCGCTCACCTTCTTGGATTGGGACCTGAAGAACTCGAACAGCATCCCGATCGCCGGTGGCGTGTACATCTGCCATGTGGAGGTGCCCAACGTGGGCGAAAAGGTGCTCAAGTGGTTCGGCGTGCTGCGCCCCTTGGACCTGCAGAACTTCTAGCGAATCACTCAACGAAGAATAGGACATGAAGCGATTCAATCATCAAGCGCTGGCGGCGATTGCTGCTGTGACGATGTCCGCGGGCAGCGCATTCGCCGGTAACCCGGATCGAGCCGGGTCGGCAGGTGCCACGCAGCTGCTGCTGAATCCATTCGCGCGCTCGAGCGGATGGGCCATGGCCAACAGCGCGAGCCTGCGCGGCACGGAGGCCATGTTCGGCAATGTGGCCGGGCTGTCCATGGTGAGCAAGACCGAGGTGGGCTTCTCCAACATGCGGCTGCCCAGCGCGGGCTTGTCGATGAACACGGTGGGATTCGGCCAGAAGCTCGGTGCCAGCGGCGTGATCGGCCTGCAGGCCACGGTCTTCTCCTTCGGCGAGCTGGAGGTGACCACCTACGATGTGCCGGAAGGCGGCCGGGGCGGCTTCAGGCCCGCCATGTCGAACATCGGAGTGGCCTACGCGAAGAGCTTCTCGAACAGCATCCACGGCGGCCTGCTGCTGCGCGTGGTGTCCGAGAGCGTCTCCAGCGTGCGCTCAACCGGTGTCTGCTTCGATGCTGGCATCCATTACGTCACCGGGGAGAAGGACAATGTCCACTTCGGGATCGCCCTGAAGAACGTGGGTCCTGCCATGAGTTTCTCCGGTGATGGCCTCGCGGTGCAGGGCCTGCTCATCGCAGGGAGCGATCAGCTCACGCTTCAGCAGCGCTCAGCCAAGCAGGAGATCCCTTCGCTGCTGAACATTGCCGCCGCTTATGACTGGCATATCAGCGAGGTGCATCGACTCACGGTGGCAGGAACCTTCGTGTCCAACTCATTCACCAACGATCAGGCCCTGTTCGGCTTGGAGTACGCCTTCCGCAAGATGCTGCACCTGCGTGCCGGTTACAGCTACGAGAGGCGTGACAGCGCTGACGAGCGCGTCACCTGGTTCACCGGGCCCAGCGCCGGGCTCAGCGTTGATTTCGGATTCGGGGAGGAGAAGAAATCAGCGCTCGCGCTGGATTATGCCTACCGCACCACGAACCCGTTCAGCGGCTTCCACTGCATCGGCATCCGCCTCACCATCTAATCGCTCCGCAATTCAAGGAAGAGGACCTCTCGGGGTCCTCTTCCGTTTCTTTACGTCACCAGAACAAGCGGCCATGAGCAACCCCGCCTACTATACCGAAGAGGGCCTGAAGAAGCTCACCGACGAGCTCAACAAGCTGCGCACGGTGGATCGCCCGCACATCAGCCAGCAGATCGCCGATGCGCGCGATAAAGGTGACCTTAGTGAGAACGCCGAGTACCACGCCGCCAAGGAGGAGCAAGGCCTGCTGGAGGCGCGCATCGCGAAGCTGGAGCAAGTGGTGGCCAATGCGCGCATCATCGATACTTCGCAGGTGGACACGAGCCGCGTGTACATCCATACCCGCGTGATGGTGCGGCACGTGGACAATAACAGCCAGCGCGAATTCATGATCGTGGCGGAGAGCGAGGCTGATGTCCGCACCGGGAAGATCAGCGTGACCTCACCCATCGGGAAAGGGCTGCTGGGCAAGGCCGCCGGGGAAGTGGCCGAAGTGGTGACCCCGGCGGGCACCACGCGATTCGAGATCATCGCCATCACCCGCTGAGATGGCCAGCCTCTTCACCCGCATCATCAGCGGCGAGATTCCCTGCCACAAGGTGGGCGAGGACGATCGCTATCTGGCCTTCCTCGACATAGCGCCCGTGCGCGAAGGCCACGCCCTCGTGGTGCCCAAGCTGGAGGTCGATCGTTTCTTCGACCTGCCGGAGGAACTGCTCGCGGGCATCATGCCCTTCGCTCAGGGAGTGGCCAAACGCATCCAGCGCACGGTGCCCTGCGACCGCATCGGTTTGAGCGTGATCGGGCTCGAGGTGCCGCATGCGCATGTTCACCTGATCCCGCTGGACCGCATGAGCGACATGGATTTCTCCCGGCCGAAGCTGAAACCTTCGCACGAGGAACTGGCCGCGCTCGCAGCGCGCATACGGAACGCCTAGCGCACGCGGTCCGGATTGGATTTCACGAATGAGCCCCAGCCTCCTTTACCGCCGCTGCGGGCGCCACGCGCAAGTCCGGGACGCGTATTCGCGAAGTGATGGCATACCGCTACCGCAACGGCATCGGTGGCGTCGGTGCTCGAAGGCAGCTCACGCAGGCCCAGAATGCTGAGGAGCATGGCGGCTACCTGTTCCTTGCTCGCATTGCCATTGCCGGTGATGCTCTGCTTCACGCGCTTCGGCGCGTATTCCACCACGGCGATCTCGCGTTGCAGCGCTGCGGCGATGGCCACGCCCTGAGCGCGACCCAGCTTCAGCATGCTCTGCACGTTCTTGCCGAAGAATTGCGCCTCGATGGCCAGCTCATCCGGATGGTGCCGCTCGATGATCGCGAGCGTCTCGCTGAAGATCGCGCGCAGCTTCAGCGTGTGGTCATCGCCCGTTGTGAAGCGGATGGCGCCTGCATCTAGCAAGCGGGCCTTGCCGCCTTCCTCCAGCAACACGCCGAACCCCATCACCGTGGTGCCAGGGTCGATACCGAGGATGATGCGTTCTTGGGCCACCGGGGTACTTTTCGCCGTCTTCAACACCAACGCGCCGAAGGTACCGTGAGCCGACGCACCCTCTTGCTGCTCCGCTGGGGCGTATTCGTGCTGGCTTGCGCCTTCCTCTTCATGCGCCTGTCTGGCCATGATGCCCCGATGCGCGCTGAGGACCTTGGTGCCTTGTCACGCGAACCGACGATGCGGCTCGTGCTTGCGTTGGTGCTGGCCCTGATGCTCGTGAACTGGGGCTTGGAGTCGCGGAAGTGGCGCCTGCTCGTGCGCGAGCTCGAGTCAATCTCCAAGTGGCGTGCGTTCATCGCGACCATTGCGGGCACGCCCATCGGGCTGATCACGCCGAACCGCGTGGGCGAGTTCGTTGGCCGCGTGCTTTTCCTCTCGCCGGAGCATCGCATCGCGGCCAGCTTCGCCACAGCGGTCGGCAGCATCGCACAGTTCGTGATCACGGTGGTGCTTGGCCTGTTGGGCCTGGTCGCTCTGGTGATGCAAGCGGAGCATGACCAGGTCTCGCCAGATGCGGCGGCTTGGATCGGATTGTGTTTCCTGGTTGCTGTGGCCACCTTGCTGCTGTATTTCAATCCGGACCTCTTGCGCGCCGCGATCGCGCGCCTCCCCGTGATCAAACGGTGGGAGCGGCATGCAGCCGTGCTGGAGCGGTTCAGCGCGAGCATGCTTACCCGTGTGCTGCTCATCAGCGCGGCACGTTACGGGGTGTTCACCGTGCAGTTCGCGCTCCTGCTCGGCGCATTGGCCGAAGTGCCCCTGGACGGAGCGATCGCCGCCATACCTGTCACCTTCCTCGTGGCCACGCTGATCCCCACGGTGATGCTCACTGAACTGGGCGTCCGCGGATCGGTTGCTGTTGCGGTGATCTCGCCCGCCGCCGTGCATGATCAGGGCGTGTTCCTTGCGAGCACGGCGCTCTGGCTCATCAACCTTGGCCTACCGGCCATGCTGGGCGGCATCATCCTGCTTGTTGCACGGATCCGAAGCGCACGCGGATGAGCACCGGGCTGCTGATCGCTTCAGTGTTGTTCGCTGTCGCGTTGGCGCAGGCGATGGTGATCGGGCGCTGGCGCGATGCGATCGCGCGCAAGGAGGAGCGGAAGCGACTGCCCGATGATGCGTTGCCGGCAATCGCCGCGATCATTCCCGTGCGCAACGAGGAGCGCGGCATCGCACGCGTGCTGCAGGATATGCATGCACAGGACTATCCGAAGGAGAGGATCGAGGTATTGTTGGTTGATGACGGCAGCGATGACCGGACCGTTGAGATTGCCCAGGGCATGCGCAAGAGCTGGCCGCAGTTGCAAGTCGTGCGCTCGGAGTCCGAGGGTAAAAAGGCCGCCATCGCAATGGGCATTTCTGCATCAAGGGCTGAGATCATCGTGCTCACCGATGCCGATGCCCGCTTTGGTGCACAGCGCATCCGTTGCATAGCGGAGCGCATGGCCAGCAGTGGCGCCGAATTGCTGGTGCTGCCGGTATGGACCAACGGGCAGGCCTCGCTGGGCGGGTTGCAAGAAGTGGAGCAGGCTGCCTTGCTCGGCGTGGCTTTGGGCACAGCGATGAACGGTTCCCCGTTCCTGGCCTATGGAGCCAACCTCGCATTCTCTCGCGCCGCGTTCGTGCATGTGGGCGGGTACCAGGGTGATCGTTTCGCCAGCGGCGACGATGTGTTCCTGCTGCGACGCATGCGTGCGAATGGAAAGCCGGTGCGAGCACTGGCCGATCCGGAAGCGCTCGTGGAGGTTGAGGCAGCGGGTACGTGGCGCGGTTTCTTCGCGCAGCGGCTGCGATGGGCGGGCAAGATGCGCGGTGCGATCGGCTCGTTCAGCGTATTCGGCGCCGTTGGATTGTTATGGCCTTGGGCGCTGGCTCTCGTCACGGCGCGCTTCAGCATCCTCGGCGCGTTGGGGCAGCATGGCTTCTACCAGTTCATCCTGTTGCTCGCGGCCTGGCTGCTTTGGGTAGTCCCGATCATTGGGTTGGTGCAGGATCTGAAACGCGCTTTCAGCAAGCCGAGTGGAACAGCACCGACGCTTCTGGCGCTTCTGGCATTCACCGTGTACGCACCATTGATCGCCTTGCTCTCGCTGGTGGTGCGACCGAAGTGGAAGGGGAGGAGGCTGGGTTCCTCCTAGAACGGCAGATCGTCCTCGCCATCCGCGCTGATGGGCGGCATGTCGGCCATGGTAGGCGCTGGCGCGGCTTGTGCAGCACCGCCGCCTGAGACCCCAGCCCCTGCGCCGCTCCGCTCAATGCGATTGCCAGCGAGGCTGAGGAAGTACTTGGTCACGCCGTCCTTGCCGGTCCACTCACGGCCGTTCACGTAGCAGGTCACCGTCACCTCTTCGCCGGGGTTGAAACCGTCGAGCAAGCTGGTCTTATCCTGTTTGAACTCGATGGGGATCATCTGCGGGTATTGCCCGCCCTGCTCGGTGACAACGAGCTCGCGCTTGCTGAATTTCTCGCTGACCTGCTGCGTCTGGCCCACGACTTTGATGGTTCCAGAGATGGTGACTTGTGCCATGGTAGGATTTATTGAGGTTGTGCTGTGATGCGTAAGCGGCGCCTATCTGGAGTTGAAGGAGAGCAGCGTCTTCCACGCTTCTTCGATTCGGCCTTGGGCGAGCAATGCTTGGGCGTGGCGATGGAGCACGGTCATGAGTTCCTGCGGCTTTTCCTGAAGGGCGATGAAGGTATCGCTCAATTCGGTGAGCTTGTACTCGTTCACCGCCGTCTCATCGGGAACGCTGAGCGCGGCGCCCAGCTGACCCAATTCGCTTCCGGTGAGGATGATGCTGAGGCGCGCCTCGGCCGGCAGGGCATCGACCCCCACGCCGTAATGGGTATTGGGCTGCGCCAGCTCGAAGAGCGCATCGCCGTGCGCGCGCGCATAGAAGTGCCCGCCCATGCGGCCCACAAGATCGATCCGGCGCTGATCGATGCGGCCCTCGGCATCGAGAACCTTTTCATCAACGTGGATCATCACCACTTCGCAGAGCACCAGGTTGCCTGCCCCTCCGCCCGTGCCCGTCTCGATCACCTGTTGCACGCGGCACTCGAACTGCACCGGGCTCTCCTTCACGCGGGAGGGCCGCACTTTCTCGCTTGCGATTGCAGTGAGGCCGCTTTTCTCGAATTCGTTCACCCCCTCAGGGAATTCACCGCTGGCCACGCTGATCTGCTGCACCATGGCGTAAGTGACCACGTTGATCACCGCCTCGGGCACGGCTTTCACGTTGTGATAACTGTGCTTGGTGGTGTTGTCCCTGCCGCGCCGGGCAGGTGAGAATATCATCAGCGGCGGATTGGCGCCGAAGACATTGAAGAAGCTGAATGGGCTCAGGTTGGGCCGTCCTTGCGCATCGATGGTGCTGGCCAGCGCGATCGGCCTTGGTCCGATGGCGCCAACAAGATGACCGTGCAGGGCGCCGATGCTCAGTTCCTTGGGGTCGAATCGCAGATGGCTCATCAGGGGCCACTAATGTAGCCGGGCGGGCGAACGCGCAGCCCGGAGCATCAAGTGGCTACTTTCGCGCTCCGTTTTTTACGGCTAACGGACGTGGCGGAATTGGTAGACGCGCCAGACTTAGGATCTGGTACCGCAAGGTGTGGGGGTTCGAGTCCCCCCGTCCGTACAGATTCCGCCACGGCCCAGCGCAAGCGGTCGAAGGCGGAGATTCCGGACCACCTTAACCATCAGCGGCACCACCGCCCATGTTGAACAGACCATGAACATCCTCAAAGAAGACACCGGCACGCTCACCGCGACCCTGAAGGTGAAGCTCAGCCCAGACGATTACGCACCCGGTGTGGAGAAAGCGCTGAAGGAGCAACGCAAGCAGGCCGTGCTGCCCGGATTCCGTCCGGGTCAGGTGCCCATGAGCCTGATCAAGAAGCGCGTGGGCAAGGCGCTGCTGGTGAATGAAGTGGAGCGCTTGATCGACGAGAATCTGAGGAACTACATCCAGATCAACGGATTGCGCGTGCTGGGGCAGCCGCTTCCGAAGAATGAGGGCGACGTGGGCAACGACTGGGACAATCCTACGGAGTTCGAGTTCGCATACGAGATGGGCCTGGCTCCCAGCTTCGAGTTGGAGCTTGATAAGGTGAAGGTGGAGATGCCGGTGGTGGATGTGAATGAGGAGCTCGTGAGCAAAGAGGTCGATGACATGAAACGCCGCTTCGGCAAATTGGAGAGCGCCGATGTGAGCAGCGAGAAGGACATGCTGCTAGGCGACATGATCGAGCTGAATGCCGATGGCACGATCAAGGAAGGCGGCATCATGCACCGCGCCACCATCAGCCTTGAATTCCTGGAAGATGCCGCTACGAAAGCCGCGCTCGCCGGCAAAGCCGTGGGCGATGAAGTGGTGGTGGACCCCCACAAGGTGAGCCGTGACCACGATGACCTAGCCCGCATGCTGGGCGTTGATCACGAGCGGGTTCATCATTTAGAGGGCAACTTCAACTTCCGGATCGCCGAGATCAAGCGAATGCTTCCCGCCGAGCTGAACCAGGAGCTCTTCGACCGGGTGTATGGGGAAGGCGCCGTGACCGATGAGGCCGGTTTCCGGGCCAAAGTGAAGGAGGGCATGGAGGCCATGTTCCAGCGCGACAGCGAGCGCATCTATCGCCGACTCGTGCTGAAGGCCTTGCACGAGCAGGCCCGGATCGAGTTGCCCGATGGATTCCTCAAGCGCTGGATCCAGGAGACGAGCGAGCAGCCCACCACCGCTGAAAAGGTGGAAGAGGGCTATCCCGGCTATGCGGAGGGCCTCAAGCGGAAACTGGTCGAGGACCGCGTGGTGGAGAAGTACGGCCTGGAGGCCAAGGGCGAGGAGATGGACGCCTTCGCCAAGCGCTACATCGCCGATCAGTTCATGCAATACGGCATGCCAGCGCCAGAAGACGAGCGCCTGCAGCAGTTAGCCGCGCGCATGCTCGGCGACCGGGAGCAGCTCCAGCGCATGCGCGACAGCATCGTGCAGCAGAAGATGACCGTTCATTTCCGCACTCTGATGGAACCGAAGGAGCGTCGGGTCAGCCTCGATGAGTTCATAAACTTGGCCCAAACCGCCTGAGGCAGCCCGCGCAACGCGCTTCCTTCGCCACAAACCCGAACGATGTACCCTAAAGACGAATTCCTCAAGTATGCCGTAAAGCACCGCGGCATCTCCAGCAACACGCTGCACAGCTACACCTCCTCGGCTATCACCAGTTCGATGACACCATACATCATCGAGGAGCGCCAGCTCAATGTGGCGCAGATGGATGTGTTCAGCCGGTTGATGATGGACCGTATCATCTTCCTCGGCACCGGCATCAACGACCAGGTAGCCAATATCATCCAGGCGCAGCTCCTCTTCATGGAGAGCGTCGATTCCAAGAAGGATATCCAGATCTACCTGAACAGCCCCGGCGGAGGGGTGTATGCCGGCTTGGGCATCTACGACACCATGCAGTACATCAATCCCGACGTGGCCACCATCTGTACGGGCATGGCCGCCAGCATGGGCGCCGTGCTGCTCTGCGCCGGGACAAAGGGCAAGCGCAGTGCCCTGAAGCACGCCCGGGTGATGATCCACCAGCCCATGGGCGGCGCCGAAGGTCAGGCCACCGACATGGAGATCACCGTGAACGAGATCAAGAAGCTCAAGAAGGAGCTCTATGACATCATCAGCAGCCACAGCGGCCAGCCCTTCGACAAGGTGGAGAAGGACGGCGATCGCGATTACTGGATGAAGGCCGAGGAGGCCAAGGCCTATGGCATGATCGACGAATTGCTGGTGCGCGCCAAATAGGGCCACAGGATATCAAGCGCCACGGCCGGGTGCGCTTGGCGCCCCTGCACAAGCGCCCCGATCGACCGATGACCACGGCCCCGCCACTTCCGGCGGGGCCGCGGTGTATCTTGGCGGGCCGTTCGCCGCGTAGAAGGCCCTTCGACCCCCTCCCATGGACAAGAAAGAAATCAAGTGCTCCTTCTGCGGGCGCGACAAGCAGGACACGAACGTGCTCATCGCCGGCATCACCGGGCACATCTGCGATGGCTGCATCACCCAGGCGCAGAACATCATCCAGGAGGAGCTCAGCCAGCGCAGCCGCTCAGAGATGGAGGGCAGCCTCATCCTGCAGCGGCCATCGGACATCCGGCGCTTCCTCGACGAGTACGTGATCGGGCAGGACGATGCCAAGAAGGTGCTCAGCGTGGCCGTGTATAACCATTACAAGCGCCTGCTCCAGAAACCGAATACCAGCGTCGATGACGTGGAGATCGAGAAGAGCAACATCATCCTGGTGGGTGAGACAGGCAGCGGCAAGACCCTCCTGGCCAAGACCATCGCGCGCATGCTCAATGTGCCCTTCGCCATCGCTGACGCCACCGTGCTCACCGAGGCAGGATACGTGGGCGAGGATGTGGAGAGCATCCTCAGCCGCCTGCTCCAGGCCGCCGACTACGACGTGAGCAAGGCCGAGCGCGGCATCGTCTTCATCGATGAGATCGACAAGATCAGCCGCAAGAGCGACACACCCAGCATCACCCGTGACGTGAGCGGAGAAGGCGTGCAGCAGGCGCTGCTCAAGCTCCTCGAGGGCAGCACGGTGAGCGTGCCCCCCCAGGGTGGCCGCAAGCATCCGGAGCAGAAGCTCGTGCAAGTGGATACCCGCAACATCCTGTTCATCTGCGGCGGCGCCTTCGACGGCATCGAGAAGATCATCGCCCGCCGTGTGAAGAGCAGTGCTGTCGGATACAGCGCCAGCCGCGATGGCCGCATCAGCGACGAGAACCTGCTGCAGTACGTGAGCCCAGCCGACCTGCGCAGCTACGGCCTCATCCCCGAGCTCATCGGCCGCTTCCCCGTGCTCACCTATTTGGACCCGCTCGACCGCGAGGCCCTGCGACGCATCCTCACCGAGCCCAAGAATGCCCTCATCAAGCAGTACGTGAAGCTCTTCGACATGGACCGTGTGAAGCTCACCTTCGACAAGAAGGTGCTCGACTTCATCGTGGACCGCGCCTTCGACTACAAGCTCGGCGCCCGCGGCCTTCGCAGCATCTGCGAAGCCATCATGACCGACGCGATGTACGAGATGCCCGGATCGCCGGACAGGCCCGCCGAATTGCGCGTGACGCTCAGCTATGCGCGCGAAAAATTCGACCGCTCGCGCCTGAGCAACCTGAAGGTAGCCTAAGGACCGCCTCCCGCGGCTACCTTCGCGGTCCCCGCGCGGCGACCTACCGTCGGCGGGAGAACCGTATGAAGCATCTCATCACCGCAGCGCTACTGGCAGCGCCCCTGATCGCCAGCGCCCAGAAACTCCCGCAGCCCAGTCCCCTCTGCAAGATTGAACAGGTCGTCGGGCTCACGACCATCAAGATCGAGTACAGCAGGCCCAGCGTGAAGGACCGCACCATCTTCGGCGACATCGTGCCCTTCGGCGAGGTCTGGCGCACCGGTGCGAACAAATGCACCACCATCGAGTTCGATACGCCGGTCGTCATGGCCGGCCAATCCGTAAAGGCGGGTAAGTATTCCCTGTTCACCATTCCCGGCCCGGAGATGTGGGTGCTCATTCTCAACCGCAACACGGAGCTCTGGGGCGCCGATGAGCGCAAGCCTGAAGAGGATGTGCTCATGGCGAAATTGCAACCGAAGAAGACCGCTGACCTGGTGGAGACGCTCACCTTCGACTTCACCATGGGCCGGCGTGACGATGCCATCCTGAATCTCACCTGGGAGGCTTCTTGGCTGCCGATCCCGATCGTTGCCGATTGCACTGATCAGGCCCTGAAGAACATCGAAGAGGCGCTCTCGAAGCCCGATGCGAAGTACAACGCCTACAGCAGCAGCGCCCGCTTCTGCATCGACCGCCAAGTACGCCTGAGCGAGGCGCTGGCGTGGGCCGAGAAGAGCGTGAGCATGGAGAAGAAGTATTGGAACACCTACACGCTGGGCCTTGCCCGCGCCGCAAATGGCAAGTACAAGGAGGCGATTGAGGCAGCCAACATGAGCATGGAGCTGGCGCAGGCCGAGAAGGACGCGAACTACGTGAAGATGAACCGCGAGCGGATCGAGGAGTGGACGAAGGCGATGGCCGCACCCCAGAAAACAGGGGATAAGCCGAAGAAATAGCGCTCAGTCCAAAGCGAGATCGGAGGCCCCCGCGAGGGGGCTTCTGCATTTCATCGTTTCCGCTGCAAGTATTGGATGGGCACCGCCAAAGCCACGAGCGCCGCTGGTGCCAACAGATTGTACCACAAGAAGGCAAGCTCAAGGGGGTCGCGCATCGTGCCATCGGGCATGGCCGTGGCGAAGGCATCCAGCTTATCCAGCGCGAAGTGCAGCAGCGTGAGCGCCTGCGTGATCACGGCCGCAATGAACACGGCTGTGCCGTCCACCCGTTTCATGAAGAAAGCCACCAGGAAGACGCCGAGGATGGTGCCATAGAACAGCGAGCCGATGATGTTCACCGCTTGGATCAGGTTCTCGAAGAGCGGGAAGAGCGCCGCAAAGGCCAGGGCCAGCAGGCCGAAGGCCACCGTGGCCCATTTCGTGGCCCGCACCTGCTCGCCGTCCGTGCGCTCCTTCTTCACCACATCCACCACGCTTGTGGTGGCCAGCGCGCTCAGCTCTGCGCTGGTGCTGCTCATGCCCGCGCTGAAGATCATGGCCAGCAGCAGCCCGATGATCCCGATGGGCATGTGGTCCATGATGAAGGTGATGAAGATGTAGTCCTTGTCGTTGGTGTCGCGGTCGGGGAAGGCCTCGGCGATCTCCGTGGAATATGCCTTCCGGATCTTGGAATCCTCTTCAAGCAGACGCGATAGTTCTGACGCATCACCAGGAGCAGTTGTGCCTCTTTCAGCGCTCAGCCATTTGTTTACTTCCTGCTCGATCTTGTTCCGGTTCATCATGTGGGCGCTATCCAACGACTCCCACATGCTCCAGCTCTTTCCAGAGTAAACTGGTATCATCTCACCTACACCAACCTCTTCAAGATCGATCGGTTCTGCCACCCAGCCCTCTGATGGTGGTTGTGCGGTCTTCAGGGCTTCTATATTGGCACTGTTCCAATGAATGGGAGCAGGGTTTAAGAGGTAGAACACGAACACCAGCACCCCCGTGAGCAGGATGAAGAACTGCATGGGGATCTTCAGGGTCGCGTTCATCCAGAGCCCGCGCTTGGCCTGTTCGGCGCTTTGCCCGCTGAGGTAGCGCTGCACCTGGCTCTGGTCGGTGCCGAAATAGGCCAGCTGGAGGAAGAAGCCGCCAATGAGGCCGCTCCACAGCGTGTACTTATTGCCCGGGTCGAAGCTGGTGTCGATTGCATCGAGCTTGCCCAGCGCGTTGGCGAGCTGCAGGCTCTCCCCGAATCCAATGTGCTCACGCAGGTACCACACCAGCAGGCCGAAGGCCATGAACAACCCGCCGAAGACCACGGCCATCTGCTGCTTGTGCGTAACACCTACGGCCTTGGCACCGCCTGATGTGGTGTACACGATCACCAGCGCTCCGATGAAGATGCAGGTCCACGAGAGCGGCCAATGAAGCACCTTGCTGAGGATGATGCTCGGCGCATAGATGGTGAAGCCGGCGGCCAGGCTGCGCTGGACGAGGAAAAGCCCCGCCGTGAGCAGCCGCGTGCGCGCATCGAATCGTTTGCCGATGAATTCGTATGCCGTGTAAACGTTCCACTTGTAGTAGAGCGGGATGAAAACACGGTTGATCACCAATATCGCCAGCGGAAGCCCGAAGTAGAACTGCACGAATCCAAGCCCATCGAGGTAGCCTTGTCCGGGTGTGCTGAGGAAGGTGATCGCGCTGGCCTGCGTGGCCATCACGCTGAGCCCCACCGCCCACCAGCGTTCATTGCCGCCGCCGCGCAGGTAGTCCGCGCTGGTATTGCCGCTGCGCGTCTTCCACACGCCATAGCCCACGATGAAGCCAAGGGTGCCGAGGAGGATGAGCCAGTCGAGCCAGTGCACAGCGGGGTGGGTGTGAGGAATGAAAAATGTAGAAAGTAAAATGTAGAAGTGCGAATCGCTCGATCTACGAGGTCTGCGTCACTTCCTTGGGTTGTTGCGTTCGGCGGTCTTGACGCTGGCGGTGAAGATGGCGACCAGTTCGCCGCACTCCTGGATCAGCCATGCGTGCTCCTGGTTCTTGGCATCCATCATGCCGCTGAGGACCTGTACGCGGAGGTTGTTCTTTGACTCCCGCAGTTCCTTCAACGCACCGCTCATCTTGTGGATGAAGTCCTTGGATGATTCCGCGCCTTGTACTTCGCCAAAATGCAACGCTGGTGCTGTTCCGCTCCGGAGCAGTTGACCTGCGAGGTGATTGCCCGCCTTAATGTTCGGCATGTTGTCGGTGTGCTTCACCACCGCCGCCGCGAACACACAGCATCGTTCCTCCAGATCGTTCTTCCGTTCCATCGCCCAGCAATTTGAGTTTCTACATTTTACTTTCTACATTTTACATTCTTCATTCTTTCCTCTTCCCTCCTTCACTTCCCTCCCCTCGGGCTGATCAGATTCGCAAAAAGCCGATACGCGCCCGGAACACCCGCCGGCAACTGCCGGAAGAAGCTGATCCCCGTATACACGAATCGTCCTTTGCCATGATCGGCCACGATCAGCGCGCCGTTCAGCGGCTCTTCGCCGGGATCGTTCCACGCGATCAGCGGCGTGTAGTTCGTGCCGAAGTCGCTGGCGAAGTAGAGGCCGCGTTCCTGCACCCAGCCTTCAAAGTCGGCGGCGGAAATCTTGTTCGGTGTGTTCAGCAGTGGGTCCTTGGGGTCAAGGAAAGTGGGCGGCGCTTCCTCCACGGTGACACGACCGCGACCAATGGTGAATGGATGCGGACCCAACGTGGCGGGGTCGATCTGGAAATCGCTTGCGCCGGAGAAGAAGCGCGGCGTGGTGTTGTACTGCACCACCAAGGTGCCACCTTGCTCCACGTACTGCAGCAGCAGCGGGTGCAGCTCCTTCATGCCCTTGTTGCTGTTGTAGGCACGGATGCCGACCACGATGGCGTCGTACTTCAATAGTTCTTCCAACTTAGCTGAAGCGGGCTCGATGAATTCCACGACCACGCCCAGTTGCTCCATGGCCTGCGGCACATCATCACCGGCGCCCTTCACGTAGCCCACACGTTTGGCGGTGGTCTTCACATCAAGCGGCACCAGCCTCACCTCGGCGGGTGTGTAGTACACCTGCGGCATGATGTGCGGGTAGTCGATCTCGTGCAGTGTGCGGTCCGCCTTGCCTTTCGGACCACTGAACTCGAACTTGACCGGACCGCCCTTCGCATTCTCTGAGGGGGTCACTTGATAGGTGAAGCTCTGCCGCTCATTGCGCTTGGCGATGTTCACCAGCTTCAGATCCTTGGTGGTGCCCCAGCCATCGGGCAGCGTGACGTTCAGCTGACCAGTGAGGCTGTCGGTGAGCGCCTCCACTTCCACGGTGATGGATTGCGTGCCTCCAGTAGCAATGAGCACATCGGTCTTCGGGATCACCGAGGCCACGGGCGTGATGTACACCGGGCGGATGCGCTCGCCGGCGACGCGGTCGACCCATTTGTGTTCCAAACGACCGAAGTGATACCAGTCCATTCCCGATTCCATTTTGGTAGGAACGAACATCACTCGCTGGTAATCGTTGGTCACGGCTAACCCAATTTCCCTTGAACTGATTTGATGGATGTTGGAATGTGGTCTTCTGAGCCAATGAGGTTCTGTCGTTCTGTAATATGGCTGCCGTGCAGTTGGTTCGAGAACTAGAGATGCGCTGTATGAAGGTGCAATTAAATTCATGGGTATACTATCCGTCGGGTGCTTAATCGTCGCGGCAGCATGTAGTTCCTTCCCGGTGCGTGAGAAAGCTTTCGCCAGTACAGTGATGGAGTCACTTTCACTGAAGTACGGCCGATCACATAGAGCTTCATAAACAGCTCCAAGGCTTGCCGCTCTGATGAGGGCAACTTCCTTCTCACGTTTCATCGACCAGATGTCTTGTAGATAAGTAGCTGTGTCGTCTCGCATAAGCAGTTCATCCATAGAGATTCCAAGCCTTGTCAACGCCTCAACACTCATGGCCGGATCACGAACATCATATGCCTTTATTATCTCATCGATGGATCGCGCAATAGATGCCCCTCCCTTCACCCGCCCCCATGTCATATCGATCCCCTCAAAAATGTCCTCCGTCTTCGGCCGGTCGCCTTTGATCAGCTTGAGGTATTCCAGCGATTCCCCCCGCGTTTCCGCCGCGCCAAAGCCCTGGCTCTTGTGCATGCTGCGGCTGCGCCCTGCGATCTCCGTGTAGCTCAGGCCCAGCAGCGGGTCATAGCCACCCACGTCCACGCTGAACCAATCGGGGTCGTTCTTCGCGATGTCGGCCAGGTCCTTCTTCCACCAGGTGCTGCCGTTGAAGAAGAGGCGGCGCGGCTGCCACACCTCCAGTCCTTGTTCCAACTGCTCCGGAAAGGCCTTGGGGTCACCGGCAAGGTCGAAGGCTTCCTCGGCGAGGATGGCGCTGGCCTCGTGGTGGCCGTGGCCCGCGCTGCGGTCGGGCGCGAAGCGGGTGATGATCACATCGGGCCGGAAGGTGCGGATCACACGCACCACATCGCTCAGCACTTCCTGCTTGCCCCACTTCTCGAAGCTCTCGGCGGCGTTCTTGGAAAAGCCGAAGTCCACCGCGCGGGTGAAGAACTGCTCGCCGCCATCGATGCGCCGCGCCTCCAGCAGCTCCTGCGTGCGGATGATGCCCAGCGCATCGCCCAGCTCGGGACCGATGAGGTTCTGTCCGCCATCGCCGCGGGTGAGGCTGAGGTTGCCGGTGCGCACCTTCTTGCCGTTGGCCAGCCAGGCGATCAGCTTGGTGTTCTCGTCATCGGGATGAGCCACGATGTAGAGCACGCTGCCCAGCACGTTGAGCTTCTGCATGCGGTGCAGGATTTCGGCGGCGTGGGGCTGCGCGGGTGGGCGTTGGGCGAAGAAGATGGTCGAAAGACCGAGGAACGCACTGAGGGTAAGCCCTATGCGGAAGAAGCGAAAGTGCATGGGTCGAAGGTAGAGGGCGCGCTTCGAGCTACTAGCCTCTAGCGTGATCCCAATGTGGGCCAAGCCAGAGGCTAGTAGCTCGAAGCGAGCAGCTCAGCTTTTCGTTCCCTCCCACGGACTCGTATCCACGCCCAGTTTCTTCAAGCATTTGATCGAATTCGCCTTCACGCCATCCGGAGGATTCATGCTCAGGCACTTTTTGAAGGATTTTATCGCAGCTTCCTTGTTGCCAGCCATCATGTAGCCCTCACCAAGACTGTCATGCACGTTCGGATCCGATGGATGGCGTTTGGCGTTCAGCTCGAACAGGCGCACGGCCTCATCCATCTTCCCGGCATTGGCCAATTGATACGCGTAGGTGTTCAATTGTGCGTTCGTCGCGCCGTCGATCATCGATTTGCGGAGTGCCACGGCCTCGGCGGCCCTGCCTTGCTCTTCGAGCATCGTCGCCTTCAGGCTCTGGTTCTCGAAGTTGGCCCCGCGCGCGATGCTGATGTCCACCCACTTCATGGCGCGCTCCGGCGCGATCTTCTGCTCGTGGCAGTAGTGCGCGGCCTCGTACCATACTTCCCAAGCGAAGGCGCCGATTCCCCGAAGCTGCTGGTCGATGCTCCCGAGGATGATCCCATTCACATCCACGCCTATGCTGATCGGCACTTCGACTTTCTCCCAACGCATCGTCAAGGTCGCCCCGTCCTTCTTCGCATCCGCGAAGCCGAAGGTCACCTGCTCGGTCATCTCGCAAGTCCGCGGTATCACCTCAATGCGCAGGGCATCTTTCTCCTTCATGTAGAAATATGAGCCCCAGGCCGTGTGGTCCTTGCTGAAGATGATCGTCCATCGGTCCTTGGTCGGGATGGCGTGCAGGCCGTACGAGCCTGCGGGCAGGGGCTGGCCCTCCACGGTGATGTCATGCGCGCAGGTGAACACCGTGTTCTCGTTGGCACCCATGCGCCACACCTCACCATAGGGCACGATATCGCCCCAGATTGCACGGCCTTTCACGCCCGGCCGGCTGTAGGAGATCGCAAGGTCGGTGATGCCGATGCGCTGCGTCACGGTGCTGTGCTGGCTTTCTCGTGGCAGATCCAGCTGGGAGTATTGCGCGTTCATCCGGAATGGATACGCGGATGCGGCGATGCCGGCGATCATCGCCGCATGAAAGAACTTGCGCATGGCTGAGGGGTTGATGGGCATGAAGCTATCCTCCCCGAACAGGCCGAATGGCCGGGCGCATGCCAACGGTGAGAAACGGGACGAAGGTGAAGCCTTCGCTCATGGCATGCCGCTACCGAAGGCTCGCTTCATTCCGCTGCCTGTAGATCACGGGATCCGCGTGCGCATCGATGGCCGTGTAATGCGTCTCCACCCATTGCACCACGGGGCCAAGGAAGGTCGCCGTGCTGTCGCGATCGAAGATGACGACCAATCTGGGTGGATTGCTTTGAGCTTGAGCGATCAGTTCCTTCAATTCAGCATCGGTGCGATCCCCTGGCCAGTGGTAGCCCCAGCGCGTGGGGTTGCGGCGATCGGCGAGCACATAGTAGGCGGGGTGGTAGGGCAGCGCGAGCAGGGCGTCGCCAGGTTCGGAATGTTCCGCGATGCTCCCGAGCACGCCGTTGATCGCGGAGGCACGCGTTTCCAAGGTGCCCGCGCATGATGCGTCGATGGACGTTGCGCCATGCTGCGCGCGCGGCACGAATAGGTGCCAGCACACCAGTGCGAGCACCGCCATGCTGCATGCGCCAACCATGTTCGCGGCCTTGCGCCAGAGCTGTTGACGGACACCCTCAGCACCGATGGCACGAACGGCGTATCCGGGCAGCCAGGCCAGCAGCACGGCCACGGGCGGCATGGTGAGCACCAGATGAGCGAGGTCGGACCGGACGAGCACCTGCGCGTGGAAGAGCAAGGCCCACGCGGCCAGGAAAAGACCCACGGCCTCGCTTTCGCCGAAGCCCTTTCGCCGCCAACGGATAGCCACCGCTGCCAAGCTCACAACAGCCAGCAGCGGGGTCAGGCGGAAAACGACGACGGCCAACAGGCTGCCATTCGGGCCGGCTTGATTGAGGCTGGGCATGGGAATGGCGCTCGTGTCGCCGTAACGCGTGAGCGGGAAGAGCACCAGTTGATCATACATGGCCGGAAGTGCGCCCGCGTACGCGAAGAACGCGAGGGCTGGCAGAGACACGGAGGCCGCACCGATCAGCCATGCGCCCAGCTTCAAGCGTGGGCCTGGCGCCAGCCGTGTGGCCGGCACCAGCAGCAGTAGGGCGGCGAGCAGCACGATCGCCGCGGCCGAGTAGGTGCCCAGATCGTGGCGTACGAGCATGGCAAGCGCGGCGACCAGCCCAGAGAGGAAGGCAAGGCCCGAATCGCGACGGCGCACACTGCGCATCGCCAGGGCGATGGATGCAAGGCTGAGGGCCATGGCCTGCCAAACGGCCAATGGCGCGAAATGCATGTACGCAGGCCCTGCCAGCACCACGATCAAGGCGGCGGCCAATGCCCATGCCCCACCTGCGATCCGGCGCGTTATGCGGTAGGCGAGCAGCACCATGGCCGCATGCAGCAGCACGCCCAGCACGCGCAGCTTCAGGAAGCCCAGCCCGGCAACGGCGCTCCAGGCCGCTGCGAACATCGATGAGAGCGGGCCTTGCAGCGAATAGAAATCGCGGTGCGGCAGCTCGCCGTTGAGCACGCGTTGCGCGCTATGCGCCAGGAATCCTTCATCGCCGAGGTCGATGGAATGGCGCACGGCCTGAGCGGCCATGGCGCATACACCGGCCAATAGCAGCAGCATCGCCAGCAAATCAAAGCCACGACGCCGGGATGACCCTGCCGTTTCGGGCTCTGCGCGGATGGATTCCGTAGGCCGGGTGTCCGGCAGGGTGGGCAGGCGCTCAGTTTCCACGGCGAAAAGGGCCGTGAAAATAGGGGAATGGGCCGACCTGTCAATTCATACACGGCCTCAGGCTTGCTGCTCCTGCAGCGCCTGCGCGATCTGTTCCTTGTAGCTGCGGCCGCTCACGATGCGCTCGTTGTTGGCCATGCTGAAGATGAATTCGTTGTTGCCGCTGTATCGGGCATTGCGCACATGTGCACGGTTCACGACATAACTCCGGTGGATGCGCAGGAAGCGCGCTGGGTCCAGCTCACTCTCAACGGCGTTCATCGTCATCCGGTGCAGGAAGTGGCGGTCCTTGAGCTGGAGGCGCAGGTAGTTGCCTTCGGCCTGCAGGTAGAGGATGTCGCTCACGTTCACCTTGTGCTCGCGCCCCTTGTCGCGGATGGTGAAGGACTCGATGTGCTCGCTCTTGGCGTGCATGTGCTCGCGCACCAGGTCCATGAGCCTTCCGGTGAGCCGGTGGTTGATCTGCATGTCGATGTGCCGCTTGGCCTTCTCGAGCGATGCGAAGAACCGGTCATCATCGTACGGTTTCAGCAGGTAGTCCACTGCGCTCAAATCGAAGGCCCTCAAGGCGTATCGGTCGTGCGCGGTGACGAAGACCACGAAGGGCATGCGGTCACCGGGCACGCGCCCGACCACCTCGAGCCCGTTGATGCCAGGCATCTGCACATCGAGGAAGAGCAGGTCGGGCCGGTGCTTGCTCACGGCATCGATTGCCTCCTGGCCGTTGCGGCATTCGCCCACCACTTCCACCTCGGCGTCCTGCGCGAGCAGTTTGGCCAGGCGCGCCCGTGCAGCGGGCTCATCATCGGCGATCAAGGTGCGTATCTGCTTCATGCTGTGTTGGGGTTAATGCTGAAATCTATCGGCAGGCTCACCGTGGCGGAGAAGCCGGTGCCGCTTTCCGATGCGAGGGCGAGCTGGCCATCATCGCCGTACAGGAGCCGCAAGCGCTCGCGCACATTGCGCAATCCGATCCCGCCGTTGCTCATGGCCTTATGGACATCCCGGCAGCCCTTCCCGTTGTCCGCGACTTCCAGCGCCAACCGCCCATCAACCCGTTGGGCGCGAACGGTGATCTCGACACGCTCATGCGCGCTATCGGTTCCATGCTTGATGGCGTTCTCCACCAAGGGCTGCAGCACCAGGCCGGGCACCTGCGCCTTCAACAGATCCGCAGGCACGTCGTAGCGAACATGCAGCCGGTCCCGGAAGCGGATGCTCTCGATATCGAGGTAGCTGCGCACGTAATCGATCTCCTGCTCCAAGGCCACCTTGTCGGCGCGGCTCTGATCGAGGGTGATGCGCAGGAGCTGTCCGAGCCGGCTGAGCACCTTGCGGGCATCGCCGATGTGCTCGTCCATCAAGGCGCTCACGGTGTTGAGCGTGTTGAATAGGAAGTGCGGCTGCATCTGCTTCTTGAGGGCATTGAGCTGCGTGGCCTGCAGCTCGTTCTTCATGCGCAGCAGCTGCTCGTGCTCTGCCCGTCTGAGCCGCGCGCCGTCGAGCGCCACCAGAACCCCCATGAGCACCCAGTACTCCATGGTGCGCGTGAAGATGGCCGGCAGCAGCGCGTGGTAGGCCCAGTCACGGTACTTGGGGTCGGTGAAGTCGAATTCGCCGCGCGTCTGCAGGATCCCGTAATAGATCGAGGAGGTGAAGGCTTCATGGAAGGTAGCGATCAGGAATCCGAGCCCTACGTGCGCGAGCACCACTTTCCATGCGGGCTTCGCTGTGAAGGGCCAGCGCTGGAAGATGATGTACACCAAAGGGCAGAGCAGGGCCCAGAAGAAGAAGTTTAGGTAGGGCACCGGAGCCTCGCGCCACCATCGGAACTCGCCCATTTCCTTGAGGTCCTTGTACACGTAGTGGTGCATGTACGCCTGGAACAGGAAGAGCGTGGCGAGCACCGCAGCCGTGATCAGCACGATGCGGAAGCGGATGGGCACGCGCCGGAAATAGGTCATGGCGGACCGAAACTAGACCCGAAGCGCAGGCTGGGTGGGACGAATGGTGATGAGCGGCAAGGGCTGGGATGGGCGGTTGGATGACTATCCGGAGCACTGGAAGCAGCAAGGCCACCGGGGAACCGGTGGCCTTGCTGCGCGGAGGTTGCGCGCGGTCAGCCGATGGTGATCGTGTAGGTCTGTCCGTTCACGCTCACCGTGAAGGTCCCATCGCAGGCGCCGTTGCCGTAATCGATGGTGCGATCGGGGCGTCCGGTGGGTGTAACCACCACGGTGCCGCTCACCACGTACCAGTTGCAGCCCAGTTCAATCCGCAGCGCCGAGGTGATCTCCGTGACATAGGGGATGCCATTGCGGTTTACGCCGCTGCCGCCGCCGGTGATCAGGTACACATCATCGCTCAGCTGCACCGTGCCGGAGCCCTGGATCCAGGTGCGCACGCGCTGGGCCTGGTGCGTGGCCACCCAACTGCCGTCGCCGGCGGTGATGGTGCCGTTCACCACGATCGCGAAGTAGGGCTGGTCGTTGGCATTCAGTCCCATGTTGGTCACGGTCTTGGTGCCGGTGACCAGGTTGTTGTTCACGTAGTAGTTGAGCGGGGTGATGGTGATCACCGTGCCTTCGTCGCGATAGCGGCCGGTGTAGCTCACCAGGATCTGCCCACGGCGCAGGCGGCCATTCGAGGCGGTGCAGTTCACATCGCCGAAGTCGAGGGTGATGGTTCGTGGGGTGGTCGTGGTATCGAAGGTCACGGTGGGGTCGCACAGATCGCGCAGGCCATTGTCGTCAACGGCCTTGTCCACCATCGAGAGCATGTCGTTGAAGATGTCGTCCGCGCGGGCATTGTCGCTGGCGGCGGTATAGTCCATGTCGGGGGCCTCGGTCTTATCCTTCCGGCAGGCGAGGAGGCCGATGGCGAAGGCAGGGATGAGGAGGATCAGCTTTCGGTTCTTCATGGTAGTGCGCCGTTGCCCGGCGCCGGCGTTTGGTTGTGCTAAGTTGGGTTGGAACGCGGCCTTTGACGCATCCATTGCGCCAAGGGTTCAGATCCGCTCGAAAATGATGAAGCTGAAGGCGTGGGCATGACGCTCATCCTCATGGTGGCGCAGCCTGCTCAGCTCCCGCCACTCGGCCGGGACGATCTCCGGGAAGCGTGTATCGCCGGGGATGTGGGCATGCACACGCGTGAGGTAGAGCCGTTCAACCAGCCCCTTGGCGAAGGCTTCGCGGTAGATCTCGCCGCCGCCGATCACGAAAGCCTCCGTTTCACCTGCGGTCCGTGCGATCTCCAGTGCCGCCTCGATGCTGGGCAGCACCACCGCGCCGGGAGCCTCGTAACCAGCGTTGCGCGTCACCACCAGGTTCACGCGGCCCTTCAGCGGACGGTACTTCGGCGGGATGCTCTCGTAGTTCTTGCGGCCGGTGATCACATGGTGGCCCTTGGTATGGCGCTGGAACCAGGCCATGTCGTCGGGCAAGCTCCACGGCAGATCGCCCTGGTGGCCGATGATGCCGTTCTCCGCCACGGCTGCGATGGCCGAGACGATCATACCGCGACCTCGGCCTTGATGTGCGGATGCGGCTCGTAGCCCTTCAGCGTGAAGTGCTCGTAGCGGAAGGCGAAGAGGTCCGTGACGCTCGGATCAATCTCCATTTGCGGCAGTGCGCGTGGCTCGCGTGTGAGCTGCAGCTTCGCCTGCTCGATATGGTTGTTGTAAAGGTGTACATCGCCAAAGCTGTGCACGAACTCGCCGGGCTTCAGGCCGCATATCTGCGCCATCATCAGCGTGAGCAGCGCATAGCTCGCGATGTTGAAGGGCACGCCCAGGAACACATCGGCGCTGCGCTGGTAGAGCTGGCAGCTCAGTTTGCCGTCCGCTACATAGAATTGGAACAGCGCATGGCAGGGCGGCAGCGCCATCCGGTCAACGTCGGCGGGGTTCCATGCGCTCACGATCAGGCGGCGGCTGTCGGGGTTCTTCTTGATGGCCCCCACCACGTTCGCGATCTGGTCGATCACGCGGCCATCGGGGGCGTGCCAGCTGCGCCACTGGTAGCCGTACACAGGACCGAGGTTTCCGTCGGCATCGGCCCACTCGTCCCAGATTTTCACGCCGTTCTCCTGCAGGTACTTGATGTTGGTATCGCCCGCGAGGAACCACAGCAGCTCGTGGATGATGCTCTTCACATGAAGCTTCTTGGTGGTCACCAGCGGGAAGCCTTCGTTCAGGTCGAAGCGCATCTGGTAGCCGAAGCAACTGAGCGTGCCGGTACCGGTGCGGTCGTGCTTCTGCGCGCCGTGGGCGAGGATGTGGGAGAGGAGGGAGTGGTACTGATGCATGAACGGCCGCGAATTTACCGGCGTGATTCAGCGGAGGAGGAGGTAGATGCTAACGTGTGTCGATAACCCTAACGTAGCGCAATCATCAAGGACTTTCTGGTCGTCGGCGACCCTGCGCTCCGCATCCAATCATAGTTTTCTTCACGGGACGCGTCCATCAACCACTTCATTACAGATCAGGAAAGCATCTTTGACCGAGACAAGGCCAATCAGCGCGTCGCCTCAGCGTCACCCTCCTTCCACTCCGGCATCGCCTTCAGCAGTCGCTCCTTCATGCGCTCGTAGTAGCTCTTGCGGTCGATGACGTAGGCGATGAGGTAGCCGATCACGCTGGCGTACATCAGCTGGAAGATGGCGCTGTGGCGGTCGGTCATCTCCAGCACCAGGATGGCGCTGGTGAAGGGCGAGCGGGTAACGCCGCTGAGGAAGGCCGTCATGCCCGCGAGCACCAGCAGGTTGAATTGGCCGCGGTTGTCGGCGAGGCCGAGCGCATCGGTGAGCCAGCCGCCGATGGCCGCGCCGCTGGCGAGCGAGGGAGCGAAGATGCCGCCCGCCCCGCCCGCGCTCACGCTGGAGAGCGAGCCGAGCACGCGCGCGGCCACATTCTGGAAACCGGCATCGGGATCATCGGCGAAGAGGTGGTCCTCGAGCAGGGTGTGGCCGCTGCCGATGGCCACGTTGCCGAGCAGGTACACCACCGTAGCGAAGGCAAAGGCCGCCGCCAGCGCGAAGCCGGCATGCGCGAGCGATCCCTTCAGGTTCCGCCGGAATTTATCGATGGCGAGCACGATGCGGCAGAAGGCCGCGCCGGTGATGCCCGCGATGGCCGAGAGCAGGAGGATCTTGTACATGAAGCTCACGGTGGCGGGCGCCAGCTTCGGGTAGCCGAGCATGAGGTAGGGGCCGAGCAGCCATTGGGCCGTCATTCCGGAGAGGATCACGGCGGTGAGCACGGCGGTGCGGAATTGCGCCATGTGCGTCTTGGTGAGCTCTTCCACCGCGAATACGATCCCGCCGAGCGGCGTGTTGAAGGCCGCGCTCAATCCGGCGGCGCCGCCGGTGATCATCATGATGCGGCGGCTCACCTTGGGCCAGAAGGGCGGCAGCAGGCGATGCACGGTGCGGTAGATGCTGCCTGCGATCTGGAGCGTGGGCCCTTCGCGCCCCACCGCTCCGCCACCGATCACCATCGAGAGGCTGCTGGCGATCTTCACCAGGATGATGCGCACGTTGAGGAAGCGCCCGCTGCGGTCGCGCTTCTTGTCGGTGGCCACTTCCACGGCCGCCATCAGTTGCGGTATGCCGCTGCCGCTGGCGAGCGGTGCGAACCGGTACACGAGGAACCAGGCGAGCAGGAAGCCCGCTGGCGCGGTGATGAAGATCAGGCGCGGATCGATGGCCAGCAGCTCGGCGTTGCGATCGCCCACGTAATTGAAGAGCCAGGTGTAGCCCACAGCCACCAGCGCGGTGAGCACCGCTGAGATCTGGTAGGGAAGGGCCAGCAGGATGAACTCCTTTGCACGGCTCTGTACCAGCCATTGGCGCACGCGCTCCATCACGGCGGAGCCCGCAGCGAGCCACCGATCGGTGTGGGAGTCTTCTTTGCGGTCTGGCATGGAAAGCCTGCGCCGTGCAGGCGGGCGAAGCTAGTTGGGGAGAGCTTGGGGGGTGGAGATGGCTGTCAACGCAGGGGCCACAGCTGCATGTTGAGGGTTGGCGGGTGTTCAACCCTCAACCTCCAATCAACCCTCAACCTTTCAACCTCCAACTACTTCTCATCCCCCAACTTTCCCAGATCGATCACGGAGAACCGGTACTGCGTGCCACGGTCGTAGCTCTTCACCAGCGCTTTGCGGCCTCCTTGATCGAGCACCGCGTCCATCGGGCAAGGCACGAATCCCTCTTCCATCATCAAGGCCGTGCCTTCGCGTTGCACGCTGCCATCATCCGTGCTCACGATCACCGCTTTCAGAACTTGCGGCTCGGCGGGGCGCTGCTCCTTGGTGCCCGCAGCTTGGCTGCCCGCGCGCAGGATGGCCTCGAAGCCGCGCGGGGTGTGGCCGTGCAGGAGCAGGAGATTGCCTTCCATCGGAATCGCAACGCTGCCTTCGTAGTAGGGTCCGGCTGTGGTCATCAATGCTCGTTCGATCACGCGCTGCCAACCGATGCTGTCGTTCGCCTGCACATGGCTCACGCGCACCGGGCCGCTCAGGTGCCGCATGGCGAGCGCTTCGCCCACGGGGAGCATGAAGTCGTACTGCAGGTAGGTCTCGGTCACCAGCAGGCCTCCGTCGGGCGCGACCTGGAGGTCCACGATCTCGTCGGGCACTTTCGCGGTGCGCGCTGGGGGCTTGCGTGGATCAGCGGCGGGGTCGCCGAAGGCCAGCAGTTTCGCCTTGCGGATGCTGGGCAGTCGCTGCGTGGCGATCGGCGCGGGCTTCAGCTTCGGGTCTGCGGGATCGAAGGTGACCACCAAGCCCGGCTGTCCGGTGAGCGCGCCATAGCGCAACGCGATGCTGATCGCGCCTTGCTCGCGGATCGCCATGCGCGCGCTGCTCACGAAATCCTTCTCGATGGTGAGGTCGCTCACGGCCTTGCCGCTCTCGGCGATCGTGGTGAGATGCAGCTCGTGGCAGTTCTTGTCGCCCATGCTCTCTTCGCCCTTGCAGTTGAACAGGTAGGTGAGCAGCCGCACGTTGCCGCTATTGTCCACAATGATCTGGTGGATGCTGCTCTTCGCATCCTCGTAGGGCAGTTCGGCCGTTGCGCTCCAGAGCACGGTGAGATCCTTGTCGAGCCAGGCGGTCGCTATGCGCTTGTTGCCTTTGCCGTGCTGCGTGTAGTGGTTGAGCAGGTAATGCTGGCCATCGGGCGATGGGATCAGCCGCTCACGCTGCGCGAAGGCCAATCCGCGCGTGAAGAGGATCGGGTCGGGCAAGGGGCGCACGGCCATGGTGTTCGCCGGGTCGTTGGCGTATGGGATGTCGAACTCGGCGATCCTGCGGAATCCCGTCAAGGCCAGCGATCCGGCAGCATCCAATTCGCCGATGCCGAAGGCGCTGCCCTTCTTGGAGCCGCTCACGAGGAGCACATGCATGCGCTTGTCGCTCCGCAACGGCGTCACGCCGGTCCATTTCGCGCCATCGAGCAGCAGGTCCATGAGCGCGAGCTCTTCGTTGGGTTGCAGCAGCGCATCCAAGCGCACGGCTTTCGGCGTGAGCCCTTCTTCCACATAGAGCAGGTGCCTGCCGTCGGCGGCGAACAGGCCATCGACCACGGTGTAGATGTCGCCGCTGCTGCCCTTCAGGGGCTTGCTGAATGGCTTGCCCTGCTGGTTGAGCGCGGCTTGGGCCGATACATGGAAGGCGGCGAGGAAGAGCAGCGGAGTGAAGAGGATGCGCGGCATGCGGGATCGGTTGTGGCGATGAATGTAACAGCGCGGCCGCACGGAGCCATGAGCACGCGGAGCGCTTGGATCATCATCGAGCGGCGGGCGATGCGCGATCCGGCTTCACACCAGCATCCCCACGATCGTGGCGCTGAGCAGCGAGGCAAGGGTTCCGCCCAGCAGCGCGCGCATCCCGAATTCGCTCAGCCATGCGCGCTTCGAGGGCGCCAGCGACCCGATGCCGCCGATCTGGATGCCGATGCTGGCGAAGTTGGCGAAGCCGCAGAGCATGTAGGTGCTCATGACGATGCTGCGCTGGTAAGCGAACGCGCCGTTGGCCTTCAAGGTGGCGAGGCTCTCATAGCCCACGAATTCGCTGGCGATGATCTTCTCGCCCACGAGTCGTCCGGTGAGCGTGATGTCCTCGCTGGCCACGCCGATGAGCCACATGAGCGGTGCGAAGAGGTAACCGAGCAGGAATTCCAGGGAGAACTGCTTGAAGTTGCCATTGCTCACCTCGGCCACCCAGCCATTGAGGCCCGTGACCGCGCCGAGCTTGAAGAAGCCGTAGTTGGCCATGGCGATGAAGCCGAAGAAGACGAGCAGCATGGCGCCCACGTTGGCGGCGAGCTTCAAGCCCTCGGTGGTGCCGTTGCTCATGGCATCGAGCAGGTTGCTGCCCACACGGTCCATGCCCACTTCGATCCTGGCGTCGATGGCCTCGGTCTGCGGGAAGAGGACCTTGGCCACCACCACGGCGCCGGGCGCGGCCATCACGCTGGCCGTGAGCAGGTGCTTGGCGAAGAAGAGGCGCAGCTCGGGATCGTCGCCGCCGAGGAAACCGACGTAGGCTGCGAGCACGCCGCCCGCCACGGTGGCCATGCCGGCGGTCATCACCAGGAAGATCTCCGAGCGGTTCATCTTGTCCAGGTAGGCCTTCACCATCAGCGGCGCTTCGGTCTGCCCAAGGAAGATGTTGCCCGCCGTGCTCAGGCTCTCGGCGCCGCTCAGGCGCATGGTCCTGTTCAGCGCCCAGGCCAGCGCGTACACCACTTTCTGGATCACGCCCAGATAGAAGAGCACGCTGGTGAGCGCGCTGAAGAAGATGATGGTGGGGAGGATCTGCAGGGCGAAGATGAAGCCCATGCTCTTCACGTTGAGCAGGTCGCGGAACAGGAATTCGCTGCCGGCTTTGGTGAAATCGAGCACCTTCACGAAGCCTTTGCCCACCACCTCGAAGAGCCATTGCGCGGGCGGCACGTACAGGATCAGCAGGGCCATGGCCAATTGGAAGCCGAGGCCGATGCCCACCACTTTCCAATCGACCTGCTTGCGCTTGGCGCTGAAGGCCCATGCGATGGCGATGATCGCGAGCATGCCTATGAGCCCGCGAACGACGCCAATGGCGCTCACGCCGGTGAGCGGTGCCGGTGATCCTTGAGCGAATGCAGGCACGGCCAGCATGGCGAAGGCGAGGAGCGCAAGCGAGCGAAGCGGTTTCAGCATGGCGTTCAGGGTGGGAGCGAAGATGGGTTTTCCTTCGGCTATGCCACCCGGAACCCCCAACCCCTCAACCTCCGATCAGGACTAATTCCCCTGCTGCTCCCGCTTCTTGATCTCGTCGCGAAGTTTGCTGGCACGCTCGTAATCCTCGCTCTCCAACGCCTCATCCAGCAAGCCGCGCAGCTCTTCGATCGGGGTGGAGGCCAGCGATTTCTTCTCGCGGCCCTTGCGCTCCTTCTTCTCGCCCTCGGCCTGCTCCTCCTCGCCCTCTTCCACCTTGAGCCCGGCGGCGCTGAGGATGGGCTCGTAGGTGAAGATGGGGCAGTCGAAGCGCAGGGCGAGCGCGATCGCATCGCTGCTGCGGGCATCAATGGTGACCTCGCGCGCATCCTGCTCGATCACCAGTTGGGCGTGGAAGATGCCCTCGACCAGGTCGCTGATGATCACTTCCTTCAGGTTGAAGCCAAGGCTGTCGGAGACATTCTTGAAGAGGTCGTGCGTGAGCGGACGTGCGGGCTTGATGTTCTCCACCTGGATGGCGATGGCCTGGGCTTCCACGCCTCCGATGATGATCGGCAGGCGGCGATCGCCGAAGGTCTCGGCGAGGATCAAGGCGTAAGCCCCCGCGTGCGTGTGGCTGTACGTGATGCGGAGGAACTTCAGCTCGACCTTCTCCATGCTGTGATCAGCGGGCCGTGAAGGTAGTGGTTGCTTCGGTTGAGGGTTGAAGGTCGGTAGAGGTTGCGGGGTGGGTGGCCTTCAACCCCCAACCTGCATTTCGATCAATCCTCAACCGGCCTAGCGCTCAGCATTCAGCTTCTTCGCGGCTTCAATGAGCTTGGGCAGCACCTCGAAGGCGTCGCCCACGATGCCGTAATCAGCGGCCTTGAAGAAGGGTGCTTCGGGGTCCTTGTTGATCACCGCGATCACTTTGCTCTGGTTCACGCCGGCCAGGTGCTGGATGGCGCCGCTGATTCCGATGGCGATGTAGCAATTGGGGCGGATGGCCACGCCGGTCTGGCCCACATGCTCGTGGTGGGGCCGCCAGTGCATATCGGCCACCGGACGGCTGCATGCCGTGGCGCCGCCGAGCAGTTGCGCGAGCTCCTCCACCGGCGCCCAGTGCTCCGGTCCTTTCATTCCGCGACCTGCGCTCACCACGATCTCCGCCTCGGGCAAGGGGATGCCCGTGCCGGCCTTGCGCAGCTCCTTCACCGTGATGCGCGCCGCGCCGAGGTCGCCATTGAATTCCTCAATGCTCGCGCTGCTGCCGGAAGTGGCGATCGCGATGCTGTTGGGCGAAAGGCTGATCACCTTCACCGGGCTGGTCACCTCCACCTGCGCGCGCGCCTTGCCGCTGAACACGTTTCGCTTGAAGCGATCGCCTTCGGGCATGCCCGTGGCACCTGCGACCAAGCCGGCTTTCAAGCGCGCTGCCACGCGTGGCGCAACGGCTTTCCCGGTGGCATCGTGCACGCACACGATGGTGGTGGCGCCTTCGGCGGCGGCTACTTCGCATACGAGCCGCGTGAGCTGCTGGCCGTCCACGGCCCTCACGCCGCGCGCCGCGATCACCTTCTTCGCGCCGCACGCGCCTAGCGCTTCAAGCCCTTGCGCATCGCCGAAGGTCACGGCGGTCACGGGTCCGCCGGCGAGCTGGCTGGCGTAGGTCACAGCTTCCTGCGCGGCTTTCGGGAGCTTGTCGCCCCGGGTGTCGATGAATACGATGGTGCTCATGGAGTAGGGCGGTTGGGGCGGGGAATGCCCCGCTCGTACGATGGATTTCGATCAGATCACTTTGGCTTCGGCGTGCAGCAGCTCAATGAGCCTCCCGGCTTCTTCCGCGGGAATCATCTTCACGGCTCCCTTGGCGGGCGGCAGCTCGAATCTCACGGTGGCGGCCGCATTGGAGGTGGGGGTGGCAGCCACTACGTTCAGCGGCTTGGTGCGCGCCGCCATGATCCCGCGCATGTTGGGGATGCGTTGCTCGGCCATGCCCTTTGCGGCACTGAGCGCGAAGGGCAGCTTCACCTCCAGCACCTCCACCCCGCCGGGCACGTCGCGCTCCACCGTGGCCGCGTCGCCGTTGACATCGAGCTTGCTGGCCAGCGCCACGTACGGCAATTCGAGCAGCTCGGCCACCATGGCGCCTACCGCGCCACCGTTGTGGTCGATGGTCTCCTTGCCGGTGAGCACCAGGTCAAAGCCCTTGTCCTTGGCGTAGGCCGCGATGAGCTCGGCCACCTGCAGCGCGTCAGCGGGCTGGGCATCGATGCGCACCGCCTCATCCGCGCCGATCGCCAATCCCTTGCGGATGGTGGCCTCGGTATCGGCACCGCCCACGGTCACCGTGGTGACGCTGCCGCTGCCCTTGGCCTCCTTCAGCTCCAATGCGCGCACCAGGGCGTACCATTCGTCGTACGGGTTCATGATGAAGGTGACGCCATTGCCATCGTACTGGGTATCGCCGTTGGTGAAGGCGATGCGGGCAGTGGTGTCGGGCACTTGGCTGAGAAGGACGAGGATCTTCATGGCTGCTGATGAACGCCGGGCGTGAAAGCCGGTTCGGCGGGCCGCGAATGTAATCCCGGGCTCCCACGCGCGAACCTGTGCATTGGTGGCCTTTCGCACCGGAATGGCTTCCTTAGCGCAACAATCCGATCAGATGGGGAATGCTATGCTGAACCGGCTCAAGCTGGCCGCTGCGCTCCTGGCTCCGATGGCCTCTTTCGCCCAAGCCCAGAACGCGCTCGACTTCGACGGTGTGAACGATGAGGTATTGGTGAACAACGCCTCCGCGCAGATTGCCAACGCCACGGGATTCAGCCTCACGTGCTGGGTATATCCCGCCCAGAATGCGAATTGGCCCAACATGGAGGCCTTCGCCGGCTTCCGGGACAACCTGCTATTCGACTTCTACCTGCTGCAGACCTATGGCACCACCATGGAAGGCCGTTTCCGCAACAGCGCCAACCAGATCGTCACGCTCGACAGCACCGCTGCGCTCACCTTGAACGCGTGGCAATTCGTGGCGCTCACCTTCGACGGGAGCATGCTGCGCATGTACCGTGACGCGCAGCTGCTCGGCGAGGCTCCTGCCTCGGGCACGGTGACCACCACCACGGGCACTTTCCGCATCGGCAACATGCCCATCCCGGGCTCCACGCAGATCTACCTCGACGGCCAGGTGGAAGAGGTGGGCCTCTGGGGTCGAGGGCTGACCCCGGCAGAGCTCGAATGCATCCGGCAATACGGCGCCGATACCGGCGATGATGACCTCCGGCTCTACTACAGGATGAACCAAGGCACGGCCGGCGGGAGCAATGCGGGCATCACCACGCTCACCGATGCGGCCGGCAACCTCAACGGCACGCTCTCGGGATTCGCGCTCAACGGTGCCAGCAGCAACTTCGTGCAAGGCTTGGTCCTCAGCGGAAACGTGAGCGCGCAGATCTGCCCGAATGAGACCTACGGCTTCAATGGGCAGCTGATCACCTCACCCGGCACTTACACGGCGCTGATTCCCACGCCCAACGGTTGCGACAGCACGGTGACGCTCACCCTCGCCCAGGCCACGGTGAACGTAGGCGTTACGCAGACCGGCCATGTGCTGCTGGCGCAAGCAACGGGCGCCACCTTCCAATGGATGAACTGCCTCACCGGCGCCATCATCCCCAATGCGATCAGCCCCTTGTACACGGCCACCGCCAACGGGCAGTACGCAGTGATCGTCACGCAGAACGGCTGCGTGGACACCAGCGCTTGCGTGAACGTGGTCACCGCCGGCATCGATGACCTGCGCTTGCCGATGGCGCGGGTGTGGCCGCAGCCAGCAAGCGATCAGCTGAATGTTGAATTGTCCTCGGCCGCGGTGCATGCGACTGTGCGCGTATCCGACATCCTGGGCCGCACTGTGCTCGCGCGCAGCTATGCGCAGGTGCAGCGCACAACGCTCGACGTGGCCAAGCTGCCCACTGGCGCATACCTGATGGTGCTGGAGGCGGGTGGCGAGCGCCGCATGGTGCGCTTCGCGAAGGAGTGAGCGATTCGTTCACCGTGCGGACATGATCCGCTAGATCAATGCTAATGGTGCCGGAACATGGGCAGCGGAGTGCCCCGGCACCTTCGCGGCCCGGCCTGCACCAGCATGTTGTTCCGCCTTCCTCTCCTCTTCTTCGGGCTCTTGGTTCAGTGCCTTGTGGTTGCCCAGGGCACCGTTCGGGGCAAGGTCACGGACAATCTGGGTGAGACCCTGATCGGGGCCGCCGTAGTGCTGAAGAGCGATCCCGGCAAAGGCACCATCACCGATCTCGAAGGTCGCTACTCACTGGTGCTCGATGCGCCCGGCCCGCAAGTGCTCATGGTGCGTTACATCGGTTACGAGAACAAGGAGGTGACCGTGAACCCGAAGGGCGGGGAAGTGGTGGTGCTCAACATCATCCTGGGCGAGAGCTCAGTGGCGCTGGAAGGGGTGGAGATCGAGGCGAAGGCAGTGCGCACCAACGATGCGTACCTGGACCGCATGAAGATCAACAATGCCGCGAGCATGGACTTCATCTCGCGCGATGCCATGCTGAAGACCGGCGATGGCGATGCGACTCAGGCCGTGAAGCGCATTACGGGGGTGAGCACCGTCGGCGCTTTCGTCACCGTGCGCGGCTTGGCGGACCGATATATCGTGACTACCGTGAACGGCAGCCGCCTGCCCACGCTCGATCCGCTCACCAACAACCTGAGGCTCGACCTCTTCCCCACGGGGTTGATGGACAACATCGTGATCACCAAGACCGCCACGCCCGACCTGCCCGGCGATTGGGCCGGTGCCCTCATCAGCCTGAACACGAGCGATTATCCGGAAAAGCTGCGCGTGAGCGTGGGCACCACCGTCGGCTACAATCCCAACAGCACCGGGAAGGACATTGTGAGCGGCCGCCCGGGCAAGACCGATTGGCTCGCGCGCGACGATGGCGGGCGCGGCATACCGGAGGGCATCCCCGACGATGGCGGCGATTACCCGCTCTTCATCGAACCGAGCCTTTACGAGCAGCTCACCTTCCTAGGACTGGGCGGCTACCTGAGCGGTTATGGCATCACCGCCAATTCGCCGGGCTACCAGAGCACCAACATGAGCACCAGCAATACGCTGCAGCACTTGCCGCTGGTGGAGCTGGGATTGCTGGCACCCGCACTGCTTTACAACGAGAGCGCCATCGCGGAAGCCGTGAGCAATTACAACGGCACCTACAACCTCGCGTATTTCTCCCCCACGTTGAATGGGCGGCTGGGCGAGCTCAACCGCAAATGGTACAACACCAATTGGCGGGTGGACACCGTGCAAGGCCAGTTCAACTTCAGCCAGAATCTCTCGCTGGGGAATCAGCTCGCCTTGTTCAAGAAGAGCAAGAACCCGAAGACTTTGGGTTTCCTGGTGGGCCTGCGGTACAACCGCGAGACCGAGTACGACCCGGGCTCCACCTACATCCGTACCGGCGAGCCCTTCAATGATGAGAACCCTGGCGATGAATTCGGGCGCAATGGCACCCAGGCCATCAGCGTGATCACGCACAGCTGGAACGCATTGGCCAGCCTTTCCTTGAAGCTCAACCGCAACAACAGCATCTCGTTCCTGGCCATGGCCAATGCGCTGGGCCAGGCCAATGCGCGCTACCAGCGTTTCCGCAATCCGGGCATCGGCGTGGATGAATACGCTTCGGAGGATCAGTATTACGAGCAGCGCCGCATGTTCGTATACCAGTTGAGCTCGCGGCACTTGATACCCGCCATCAACACGAAGGTGGAAGCGGACATCTCGTACACCGACGGCAACCGCGACCTGCTCGACTTCAAGGCACTCACCTATGTGCAGCCGCCCCCGGGCGAGCCCATCACCGAAGTGGAGGCCGCGCTCACCGCCCCGACGCGCGCTTACCGCTTCCTGGATGAGACGCTCCTGGATGCACGGCTCACGCTCGAAGTACCCTTGAGCGATGAGACGCGCCTGGTGCGCAAGCTCCGTGTCGGCGGCTCTTATCTGCGGAACGAGCGCCTCAACGAGCAGGACTTCTACATCGTGCTCGGCGCGCCTGGCCCCGCGCAATGGGACCTCCCGGGCCGTTTCGATATGCGCAGCGATGGCCGCTTCACCTCGCTCTACCGGCCCTTCGGCACCTTCAAGGACAACGATATCGGATTGAACCGCATCATCGGCGCCTTCGCCATGGTCGATTACGCCCTCTCTAAAAGGCTCCGCGCCGTTGGGGGACTGCGTGGCGAGCAAACCAACATGATCACCGACATCCGCCGATACTACGAGCAGGGCCTGGACCCATCGGATCCGGCGCGCGGCACGGTTGGTGACGTGTCTGCCGGCGGTGATGCCAATCCTGACCCGCAGCCTGCGCGGCCCGGTGCCCTCGACCAATGGGATTTCCTCCCCAGCATCAACCTCATCTACAAGCTGAAGGACGATGACCAGGCGCCTATGAACCTGCGCCTGAACTACTTCAAATCGCTCGCCCGTCCCAGCTTCCGCGAGTTCAGCGTAGTGCAGCTCTTCGACTACATCCTGGGCGCACCGGTTTATGGCAACCCGAAGCTCCAGATGACCACGGCGGACAATTACGACCTGCGCATCGAACGCTTTTTCCGCAGTCGGAACAATGTGTCGGTGAGCGCCTTCCACAAGGAGTTCAAGAACCACATCGAGCTGGTCTTCACCGCATCGGGAGGCTACACCTGGCGCAATGCCATCCGTTCATCGGTCACGGGCGTTGAGGTGGAGGGCCGCGTGGGCATCCTGCGCTGGATCGAATGGCGCGGCAACGTCACGCTCATGCAATCGCAGAGCGTGCTGCGCACCACGTTGCTTGCCGAGCCGGTGGAATACACCACCAACATGTTCGGTCAGGCGCCTTACATGGTGAACAGCATGCTCACCTTCAGCAGCGACAGCGCGCGCGCCAGCCTCTCGGTGAGCTACAACGTGCAAGGGCCGAAGCTGGCCATCAGCAACAGCGAGGTGAACCCCACAGGCATCCGCGCCTACGAGATGCCCCGGCACATGGTCGACATCACATTGAACAAGAGCTTCGGCAAGCATTGGGGCCTTCGTCTGGGCGTTCGCAACCTGCTGAATTCACCCTTCCGCCGCGCTTACCAGTTCGAGAAGGGCTATGCGGTGGATTTCGACAGCTATGCCTGGGGCACTGAGTACAGCGCAGGCCTCACCTATACCATCAAGTGATCATGCGCGGAACGTTCGTGCTGCTCCTCTGCCTCCTTTGCGCAACCATGCTGCGCGCGCAACCGGCCTTGGAAGGCGTGCTGGTGGAGACCTACTATGTGAGTGACGCCAACGACGCCACGGACGTGACAGGTGGCGGCGTACCGGTAGGCTCGGTGACCTACCGGATCTTCCTCGACCTATGCGAAGGCTGCGGCCTGCGTGCCATATACGCCGATGCGAATCATGCGCTCTCCCTCACCAGCGCCGCACCCTTCTTCAATCACGTCGATCGCGGGCGGACATTCGGCCATCAACTCAACAACACCGCGTTGGGTGAGGGCACCGTTGCGCTCGATTCGTACCTGAGCATGGGGCGCGGCAGCACCCAGCGCCTGACCATTCCAAAGGCCGATGACCCCGATGGAAGCGCGGTGGGCGGCGCGAACAACGACGGCGGCAGCGAGGCCATACCGGGTGGCTTGCTGGTGAACAACGCACCGGAAATGAGCATCGCCCTCACCACCAGCGATGGCTTGGTGCCGCTTGGCGGTCAGCCTGTAGTGCCGCCCAGTTTCCTCGTGTCCGGTGATGACCTCGATGCTGTGTTCCGCGACGAGACCACCACTGGCGAGTTCAATTCGAATGACTCCCGGATCGCATGTGCCACCCCTGGCGTGCAGGGAGCAACCCCGGAGAACATCGTGCTCATCGCTCAGCTCACCACCGCAGGCGGCCTCGAGTTCAGGCTGAATGTGGAGATCGAGAAACCGGATGGCACCGTGCAGAAGTACGTGGCTCCCGGCGATACGTTGCTGCTTGGAGAGGAGCAGAGCGGGCTGCTCGTGTACCCGCCCGCGTGCGGCTGCACGGATCCCGACTTCCTGGAGTACGATCCGGCGGCCGGTTGCGACGATGGTTCATGCGCTACGGCCATTGTCTTCGGCTGCCTCGATCCTTCGGCTTGCAACTTCAGCAGCACCGCCAATTTCAACGTGCCGCAACTCTGCTGCTACAGCATCAGCGATTGCAATGGCTTGGACCCGTACCTGGTCTGCCCCACGATCGGGATCGAAGAACGTTCGTCTGCTGAGCTGCTGCTGGTGCCAAACCCTACGCATGGGCAGGTGCGCATCTCTGGTGCGGACCACTTGGGCACTTCGCTCATCATCGAGGTCATAGATGCTTCAGGGCGGTCATTGCACCGAGAGGCAGCACAGGTATCGCGGGACGGCTCGCTGGATGCGGACCTCTCAGGGCTGGCCGATGGCGCCTATATGATCGTGCTTCACGGTGGAACAGGACGTGCTGCAGCACGCGTGCTCAAGCTTTGATGCGATGCCATGGAAGCCTATCCCAATGGAGGCGCGCGAGCGCATGGAGCGCATGATGCTGCCGTCAAATCGACCTTACCGCACCGGCATGGCCGATGAGACGCTGCTCGATCGCGCCCTGCGCATGGCCATGCACGAAGTGCTCGATGGTGCGGAGCCATCGCTGGCCGCTGCCCTGCACGGCGTGGCCCTGCCCGACCTCATGAAATCGCTCAACCGCTTCTCGCTCCAGCCGGATGGCGTTGCGGTGAGCCGGAAACGTGAACGGCAGCAGGACCGTCGCAAGCTCAGTCCAGAGCAAGAGGGGGCCCTCCATGCGCTGATCCGTTCAGGCACGCCGGACATGATGGGCGGCATCGAGCGCCTATGGAACCGTGAGAGCGTGCGCTGGCTAGTTGCAAGGGATACCGGGCAGCTGTTGCCGGAGCGCACGCTGAGCAGCTACCTCGAGCGCTGGGGATTTGCCCCGGACAAGCCCATGCGCGTGATGGCTGCGAAGCATCCGATGCGCATGCGGGAATGGCTCAAGCGTGACTATCCCGTTATCGCCATGCTCGCCCGCGAAGCTGATGGTCGCGTAGGCTGGTGGGGCCAGGCCCCGTTGTTGGCCAGGCAGCAGGGCAAGATCGGCCCCGGCACCAAACCCGCATTGATCGAGAGCCCGCTGTGGGAGGCTGGGCGCTTCAACTTGCTCTTCATCATCGGCAACAGGGGCCATGCGCGATGGCGCGTGCATGAGGGCGCGCTCACAGCGGCCCTTGCCATTGACCTGCTGGAGCGCTTCCTGGCCGAGGAGCCGCGCAAGCTCTTCCTGATCCTGCCCTCCGACCCCATGTTCGCCACGCCTGAATTCGTTTCGTGGGCATTGAAGAACAAGGACCGAGTAAGCTTCCATCTCTTCCAGCACGAGGCCTCGATGCGTCGCTGATCCGGTAACGGCGACTTAATGGAACGGATACGGAATGACCACGATGGGACAAGAATGTCCCAATGATGCCGAGGTTACTTCGCCGCCCTGAAAGAAACGCCATGGCCCGCATCCTGACACTCGCCCTTTCGATTCCCATGGCCATCGCGGCCGCTGCACAGGACTACTCGCCGCCAAACCCGAACGGGCTAGAGGGCATCATCGTGGAGACTTACTACGTGGCCGATGCCGATGATGCCGCCGACACCGATGGCGGCCCCGGCTTGGTTGAAGGCGCAAAGACCTACCGTGTTTACGTGGACATGCTGCCCGGCTATAAGCTGGTGAGCGTGGGCGGCTTCACCAACCACCCTTTTACGATCGGCACCACCACGAGCTTCTTCAACAACGACGACCGTGGCGAGGCCTGGGGCAGGGACATCCCTGCGCAGCACTTGAACAAGAACACCGTGGCCATTGATTCATGGCTCAGCTTCGGCGCAGCCAGCACCCTGCATTGGGGCGTCCTAAAAGCTGAGGACGCTGATGGCAGTGTCGTGGGCGGTTCCAATAACCAGAGTGGACTCTTGGTGAATGATGCGGTTGCAGCTGGCATTCCCCTCACCATCGCGGATGGGCTGATCAACCTTGGCACGGCGCCTGGCACCATCAACTCAGTGGGCAATCTTCCCGATTGTTTCGAGCCAGGCGGCAGCAACAGTTTCAGCGACGAGAACGTTGCGTGGGCCGTGCTCGGGGGAGTGAGCGGACCGACGGAGAGCAATCGCGTGCTCATCGGCCAGTTCACCACCGATGGGGATCTCAGTTTCTGCTTGAACCTCGCGCTGCGCATCCCTGATTCCTTGGTGTGCAGCGACCCGAATTGCCACACCCTGTTGCAGTTCTACAGCGAGGTGCTCCAATCCGATACGCTGGGTCAGGGTTTTGCAGGCCAGAACATCTTCTCGCATCCCACGCTCTGTTTCAACTCCGCGAACTCCACGGTTGATTGCCTGGGCGTGCCTAACGGACCGGCCGTTCCGGGAAGCGTTTGCGATGATGGCAATGCCGATACGAGCAACGATGTGTACAGCTCCGGCTGCGTGTGCTGGGGCCAGGACTGCGCAGGCACATACGGCGGCAACGAGCTGCCCGGCACTCCTTGCGACGATGGCAACGCCGCCACCGTGAATGATACGTGGCAGCCCGGATGCATCTGCGAGGGCTTCACCGGGGTAAACGAGATCACCGCTGCAAGCGCGCGCTTGAGCCCGAACCCAACGAGAGGTCAGCTGCAAGTGGAGCTTCTGGGCGCTGGCGGACCGCTGCAATGGGAACTGCGCGACATGGCCGGTGCGCGCGTCCTGAGCGGCACGGCATCGGTCGATCGCTTGCTGACCTTGGATCTCTCCCGCGTGTCCAACGGCGCTTATATGCTCGTGATCCAACGAGGAGGCGCTCGCTCCCAGCACCGCGTGGTGAAGCATTGAGCCTTTTCCATGAAGCATCGGCTGCTCTCCGCTTTGTCCCTACTCTTTGGCCTTGGCGTTTCCGCGCAAGGCTTGGAAGGTGTTCTCGTGGAGCGCTACCACGAGATGCCCGGCGCTGCGCCCGGTTCCGCTCCGCTGGTGACCTACCGCATCTACTTGGACCTCGAACCCGGTTATGCGCTGCTGAGCGTCTACGGCGAGAAGGACCGCAACCTTTTCTTCCGCACCACAACGCGTTTCTTCAACGATACGCTGAACGGCGCGGGCAGCGGTGAGCTAGTCGATGCCGAAGCGCTGGCCGAATACCCTGCGGCGATCGATTCATGGCTGGCCTTCGGATTCGCGAGCTCCGCGCACAAGGCTGTGCCACTGCATCTTGATCCGGATGGGTCTATCCTGAAAGCCGACAGGAGCGAAGGCATCACCACGTACAACAACTCGTTGAGCAAGCGCGACGGTCTGGTCCCTGCGTCGACCGTGCCGGAGGTGATGTACCTGCACATCACGCGCAGCTTCCTGGAGAATCTCAGTGGCCATGTGATCGAGACCGAGGTGGGCGCTTTCGGCGTGTTGGGCCATGTGAAGGGGGCCACCGACGAGAACGTGGTGCTTATCGCTCAGTTGACCACGGACGGCGAGCTGAGCTATGCGATCAATGCCGGCCTTCGTTCGCCGGACGGTAGCATAATCAAATGGCTCGCCTACACGCCGAAGGCTGATGATGAGAGGCAGCATCCAGCGCTGCATTTGAAGCCTGGAGGGGAGGCGCGCTTCTGAGTGCGGGGCCCGCACGCTCTGCTCGTTCGCAACGGTTGCCATGCGTGTTCATTCCAACGCGGATTCCATCGAAAGCAGAATCTGGATTTCGCCACGCAAGGGGGGGCGCTTGCGCTCGTCTCCATTGTTAGCCAATGCGCTGCTCAGCATTAAGCTGCTGTAACCAGGACACCAAGACCGCTAATGGCGGCTTGATGGATCAGTAAGCAAAGCATACGCTGCACCTAACCCCCAAGCGCCGATGCCCGGGGACTTTTGACCCGCCACAGAATCGGCACTTCAGCGAGAACCTCAACACCCCAAAACCCCAACAAGAACCATGAAACGTCTCTTCAAACTGGCCATGGCCGCGAGCATCGCGGGAATCGCCACGCAGGGCAGCGCGCAGAGCATCGGCGCCGCTTGCGGATGTCCTCCAGTGAGCAGCCGGACCACTAAGAATATGTCCGAGCTCCTCACGGGCGGGAACCTCACCAACAACACCACCACGCTCACCTGCGACTTCCTGTACATCCTCGACCAGACGATGTACGTGAATGATGGGCAGGACCTCTTCGTTCAGCCTGGCACTGTGATCAAGGCAAACCAAGCCCCCGTTGGCACCAACGCCTACACGCTGATCGTGTCGCGCGGCGGACAGATCTGGGCCAATGGTTCGGCCAGCTGCCCGATCATCCTGACCGCGGCTGCCGATCCGCTCGACGGATCATACGCCGTTACCAACCGTGGCAAGTGGGGCGGCCTGATCGTGCTGGGCCGCGCGCGCAACAACGTGCGCAGCACCGACCTGAAGGACGGTGGCCCGAACCCGAGCACCTCCATCACCGGTACCGACGGCGTGGGCTTGATCGAGGGCCTGCTGCTGGGCGATAGCCGCAACTACTACGGCATGCCCGTGGGCCAGGAGAACGACGATGACAACAGCGGCATCCTGCGCTATGTGAGCGTGCGTCACGGCGGCCAGATCATCGGCGTGGGCAACGAGGTGAACGGCATCACCTTGGGCAGCGTCGGCCGCAACACCAAGATTGAATTCATCGAGGCCGCCTGCAACCTTGATGACGCGGTGGAGCCCTTCGGCGGCACCGTGGACATCAAGTACGCCGTTGGCTCATTCGTCGATGACGATTACTTCGATTGGGATCAGGACTACCGCGGTCGCGTGCAATTCTTCTACGGTCTTCAAGGTCCAGACAACAGCGGCGGTTCCCTGAACCAAGGCGATAACGGACTGGAGTGCGACGGTGACGACGGTCCGGGCAACCTCAGCGGCTTGCGCAGCAATCCCACCTTGTACAACGCCACCATCATCGGCCGTTGGACGGCTGTGGGCGGCAGCGGCGATGAAGCCATCGAGGCGCGCCGTGAGACCCTCGGCAAGATTTACAACAGCATCTTCGCCAACTACCGCAGCGGCATCAGCCTCGGCGATGTGGCGTACACCAACTGGAACAACGGCACCTTCGAGGTGAAGAACTGCACCTTCCAGACCCGTGCCGACCAGACCGACGTTGATCCCAGCAGCTCCTACAAGCGCGTGCGTGTGAACGGTGCGAACGCCAGCGCGGCCGACTACACGAAGTTCGCCACCGATGGCAACCTCACCACCGGCTTCAACACCCTGATCGACGCGAGCTTCGCGATCAGCCCGCTCACCAGCAACACCGTCACCGACCGGGTGAACCCCGTGCCTGCTGCTGGCGCCGCCGCTGCGCAGAGCACCATCACCGCGCCCATCGACGACTTCTTCACCGCTGTGAAGTACCGTGGCGCTTTCGAGCCCGGTGCTGAGCCCTGGACCAAGGGCTGGACCCTGGTGCAGACCATCAAGGCTGACCTGAGCACCGTGGCCGGCTGCGTGGGCGACCTCAACAAGGACGGATCCATCAACAGCTCCGACTTCACCCTCTTCAGCGGCGCCTTCGGCACCAACTGCTACTAAGCCAAACCAAGGCCCAATGAGCGCCGGAGCCTGAGCTCCGGCGCTCGCAGGGCGACACAACCAAGATCATGAAACAGAAACTCAAGAACCTGCTCTGTAGCGCGGCGCTCCTTCTGGGCGCCACCGCTGCCACGGCGCAAGGCCTGCAGAACATCATCGTGGAGGAGTTCCACACGGTGACCCAGGCCGATGCCGATGCGTACAACAATGACCACGGAGGCGGCTCCTTCCCGCTCGTTGCTGGAATGAAGACGTACCGCGTTTATGTGGACATGGCGCCCAACTACCGCCTCACCTCGGTGTTCGCAACGCCGAACTCACCGCTCTCGGTGAATACCACCACCACCTTCTGGAACGATGACAACTGGGGTTCCGAAGGCCCGGGCCAGACCCGTCGCCTCGATGAAGGGAACCTGTTCGATTCCTTCATCACCATCAACACGGCGTCCACCAGCTCCACGGGTACGACGCCATGCGGCGCCACCGCACACACTTCGCAATTCGGGGTGCAGCGCACCACCGATACCAATGGCGACCTGTTCACCTGCGGAGTGTACCCCGGTTTCACCGGTGCCGATGGCCACATTCCGGTTCCTTTCGCAATGGACCCGCTCGTGTTCCTGGGATCCATCAACTACCAGGCGCTCACGAGCGATCCCGCCCCGGCTGGTTCGTTCGGATTCAACAATGCGCTCTACGGCTACACCGGTGGCATCACTGGCGTGGATCCTTCCGGTTCCAACATCGCCTTCATCGGCCAGTTCACTACGGATGGAACCTTCTCCTTCAACCTGAACGTAGCGCTCATCCTGCCTTCGCCGAGCACTGCCACGGAAGAGTACGTGCATACGAGCCCGAACGTGGGACAGATCCAGTCCTCTTTGCTGATCTACCCGCAGCCTAATCTGGATTGCAACGGCGTGCCCGGCGGCCCTGCCGTTCCCGGCACCGCGTGCAACGACAACGATGACTGCACGATCAACGATGTGTTCGACGCGAACTGCAACTGCGCGGGCACCATCCAGGACACCGACAGCGATGGCGTGTGCGATGCCGACGACAACTGCCCCAACGTGCCCGGCCAGATCGGCTCAGCCTGCAGCGATGGCGACGATTGCACCATCAATGATGCGCTTGACGCCAACTGCAACTGCGTAGGCACCTTCCAGGACACCGACAGCGATGGCGTGTGCGATGCCAACGACAACTGCCCCAACGTGCCCGGCCAGATCGGCTCAGCCTGCGATGACGGCAATACGGCCACCATCAATGACGTGCTCGACGCCAACTGCAACTGCGCAGGCACCCTGCTCGCCGACGATTGCGAGGGCGTTCCCGGCGGCCCTGCCCAGCCCGGCACCGCGTGCAACGACAACAACGACTGCACGATCAACGACGTGTACGACGCCAACTGCAACTGCGCAGGCACCTTCCAGGACACCGACAGCGATGGCGTATGCGATGCCAACGACAACTGCCCCAACGTGCCCGGCCAGATCGGCTCGGCCTGCAGCGATGGCGACGATTGCACCATCAACGATGCGCTTGACGCGAACTGCAACTGCGTAGGCACCTTCCAGGACACCGACAGCGATGGCGTGTGCGATGCCAACGACAACTGCCCCAACGTGCCCGGCCAGATCGGCTCGGCCTGCAGCGATGGCGACGATTGCACCATCAATGATGCGCTTGACGCCAACTGCAACTGCGTAGGCACCTTCCAGGACACCGACAGCGATGGCGTGTGCGATGCCAACGACAACTGCCCCAACGTGCCCGGCCAGATCGGCTCAGCCTGCGATGACGGCAATACGGCCACCATCAATGACGTGCTCGACGCCAACTGCAACTGCGCAGGCACCCTGCTCGGCGACGACTGCGAGGGCGTTCCCGGCGGCCCTGCCCAGCCCGGCACCGCGTGCAACGACAACAACGACTGCACGATCAACGACGTGTACGACGCCAACTGCAACTGCGCAGGCACCTTCCAGGACACCGACAGCGATGGCGTGTGCGATGCAATTGATGCCTGCCCACTGCTGCCCTTCCTCGTGAATGGCGATCCCTGCGATGACGGCAACGCAAGCACGGTGAACGATGTGGTCACCAACTGCATCTGCGCAGGCACCCTGCTCGACGACGATTGCGAGGGCGTCCCCGGCGGCCCTGCCCAGCCCGGCACCGCTTGCAACGACAACGATGACTGCACGATCAACGACGTGTACGACGCGAACTGCAACTGCGTAGGCACCTTCCAGGACACCGACAGCGATGGCGTGTGCGATGCCAACGACAACTGCCCCAACGAGCCCGGCCAGATCGGCTCGGCCTGCGATGACGGCAATGCCAACACCATCAATGACCAGCTGAACGCGGCTTGCCAGTGCGTGGGCATCCCGGTTGGCCCTGGCTGCGACTTCAACGAGCTGGAGATCGAAGTGGTGAACGATGCCGTGAGCAACGTGAGCTACGAGGTGCGCGAGCAGGGCACCAACACCTTGACCGCCAACGGTACGGTGAACCCGCCTGCCGGCTCCTACACGTTCGACATCTGCCTGCCCGACGGCTGCTACTACCTCATCGTGACCGATGATGGCGGTGATGGCATCGTAGGCGGCGGCTACGTGCTGCGCCTGGCCACTGGCGAGCGCCTGATCGACAATGCCGGGAATATGACTGTGGGCGTGAGCCAGGTCGCCGGTAACGAGGGCTTCTGCCTGCCGATCGGTGCGGACCGCATGAAGTTCAACAGCTGCGACAAGCTCGATTGGCGCTTCGGCCAGGTGGTGTACGCCGATCCGAACCCGTTGGTGAGCGCGCAATACGGCGTGAACAACGCCAACAGCGGCTACCAGATGTGGTGGTACAACCCCAACGGCGGCTACAGCTTCAAGCGCTTCCAGAGCCACAACACGGCCAACGGCCTGCCCATGAGCGCGACGCGCGCCTCAGGTTTCGTGTTCAATGCCTGGGTCGGCAACCAGTTGCAGCAGAACGTGCTCTACAACGTGAAGGTGCGTGGCCGTGTGAACGGAACCTACCTGGAGTGGAGCCCTGCCTGCCGCTTCGTGTACGACGACCTGCGCGCGCAGTGCCCGCTCACCCAGCTGATGGACATTCCCGGAAACCAGTACTTCAGCTGCAACAGCAGCCGCAACTGGGGCTCGGGCAACTACATCGCTGCGCGTCCTGTCTCCCGCATCAATGCTAGCGGCGTGGGCACTCAGAACGCCAACCGCTATCAGTTCCGCTTCCGCCTGCCTGACGAGAGCGTGGTCACCGTGCGCACCAGCAGCACCTACCTGCTCAACCTCAATTGGAGCGTGAACCCGCTGCAGCCCGGAACCACCTATCTGGTGGATGTGCGGGCCAGCTTCGACAACGGCGCCACCTGGTGCACGGACTTCATCCAGCCCAGTGTTGATCCCTGGGGCGAGTACTGCACCCTGACGATCAACGGCGGCGGAAACCTGGTTGAGGAGACCGGCAATGCCACTGGCGAGCAGGAAGCCCGCGTGCAGATGTACCCGAACCCCAATCGCGGCGATCAGCTCTTCTTGAGCTTGAGCGGCGTGCAAGAGGGCGTTGAGAGCATCAACGTGGACATCTACGACAGCTTCGGCAAGCGCGTGGCCCAGCGCACGATCGGCGTGCAGGACGGCTATGTGAGCACTGCGCTTGACCTCAATGGTGAGCTGAGCGCCGGCATGTACATGGTGAGCATCGCTGCCGGTGAGCATGCCATCACGGAGCGACTGGTGATCCAGCCGTAAGCAGCAGCACGATTCATAAGGGGCGGCCCGCGCGAAAGCGCGGGCCGCACTTATTCCGGGCGGTACGGTTCCTCGGCCCGAGTAGAACATGCACTTGACGTTAACGAGGTCGCGATGCCGAAACGAACGCTTGCATCAGGATTAGATCAGGCGCCTTATATGCAGAACGTCCGAGTAGCTGCTTTGCGCCCAACGAAACCCAACCCCCCAATGTCCGCCCCTCATTCCCATCCCCTTCTTCGCAGCCGCTTGCAGGAGGCCATGCTATGGATGCTGCTCGCCATCACCCTGATGGCCACCGCCACCTTGGCCTCCGCCCAGATCAGCATCAGCCACCTGAGCACCCATGCCACGGGCAGCTACAACACGTCCTCTGCGGAGATCGTCGCCTTCGATCCCTCGAGCGACCGCATCTTCTTCGTGAACGCCCTGCTGAACCAGGTGGTGGCGCTCAACGCGAGCAATCCGGCCAGCCTCACGCCTGCCTTCACCATCGATATGGCTACTTATGGCGCCGTGGCGAACAGCTTGTGCGTGGTTCCTGGTGGCATCGCGGTAGCGGCGGAAGCCAGCCCGAAGACCGATCCCGGCAAGGTGGTGTTCTTCGATGCGGCCGGCACCTTCCTAAGCCAGGTGACCGTCGGCGCTCAGCCTGACCATGTCACCGCGAGCCCGGATGGACTAAAGGTGCTCGCGGCCAACGAGGGCGAACCGAACGATGACTACAGCGTGGACCCGGAAGGCTCCATCAGCATCATCGACATCAGCGGTGGCCTCGCCTCCTTGACGAACGCCAACGTGACGAGCATCGGTTTCACCGCCTACACGCCGGCCATGCTGCCGGGCGTAAGGATCTTCGGTCCAGGCGCCACGGTGGCGCAGGACATGGAGCCCGAGTACATCGCCGTGAGCGATGATTCGCAGAAGGCCTTCGTAGCCTGCCAGGAGAACAATGCCGTGGTGCGGATCGACCTCGCCACGAACACGATCGAGCATATCACTTCGCTGGGCATGAAGGATCACAGCCTTCCGGGCAATGGCCTCGATGCGAGCGACAGCCCCGCAGGCATCAACATCCAGAACTGGCCGGTGAAGGGACTGTACATGCCCGACGCGATCGACGCGTTCACCATCGGCGGACAGACCTACGTGGCCTACGCCAACGAAGGCGATGCGCGGGAATGGGGGACCTTCGTTGAGCCCCGCCGCATCGGCAACGCCGCCTATGTGCTTGACCCGACGGTATTCCCCGATGCCGCCACCTTGAAGCTGAATGCCAACCTCGGCCGACTCAACGCCACCATCTACTCCGGCGATACCGATGATGACACCGACTTCGATGAGATCCATGTGTTCGGTTCTCGTTCGTTCACCATCCGCGATGCCAACGGCGTCATCGTGTGGGACAGCGGCGACCAGCTCGAGCAGATCACCGCAGCGGCCTATCCGACCAACTTCAACAGCACCAACAGCGCGAACAGCAGCTTCGACAACCGAAGCGATGACAAGGGCCCGGAGCCCGAGGCCATCACCGTGGCCAATGTGTTCGGCAGTACGTATGCCTTCATCGGCCTGGAGCGCATCGGTGGCATCGTGGTTTTCGACGTGAGCGTGCCCAGCGCACCGGTCTTCATCCAATACCTGAACAACCGCGACTTCAACGGGGATGCCGCCGCCGGCACCGCGCTCGACCTGGGTCCCGAGGACATCAAGTTCGTGAGCGCGGCCGACAGCCCCGATGGGCAGCCCTTCCTGATCGTCGGCAACGAGGTCAGCGGCACGGTGAGCCTCTTCCGCATCAACCCGCCGCCCACGCCCGAGGACATCGCGGTGTGGACCTACGAGCCCCTGCAAGGCACGGCCACGGCGCCCACGCCGAACACCGGTACCGGCTCCTCCGCCGTGGTGGGCAGCATGACCGGTGCCACCACGGCCACCGGCAGCACCACCGGCTGCGCACAGGTCAGCGGCACCACCGCCTGGGCCATCGGCACCGCCACCCCGGGCACGAACGAATCGTCGGGCGTGGAGTTCCGCACCTCCACCGTGGGCTACGAGAACATCACCTTCTCCTATGATCATCGACTCTCCAACAGCGCCACGCGCACGGCCCGCATCCAGTACACGCTGGACGGCAGCGCATGGAACAATCTGACGCTCGATGGCACGAACTACGACAACGGTGCCTGCACCAACCGCGGTGGCCTGGACAATGGCCGCATCGATGCTTCCGATCCCGCTGGCACCAACGTGTCCGACTCCTGGGGCCGCCGCACCATCGACTTCTCTGCGATCGCTGGGGCGGACGACAACCCCGACTTCGGGGTGCGTGTGCTGGCTGCGCACTACAGCAGCACGGGCGAATTCCGTCAGGCAAACAACGTGTCGAGCATCGCTACGGCCGGTACCTGGCGCTTTGATAACGTGACCTTCCAGGGCATCGAGCTGCCCGTGGTGGCGGTGATCGACGAGCCGGTGCCCACGAGCCTTACGGGCTTCAGCACTCCCGAAGGATCGCCCAGCGCTGAACAGACCTTCACCATATCGGCCAGCGACCTTACCGCCGACCTCGTCATCACCGCGCCTGCCGGTTTCGAGCTGCGCGAGCAGGGCATCGGCAGCTATGGCTCCAGCCTCAACCTGACCGGACCCGCTTTGAGCGCTACCATCGAAGTGCGCCTTGACGGCATCACCGCTGGCATCTACTCCGGCAATGTGACCTTGGCGAGCACAGGTGCGATCAGCCGTACGGTCAGCGTGGATGGTGAGACAGAAGCTCCGCCCGTTCCTGGCGTCCTGGCCGTGTGGACCTACGAGCCCTTGCAGGGCGCAGCGGCTACGCCCACGCCGAACATCGGCAGTGGTATGTCCGCCGTGATCGGAAGCATGAGCGGCGCCACCACGGCCGCCGGCAGCACGACGGGATGCGCGCAAGCCACGGGCACCACGGCCTGGCAGATCGGCTCGGCCGCTCCCGGCACCACGAGCGAATCCTCCGGCGTGGAGTTCCGCACATCCACGGTGGGCCACGAGAACATCGTGTTCTCGTATGACCATCGCCATTCGAACTCATCCACGCGGACCGCGCGCATCCAGTACACGCTGGATGGCACCAATTGGATCAACCTGACGCTCGATGGCACGAATTACGAGAACAGCGCCTGCGCCAACCGCGGTGGCCTGGACGATGGTCGCATCGATGCCTCGGATCCGATCGGTACCAACGTCTCCGACTCCTGGGGCCGTCGCGTCATCGACTTCTCCGGAATCACCGGCGCGAACAACAACCCGGACTTCGGGATCCGCATCCTCGCTTCGCACTACAGCACCACCGGCGAATTCCGCCAGGCCAACAACGTGACGAGCATCGCCACGGGTGGCACCTGGCGCTTTGACAACGTGAGCTTCACGGCGGATGTGATCGTGCCACCGACCACCTTCACGCTGCAGATCCTTCACGCTTCCGACTTCGAAGGAGCCGTGCCTGCTACGGAAGATGCCCCGCGCTTTGCCGCCATCGTGGACAGCCTGGAGCACACCTATCTGAACTCGGTCACGCTGAGCAGCGGCGACAACTTCCTTCCTGGTCCCTTCATGAGCGCCGGTGAGGACCCCTCGCTGGTGGCACCGCTGAAGACCGCTTATGAGAACTACTACGGTGGTCCCTTCGCCAACAACGATCTGCGCGCTGGCATCGGCCGGGTGGATATCACCATCATGAACCTCATCGGCATCCAGGCCGCTGCGTTGGGCAACCACGAGTTCGACCTTGGCACGAGCGAGCTGCGGAACATCATCGCCGGACAGAGCAGCGGCACGAACATCCGCTGGTTCGGCGCTCAGTTCCCCTACCTCAGCAGCAATCTGGACTTCAGCGCTGACGCGAACCTGAGCAACCTCTTCACCAACACGCGTGAGGAGTACACCTTCTTCCAGAGCAACCCCGCGATGGGGGCTCCGGCCATCGCTGCGACCAAGAAGCTCGCGCCGAGCACCATCATCACGGTGAACGGTGAGAAGCTCGGCATCGTCGGCGCCACCACGCAGATCCTCGCGAGCATCTCCTCACCCGGCGCCACCACCATCATTGGCCCCGATGCGGACGACATGCTTGCGCTGGCAGGCATCCTGCAACCGGTGATCGACTCCCTCCGCATCGTTGAGGCCATCGACAAGATCATCGTCCTCAGCCACCTGCAGCAGCTCACCCTCGAGAAGGCGCTGGCGCCGCTTCTGAACGGCGTGGATGTGATCATCGCCGGTGGTTCGCACACGTTGATGGCTGATGCCACCGATCGAATGCGCACCGGTGACGTGCCTGCGGAGACCTATCCCTACCTCACCACCGGCCTCGACGGCAAGCCCGTGGCCATCGTGAACACCACCAGCGAATACCGCTACGTCGGCCGATTGGTCGTTGAATTCGACGAGAACGGCGAGATCATCCCTGCGAGCATCGACCCTGCGATCAGCGGTGCCTATCCGGCGGACAGCCTCGGGGTAGTGGAGGTGTGGGGCGATTACGCCGATGCCTTCACGCCCGGAAGCCGTGGCCAGGAAGTGGCCAACCTCTCCGGCGCGATCGAAGCGGTGATCATCGCCAAGGACGGCAACCTCTTCGGCAAGACGGATGTGTTCCTGGAGGGCCGCCGCAACTTCGTGCGCACGGAAGAGACCAACCTGGGCAACGTGAGCGCCGACGCCAACAAGTGGATGGCACGTCGTTACGACCCCAGCGTGACCATCAGCATCAAGAACGGTGGCGGCATCCGCAGCGCGATCGGTTACGTGAACGCCGTGGGCGGCAACGTGAACCTGGAGCCGCCGCAGGCGAACCCGCTCGCGGGCAAGCAGCAGGGCGACATCAGCCAGCTCGACATCGAGAACTCGCTCCGCTTCAACAACCTGTTGAGCGCGTTGACCCTGACCGCCGCCGACCTCCGGACCATCCTGGAGCACGGTGTGGCGGCAAGCGGTCCAGGCCAGACGCAGGGCCGCTTCCCGCAAGTGAGCGGTGTACGCTTCAGCTATGATGAGACGCTCACCGCCGGTGCCCGCATCCTCAATGCCGTAGTCACCGACAGCGCTGGCGTCACAGTGGACACCCTGGTGATGAACGGCGCGGTGCACGGCGATCCCGGCCGCACCTTCCGCGTGGTGACCCTGAATTTCCTAGCCAATGGCGGCGATGGATACCCATTCAATACCCTTGGAACGGCGCGCGCCGATCTGAACACCTTGCCCGATGCGGGTCCGGGCGTGGCGGCTTTCGCGATTCCCGGCAGCGAGCAGGATGCTTTCGCGGAGTTCATGAAGAGCTTCCACGATGCGGGCCCATACGCGCTCGCTGAGACACCTGCATCCTTGGATGAACGCATCCAAGAGGTGAACGACCGCACCGATTGCATCCTCCCGCCGCTCTTTTATGCGGACAGTGACGGTGATGGCTTCGGCGATCCGAATGACTTCACCACGAACTGCCCGGGCAGTGCGCCCAGCGGCTACGTGTCGGACGCCACGGATGACTGCCCCACGCTCTTCGGCAAGGTGGGGGATAGTTGCGATGCGGGTCCGGGATTCGTGCTCGGGCAGATTGATGGGACATGCACGTGCGTGGGCCTCACTTGCACCACCGACCTCGACTTCGTGTACCAGGCCGATGGCGTGGACAACCTGAACTGGGAGCTGCGGCAGCAAGGCACCAATATCCTGGTGCAGAACGGCGGCGGCCTGCTCGTGGGCAACGGAACCGATGGTACCTGCCTGCCCGACGGCTGCTTCTACCTGGTGGTCGCTGACGGCGGAGGAGACGGCATCATGGGCGGCGGCTATCTGCTGAGGATCAACAGCAGCGCACGCCTGATCGATAACCTGAGCGACGTGTTCGGCCAAGGAGGATTCACCAGCGGAGCGACCAGCGCCATCCTGGGCAACGAGGGCTTCTGCCTGCCCGTGGGCACCGACCGCCTGATCAGCACCAGCTGCGACAAGATGGACTGGCGCTCCACGAGCTGCGGTTCCGAGTACGTAGTGGCCAACGCCAATGGCGCGGTGAGCGTGGAGTTCGGCGGACCCAACGCCGCCACCAGCGGCTATCAGATGTGGTGGTATGCGCCCAACGGAGGGTACAGCTTCAAGCGGTTCCAGAGCCACAACACCAGCAACGGACTGCCGGCCAGCGCCACCCGAGCGGCCCACTTCCGGATCAACGGCTGGACCGGCAACCAATTGCAGGAAGGCCAGTTCTGCAATGTGAAGGTGCGCGGCCGCGTGAACGGGGTGTACAGCAATTGGGGCCCCGCCTGCCGCTTCATGCTTAACAGCGCTGCAGCCCAATGCCCCCGCACCAAGCTCATGGACCTGCCCGGCAACCAATACCTGAGCTGCGGACAGAGCCGCGCCATTGGCAACAACGTGTATGTGCACGCCCGCCCTGCGAAGCGCCAAAACGCGAACTGTGCATGGGTCAATGCGAACCGATACCAGTTCCGCTTCCGAATCCCCTCGGAGAACGTGACGATCGTGAAGAACAGCGCTGTGGGCCAGTACTTCGTGAATACCAACGGACTCGTCTGCGGCAAGACCTACGAGGTGGATGTGCGCGCGAGCTTCGACAACGGCGCCAATTGGTGCCACAGCAGCGATCCCTACGGCGATGTGTGCACGCTCACCACCGTTTGCAGCTCCGGCATGGCTGAGGAAGGCGGCAGTGCCGCGGCGAACGAGGCACGCGTGGCGATGTACCCGAACCCGAACATAGGTGATCAGCTCTTGGTGCGCCTGAGCCAAGTGGAAGAGGGCGTCGGGTCCATCAATGTGGATATCTACGACAGCTTCGGCAAGCGAGTGGCCCAGCGCACGATCGGCGTGCAGGACGGCTATGTGAGCACCGCCATCGCCCTGAACGGTGAACTGGCCAACGGCATGTACCTGGTGAGCTTCACGGCCGGCAGCGCGATCCACACCGAGCGATTGATGATCCAGAGGTAAGTGGCTGGTCGATCCAGCAACAAGTCCCAATGCAGGGCCGCCTCAACTGAGGCGGCCCTGTTCATTCCGGAACGCATGATTACATTCAACCCCAACAACAACGCAACGCTATGTCAGACTTCAAAATCACCGCAGTCGCCAGGGATCCGAATTACTTCTACGCAGTGACCCGCCCGAATACCCATCAGCTGGATGGGGTGGACCTCAACGGCGATGAGGTTACCCTCAAGTACATCATGGTTGAGCCCTCCTCGAGCACCACCGATGATGTCGATTCCGGGATCCGAGTCGATTCCGTGACGGAGGACCGCGAGATCACGGTTGACATCTTACTTGAGGGTGTGCCTGTCCGGAAGATCAATGTGCTGCTCGTCCGAACGGGAGGATAAGTCGGGTACCGCGATTGATGGTCCAATGGAAGCGCATGCGGTTCGTTCCCGGGAATCCGGATGAAGCACGCGCTGGAATAGCGGGATTGTCTGGCATCCTACAGCCGATCATCACCCGGCTTGGTTGCGCAGTTGCGATTTGCTTGAGCGCAGGCGGCGCGTCCGGGCAGTCGGACCAAACGGCCTGGCTTGATCGGTTCCGACAGGCCAGTGCGCGTGCCGATACCTTGGAGCTGAGGGAACTGGGCGAGCATGCGTTGCGGAACGGGTCACCTAGCGACAGACGCTTGAGCCTGCTCGCCCGGATCGCATCGGCCTACCGCAATGATCGGTTCCTCCTGTGCAGCAGTCTTTGCGACAGCTTGCTTCGCTTGGATCCCGATGCCGGTCCGGTGCGCGCCATCGCATGTCGGTTCAGATCGATGGTGAGCACGCACTTCAGGAACGGACCGGAGGCGACCCGTGAAGCGGAGGCCGGCCTGCAAGGATTGGATTCCGCCGCCTATCCCATCGAGGCGGTTGATTTGCTCGTGGTGCTGGCCGAAGCGCATTTGGAGGAGGGCAAGAGCGAAATGGCCTTGGCGACCTTGCGGCGCGCCGATGCCCTGGCCAATGCGGCGAATTACGAAAGGGGCAGGGCCATGGTAGATTTCACGCTGGGAGTAATCAATTGGACGCAAGGCCGCTACGATTCGGCGCAACGGCATTTCCGATCAGCGCTCCGGATCGCAGCCTTGGGCGGGCATGATGTGCTGGCTCGGAATGCCGCGAGCAACCTGGCCGCGGCTGCAGCCGGAACGGGCGATTACGATGCCGCAGGACGCATGCTCGACAGCCTCTTGCAGAGCTTGGGCCAGTCGAACCCGAGCACCCGGGCCGCCTTGCTCATGAATCAAGCGCAAATCGCATTGGCAGAGGAACGGTCGGATGCGGCGGTGAGGCACTGTGAGCGCGCACTGTCCATCAGCGATTCGATCGGCTACGTCAATGGCAAGGTGTCGGCCTTGCGCCTGCTGGCGAGCATCAGGGCGGAGCAGGGCGATGGCAACGCGGCCATGCGGACCCTTGAGCAAGGGCTGGCCTTGGCGGAGCGGCACCGGATGCACATTGATGCGGCGGCCATCCTGCAGGCCATGCACGACATCAGCGCGGAGATGGGTGATGACCGCTCCGCGCTGCGCTACCTCACGGCTTATGCCAGGATCTCAGACTCCCTCAATGCCGCGCGCCTCGAGGAGCGGATTGCCCACGCGGAGGTGCGCTTCGAGACCGAGCGCAAGGACCGGCTCATCGCCGAGCAGGATCAACACCTGCAATTGGCTGCCGCTGAGGCACGCCGTAAGGCGCTCCAGCGCAACCTCTCCGCAGCACTAGCGCTCCTGTCCCTTGCCGCCGCCGTTTTCCTGTGGCGGAGCTTGGTTGCGCGCAAGAGGCTGGCGGCCAAGGAGCATGAGCTGCATCTGTACCAGGTCGATCAGCTCTTCGCGGCGCATCGAGCGCGCAACGCCGAAATCTTGGCGCATGCGCAGGAGCATACCCGCAAGCGCATCGCTGCCAATCTCCATGATCAGATGGGCGGCACCTTCGCCACCTTGCGGCTTCAGGTCGAAGGGCTTGAGGCACGGGTACCGGCCATCGCTGCGGACGAGCAGTTCGCCCATATGAAACGGCAGATTGCCGGAGCGGGCGAGGAGCTGCGCAAGCTCAGCCATGAGCTTGCCGAGGGCCCCTTGGCCGATCACGGCTTGGAGCGAGCGCTGAGCGAACTGCGCGATTCCATCGCCAATAGCGGGATGGTGGAGGTGGAGCTGCGGGCTAAGGGCCTCGAGCAGCGCATGACCAGGCAGGAAGAGGAGGCCGCCTATCGGTTGGTGCAAGAACTCGTGACCAACGCGCTGAAGCATGCCTCTGCATCCAGGATCACCATCGATCTGGTTCGGCACCCCGATGAGCTTGTGATCTCGGTTGCCGACGATGGTTCGGGCTTCGACATGAAGAAGGCCAGCGGCGGCCTGGGTCTGGTCAACCTGCGGGCCCGCGTGCAGGAGCAGGGCGGCGAATTGCGATGGGAGAGCGCCCCCGGCAACGGCGCCAAGGCGATCGCCAGGCTGCGCATCCGTTCATAGGCCCCTGATGGCAGCCGCGTACATTCGCAGCCCATCACAGCCAGTCCGCCGCACATGCGCACCATCCAGTTCCGAGAGGCCCTCAATGAGGCGATGTCCGAAGAGATGCGCCGCGACCCCAACGTGTTCCTCATGGGTGAGGAAGTGGCCGAGTACGACGGCGCCTACAAGGTGAGCAAGGGCATGCTGGCGGAGTTCGGGCCCAAGCGCGTGATCGATACCCCGATCGCCGAGCTGGGCTTCACGGCCATCGGCGTGGGCGCTGCTATGAATGGCCTGCGCCCCATCGTGGAGTTCATGACCTGGAATTTCGCGGTGCTCGCCAGCGATCAGATCATCAACCACGCGGCCAAGATGCTCCAGATGAGCGGCGGCCAATTCCACGTGCCCATCGTGTTCCGCGGCGGCAACGGCAGCGCGGGCCAGTTGGCCGCCACCCACAGCCAGAGCTTCGAGGCCATGTACGCCAACGTGCCCGGCCTTAAGGTAATCACGCCCAGCAATCCATACGATGCCAAGGGCTTATTGAAAGCCGCCATCCGCGACGACGACCCGGTGCTCTTCATGGAGAGCGAGCGCATGTACGGCGACAAGGGCGAGGTGCCCGATGGCGAATACCTGCTGCCGATCGGCAAGGCCGCCATCGCGCGCGAGGGCAAGGACGTCACCGTGGTCTCCTTCGGGAAGATGATGAAGGTGGCGCTCGCTGCTGTGGATGAACTGAAGAGGGAAGGCGTCGATGCGGAGGTGATCGACCTGCGCACCATCCGCCCGATGGACCATGCCGCCATCATCAACAGCGTGCGCAAGACGAACCGCCTGGTGGTGGTCGATGAGAACTGGCCCGTGGCCAGCATCAGCAGCGAGATCGCGTACCGCGTGCAGAAGGACGCCTTCGATTTCCTCGATGCTCCCGTGCTGCGGATCAATCAGGCCGATACGCCGCTGCCCTTCGCGCCTGGCCTCATCGAAGAGTCCTTGCCGAGCGTGACCAAAGTGGTGCGCGCCGTCAAGGAGGCGATGTACCTGGTGAAGTAGGATCCCCCCGATTCCATTGGCTGGGCATACGCGCTGCTCCGCAGGCGCGATGAGCGCATGGTTGTGCCCGGGGCGGGACTCGAACCCGCACGGCCCTTACGGACCAAGGGATTTTAAGTCCCTCGTGTCTGCCATTTCACCACCCGGGCGTAGTCCGCCGAAGCCTGGGCGTAGGCGGACAGCCTGCAAAGAACGATGCCCCACCGAACGGTGAGGCATCTTCTGAGCGAGAAACGGGACTCGAACCCGCGACCCCGACCTTGGCAAGGTCGTGCTCTACCAACTGAGCTACTCTCGCAATGGGGCGGCAAATATAGATGCGCGACCGGAGCCCGCAAGCGCTCACCAGCGATCGAAGCGCCGGTCAGCGATCCGGATCCGGAAGGCGCCGATGCCGATGGAGTCGCCCTCGTGCGACCAGGTGTACACCTTGAGCCGTTCATCGGCACGCCAGAGCTCGTCCATGGGGAGCGTAGCGTACACCGGCACCGCGCCGTGCAACGTACCGGGCACCTGCATGGGCTGGGCGATGTAGGCCGTGGTGCGCTCGCCATTCTTGCGCTCCACCACGAAGACGGCGCGGGCACCGGGCCGGTGGCCATGGCATCGAGCACCAGGGTTCCATGGCGGAGCTCCTTCAATGGGGCCAGCTCGAACTCGTGGCCGGGGCCGAAGGGCCGGTCCTTGGTCAGCGCTCGGAGCTCGTCTTCTTCGGCATGGAGCAGTTGCCATGGCGGGGCGCTGGCCCGGGGCTCCAACTCAACGTGTGCAGCACCCCCATCCCGACTGTGCATATGCGCCTCGAATCGGTCCAGTAGCGCCGCGCGCACGGCGGGGTCGGCTTTCAGTCCGGCGTCGATCCAGTGCAAAGCGGATGCGGATGCCAACAGGTCCTTCAGCTCGGGAACATCCGTGATCTCGCTGGCCCGGATCGAGGATACGTCTCGTTGCGATCGCGCTTTGACATCAAGGCAATGGCCATCGTCATTAATAATGACCCTTGCTTCCTGCGGCGGGCTCGCCATCATGTTCTCCACCGCGCTGGGCAGACGCACTTCCTTGGGCGCATGCGCGAAGAGCGACCAGCATACCATGGCAGCCAGCGCTCCGGCGCCTGCAAGGCTCAGGCGGTGGGCCCAGCTCAGTGCGAAGAGCAGCGTGAAGAAGCCCAATAGCGAGAGCGCGAGCAGCCATGGAACGAGTGGCTTGCCGTAACGGAACACCACGGTATGCTCACCAGCGGGCACTTCCACCGCCATGGCGGCTATGTTCACATTCAGCAGGGCACTCGGCGATCCATCGATAACCACCTCCCAGCCGGGGTAATAGCTCTGCTGCAGGATCAACAACCTTGGCCCGGCGGTGCTGCATGCCAAGGTGAACGTGTTGCGATCGAATGAGGTCACGGAGGCCATGTCACTGCCTGTGCATCGCTGGGCGATGGTCGCGGTGTGCCCGGGCATGAGCACCACCAAACCGCTGTCACGATTCGCTGAGACTCCTTCCTTGCGGTAGGTATCGAACGCGATGATCGAATCCGCCAAGTAGGCCACCGGTTGCCGGGCCATCGCTTCCCATAGCGCCGTGTGCGCTACCTCGAGGTCCATGGCGTTGCGCAGCCAGAAGCTGTTCACGCCATCGCGCGAAAAGCCGCCGAGATAATCCTGCGTGGCGTGGCCCAGGTAGATCAGCTTGTTGCGCGTATCCGCATCCGAATCCACAGGCCGGCCATCCGGGATCACCGGCCCTTCGCTCAACGCGCTCAATCGGCGGTGCAGCCATTGGGGCGGCATATCGCTCACGGCGGTATTCCAAACCGCGAGTGAGCTGCTCCAAGCCATTTCGATGCCGACCAGCGTGATCAAGGCGGCGAAGCCAAGCCTGCGCCGCCATGCCAGCACAAGGGCGGCGATCAATGCGGGCAGTGTCACGCAAGCCCCGAGCAGCAAGCGCTTGCTCATGTGCATGCCGCGCATCCGCTCGAACAGGCTGATTCCGGGTTCATCCGCACCCATGCCGGAAATGGCATTTCCGCATAGCACCGCCACCGCGAGCAGCGCTGCGCCGAGCGGCCAGGCCAAGTGCCGATGGGCGAGGTGCCCATTGATCATCGCGGTGATGGTGCCTCCGGCCAGGATCATCGCCGCGAGCCACGAGAACACCATGAAATAGGAGGGGAAGCGGAACAGGTCGAAGCCGGGGACATGCTCGAAGGCCCAGCGGTGAATAGGCATCGCCGGACCCATGGCGATCCATGCGCAGAGCAAACCGGTGATCAGCAGAAGGTTCTCGTTTGCCGTGCGAGGGCGGAGCAAGGATGCCGTCGCGAGCACCAGCGTGATCAGGCCCATGTAAAGGTTGGCCATGCTCGGATCGGCACCGATGCGCACCTGATCAGTCCCGACTGCAAAAGGGAAGAGCAATGAAGTGAGCGCTGGCCACGTGACCGATCCCTGGGTAGCGATCCCATAAGGCAATGCACCGCTGCGGGCCAGATGCGGACCGGCATCGATCCAAGCGTGGAGTGCGCCTGCACCCACCACGGCCGATCCGATCGCAGCGGCCATGCTCCACAATAGCAACGGACCAAGCGCCCTTGAACCGTCAGCTCGCCAAGTGCGCCACGCCCGCAGAGCGAACAAGGCACCGAGCAGATAGGCCCCGATGATGGTGAAGGTGTGATTGCCGCCGGTGAGCAGCAAGCCTTGGAAGAGCGACACGCGAGCGGCAGGCCGCCAGCCGGGTCCTTGCATCAATCGCAGGAAGGCGTCGAAGAGCCACGGCATCCAAGCCGCACTGATCACCGCATAGAAGTGCTGCTGATGGCCAGTGAAGAAGCCGCCCAGCGCGTACGCCATGCCGACCAGCAATCCAGCTCGCGCGTCGCCATGCAGGTTCCGGATGAGGCGCATCATGCCCCATCCACCGATCATCATGTAGAGCAGGAAGAGCGCCTGCAACACATGAATGCCTTGGCCGGTGGTGCCGCCCAGCGCGATGGCCTCCACGTACCAGCTGGGGCCTTGCAGGTCCGCGTGCATGGGGTAGCCGAATTGCTGATGCGGATTCCATAATGGGAACTGCCCGTCGTGCAGGCAACTAGCGATGAACCATCGCCAGGGCAGCCAGCAGTTGAGGGTGTCGCCGTGCGTCAGTGCCCACTGGAAGCTCGACAACGGCCAATAGGCCAGCAGCGCCGCCGCAGCGATCAGCAGCCATCCCCAGCGCCTTGCCCACGCATCAGCGCGCTGGTCGAGGGCACTTGGGGTCATGCGATCAAGCTTTTCGCAGCTTCGTTTTCCCGGCGCCAGCCATGCGCTTGATTTCATTGAGCTTCAGCAGCGCCTCAACCGGGGTGAGCGTGTCGATGTCGAGCTCATTGAGCTGTTCGCGGATCGCCTCCAAGGCGGGGTCGTCGAGTTGGAAGATGCTGAGCTGCGGTTCGTGTGAAAGGCCGCGCAGGCTGGGGGAGCTACGCTGTCCGGCCGGTTCGTCCTCGCCTAGGTTGCCCGCATGCGCGCGCTCAAGATGGGCGAGCACCTTCTTCGCGCGCTGCACCACCGCTGCGGGCATGCCGGCCATCTGCGCCACGTGGATCCCGAAGCTGCGGTCGCTGCCACCGGGCACAAGGCGGCGCAGGAAGAGCACGCGGCCCTCCACCTCGCGCACGGCCACGCTGGCGTTGCGGATGCGCGGGAAGCTGTCTGCCATTGCATTGAGCTCGTGGTAATGGGTGGCGAAGAGGGTGCGTGGGCGCATGGGGTGCTCATGCAGGTGTTCCGCGATGGCCCAAGCGATGGAGATGCCATCGTAGGTGCTGGTGCCGCGGCCGATTTCGTCGAGCAGCACCAGGCTCCGGTCGCTGAGGTTGTTCAGGATGCTCGCGCTCTCATTCATCTCCACCATGAAGGTGCTCTCGCCGGTGCTCAGGCTGTCGTTGGCGCCCACGCGCGTGAACACGCGGTCCACCAAGCCGATGCGCGCGGCGCTCGCGGGCACATAGCTGCCCATCTGCGCCATGAGCGCGGTCAGCGCCGTCTGACGCAGCAGCGCGCTCTTGCCACTCATGTTGGGACCGGTGATCACCGTGATCTGCCGGTCGTCAGGGTCGAGCACCACATCGTTGGCCACATAGGTCTCGCCAGCGGGCAGCAACTGCTCGATCACGGGGTGCCGGCCTTGGCGGATGTCAATCGCCCTTCCCTCATTGACCTCAGGCCGGCAATAGCGCAGCGCAGCGGCATTCAGGGCGAAGGCGCGCAGCACATCGAGCCGTGCTAGCGCATGCGCGGTGGACTGAAGGGCTCCCATATGGCCGGAGATGCGCTGCACGAACGCGGCATAGAGCTCCTGTTCAAGTGCGAGGATCCGCTCCTCGGCGCCAAGGATCCGCTCTTCCAGCGACTTCAGTTCGTCAGTGATGTAGCGCTCAGCCCCGGTGAGCGTCTGCTTGCGCACCCATTCCGAAGGCACCTTGTCCTTATGGGTGTGGCGTACTTCGAGGTAATAGCCGAACACATTGTTGTAGCCCACCTTCAGGGAGCTGATCCCGGTGCGCTCGGTCTCCCGGCGCTGCACATCGAGCAGCAGTTCCTTGGCGTGCGTTGTGACGTGTCGCAGCTCATCGAGCTCGATGCTGTTGCCGCTGCGGATCACACCGCCTTTGGCCAGCGTGGCAGGCGTTTCCGGTTCGATTCCGGCACGCAGCTCGCTGGCCAGCTCCATCGGTGGAGTCACGTCGACTGCTGCTTCGGACAAAGCGCCCGGCTGGGAGCTGAGCGATATTCGCACGCGTTCCGAAGCCTCCAATGCCTGCGCCAATTGCAGCAGTTCGCGCGGGGCGATGCGCGCGGCGGCGGCTTTGCCCACGAGCCGCTCGAGGTCGCCCACTGCGCGCAGTTCAGTGCCGAGCATTTCCGTGGCTGCCGGGGCGTCCTTCAGCGCGCCGACAGCATCGTGCCGAGCAGCGATCGCAGCACGGTCAATAAGTGGGAAGAGGATCCAGCGCTTCAGCAGGCGGCTGCCCATGGGCGTCTCGCAACGGTCCATGCTCTGTAAAAGACTGCGTCCGCCTTCGCTTGTTGGCGCTACCAGTTCCAGGTTGCGGATGGTGAAGCGGTCGAGGCCCACATGATCGCCTGGGCGTAAGCGACTTACACGCGCGATGTGCGCCAGCCGGTCGTTGCGTGTCTCGCTGAGGTAGTGGAGCACCGCTCCAGCCGCCCTTTGCGCCAAGCGCAGCTCTTCGATGCCGAAGCCCTTCAGCGAAGCGGTACCGAAATGGCTGAGCAGACGCTCGCGGGCGAATTCATCGGCGAAGGCCCAGTCATCGAGCGCATAGCCGTACGTACGGCCCGTGTGGGCGTCGATGAAGGCATCGGAGCGGCCTTTGGGGTAAAGCAATTCACGCGGCGCGTGGCCGTCGAGGAGCTTGGACATGGCTTCGGCGCCTTCCTCCGCCACCAGGAACTCGCCGGTGGTCACGTCTAGGAAGGCGGCGCCATAGCCCCCTTCGCCACCGCAGAGCGCGGCCAACCAATGGTTATCGCGACGGTCGATGACCTGATCGCTGAAGGATACGCCGGGCGTGGCCACCTGCGTGACCCCGCGCTGCACGATGGTCTTGGCCAGTTTCGGGTCCTCGAGCTGATCGCACACCGCCACGCGGAGCCCGGCGCGCACCAGCTTGTGCAGGTAGTTGTCGAGCTGGTGGTACGGGAAGCCGGCCAGTTCCTCGCGGCTTCCGCCATTGTTGCGGCTGGTGAGGGTGATGCCCAGCACGCGCGAGGCGGTCACCGCATCGGTGCCGAAGGTCTCGTAGAAATCGCCCACCCTGAATAGGAGCACCGCATCGGGGTGCTTGGCCTTGATGGCGGCGTGCTGCCGCATCAAAGGCGTGGTGGCGGGCTTGCTCATGCGTGGGGCTGCGCGAAATTGCGCCCCGAAGGTATCCCGCAGCCTCCAGCCCGATCCGACATGCCCGAAGGGGACCGCAAGCTCAGGACCGATGAACTGGGCCGCATCGCGCCCGAGGCGTACGCGGCCAGCCTCCGCCAGAAAGTGGTGGTGGTGCTCGACGGCCTGCGCAGCAGGCACAACGTGGGCTCGATCTTCCGCACCTGCGACGCCTTCGGCGTTGAGCGGTTGGTGCTCTGTGGCTTCACGCCCTGCCCGCCGCACCATGAAATCGAGAAGACAGCGCTGGGCGCTACGCGCTCGGTGCCCTGGGAGCATGCTGCCGATGCCATCACGGCATTGTCCCGGCTGAAAGCCGAAGGCTACCAGACCATAGCCGTGGAGCTCACCGAGCGCGCTCTTCCGCTGAAAAGCCTGGCCTATGTCCTGGATGGACCTGTGGCGCTGGTATTCGGGAACGAGCTTCATGGGGTGAGCGAGGCTGCCGTGACCGCCGCTGATGCGTGCGTGATGGTGCCGCAACGAGGCAGCAAGCACTCGCTCAACGTGAGCGTATGCGCAGGCGTGGTGCTGCACGCCATGCTCCGGGAAGCGCCTTGAGCCGAAGGCAACCGTACGCATTTCTGGGGGTCTTGTGGTACGGAACCCCAAGGCCGCACCCTGCCGTAAGAGCCCACCCTCTATATTTGGCTGCCCGCCAAGAGCCGCATGCTTCGATTCCTACCCAGATTCATCCTGTCGTTCATGATCGCCGGTACCTTGGCCGATGAGGCCGGGGCGCAGTACTTCCGGCAATCGACCTATTGGAAGACCCACCGGACCGAGGTGGAGTTCGGATTCGGCGTATCGAACTTCTTGGGCGAGCTCGGCGGCCGGAACCAGATCGGATCCCCCTTCGTCTGGGACCTGGAGTTCAGCCAGACCCGTCCAGCGGCCAGCCTCGCCTACCGCTATTACCTGGCGCGCCAACAGGCGCTGCGCCTGCGCTTCACGTACGGCATCCTGGCCGGCAACGACAACCTCACCACCGAGACCTTCCGGCAGAACCGGAACCTGAGCTTCAAGAGCGATGTGTTCGAGCTCTCGCTGGTGTATGAGCTTCACTTGTATCGGGAGGAACTGGGCCACATCTACGACCTGCGGGGCGTGAAGGGCACCAAGGGCAGTCGGGTGGGCTTCTTTCTCTTCGCCGGGGTGGGCGGCTTCTATTTCGACCCCCGCGCTCGGTACAACAACACGTGGGTGCGGCTCAAGCCCTTGGGCACCGAGGGCCAGGGCCTTGAGGGTGGCGCCGAATCGTACAACAATTTCCAGTTCTGCATCCCCATGGGCTTGGGCATCCGCAAGGCCTTCACCAAGAATTGGAGCGGCGGCCTGGAGCTGCAGTACACCAAGACCTTCACCGATTACATCGACGACGTGAGCACCAGCTATTACGACAACGAGGTGCTGCTTCAGGAGCGCGGTGAGGTGGCGGCCTACCTCGCTGACCCCAGCTTGGGCAACCCACTCGCTCCGGGCCAGACGGAGACCGGTGAGCAGCGCGGCGACGAGAAGGACCTCGACGCCTATCTCTTCCTGAAGTTCATCGCTGACTACAAGCTCTACAAGTACAAGAGCGGCAGCAAGAAGTACCGCGCCCGCATCCGCCGCGCCAAGATCGTCTTCTAGCAACGCGCAGGCCCGCGCAGAATCCGCCATGATCGCGCACATCCGTTCTTGGTTCGAGCAGCAGGCCTTCGGGGTCTGCCAATGGTGGGCGGGCAAGCTCAACGTGAAGGCCGAGCAGGTTCGCCTGAGCTTCATCTACCTGAGCTTCATCACCGCCGGCGCCCACTTGGTGGTGTACCTGGTGATGGCCTTCGTGCTGGAGCACAAGGAGCGGATCAAGCAGCCCTTGCGGCGCCGAAGCACGGTGTGGGAGATGTGAGCGTGGCATTCTGCATCCTGCTCTGCGCGGCCTTTGAGAAGAATCTTCGCGGCGATTCATTAGCATGCCTTGAAGCGCAGGCATTCCCCGACCGGTCCCTCTCCCCCCTTTCACGCACCTTAACACCCTAGGCCCCAGCGCCTCCTTGCCAGTTGGGGCGACGGGGTACCTTCGCCCGGCTTCCGAGGCCATACCACAGCCCCGGGACTGTCGTTGAAGCCCCCGATGCGCCGCGCCGCCTCCGTTCTCCTGCTCTTGGCAAAAGGCTTGAGCGCCTCTGCTCAGGTGAATGAGCTTGGCGCCACCATCGGCGCCACCTACTACATCGGTGACCTGAACCCCTACAAGCATTTCCCGGCCGATTCCCGGCTGGCTGGCGGCCTCGTGTTCCGCTATAATCTGAATGATCGCTATGCGCTGCGCCTGCAGGGCATCTATGGCACCTTGCAGGCCTACGACAGCAACAGCGAGGACCCTATCCAGCTCACCCGCAACCTGCATTTCCGCGCGCCGCTCTTCGAGGCGGCCATGCTGCTCGAGGTCAACTACTTCCCTTACCGCAAACGCGGCAAGGACGGCAAGAAATGGACACCCTTCGTCTTCGCTGGGCTGGCCTATTTCCGGGCAAGCCCAAGGGCGCAGTTCCAAGACAGCTGGTATGAGCTGCAGCAGCTGGGAACCGAGGGGCAGGGCACCACACAGGGCGCCAAGCTCTATCCGGTGGACCATATGGCCATTCCCTTCGGCGCTGGACTGAAGTTCAACGTGAAGCGCATCGATTTCCAGTTGGAATGGGGCATGCGCCGTACCTACACGGATTACATCGACGATGTGAGCGGCGCCTATTACGACAATGACCTGCTGGCCTTCGAGAACGGCCCACTGGCCGCCGCGCTGGCCGACCGCAGCGGCCTGGAGCACGCCATCCCCGGCCACAGCAACACCGGCCGCATGCGCGGCGACCCGAACACGCGCGATTGGTACGTGTACTCCGGCCTCACCATCACCTACATCCTCAGCCGCTTCAGCGATTGCGAGGAGCAGTACAATTGGATGAAGCGCAAGCGCTGAGCGCCTTCTTCGCACCTTCGCCGCCCGTTTGGAGAACGCAGCACATACCGAAGCGCTCAAGGCCCGTATCGATCGCGATCGGGTGCCGAAGCATGTGGCCATCATCATGGATGGCAATGGCCGCTGGGCGCAGCAGCATGGCGAAGAGCGCATCGTTGGGCACATGAACGGGGTGCGCGGGGTGCGCGAGGCCCTCACCGGTGCGAGCGCCATCGGCGTGCAATGGCTCACGCTCTACGCCTTCAGCACCGAGAACTGGAATCGGCCGCGCGCCGAAGTGGATGCCCTGATGGACCTGCTGGTGCGCACCGTGGTACAGGAGATCGAGGAGCTGCACCAGAGCAGCGTGCGCCTGCGCGCCATCGGCGATATCGAGAGCCTACCCGATGCCTGCCGCGCCACCTTGCAGCAGGCCATCGCGCGCACAGCGGGCAATTCACGGATCACCCTCACGCTCGCGCTCAGCTACAGCGCGCGCTGGGAACTGGTGCGCATGGCCCGGCGGATCGCGGAGGAGGCACGCTCGGGCGCGATCGATCCGGCAGCCATCGATGAGCAACAGGTCAGCGATCGCCTCGCCACGCACGGCATGCCCGATCCCGAGCTGCTGATCCGCACCAGCGGCGAGCAGCGCATCAGCAATTTCCTCCTATGGCAGATTGCTTATGCCGAGCTCTGGTTCACCCCGGTGCTCTGGCCGGATTTCCGCCAAGAGCATCTATTCCAGGCTGTCCTCGACTACCAAGGCCGCGAGCGTCGCTTCGGCCTCACCAGCAAGCAAGTGACGCACCCGTGAGGATCCTATCGGCCACCTTCCGCTTCGCGGCATTCGCCTGCGCGCTCGCAAACGGAGCCGCGCGCCTCGCCGCGCAGGAGCAACGCCCGGTGATGGACCCCACGCTGCCGCAGACCTACGAGATCGGCGGCATCACCGTGAGCGGCACGCGCACCGTGGACCCCAGCGCGGTGAAGCTCTTCGCAGGCCTGCAGGTGGGCGACAAGGTCGAAGTGCCCGGCGAGCGCATCAGCCGGGCCATCCGGAACCTTTGGGAGCAGAAGCTCTTCAGCGATGTGGCCATCGAGGCCGCCGAGGTGCGCGGCCGCACCATCTTCCTTCACATCATCGTTCAGGAGAAGCCGCGCCTTTCACGCTACAGATTCAGGGGCATCACCAAGGCCAAGGCCGACAAACTCGACGAGGAGGTGGGCCTCGCGCGAGGACAGCAGTTCAATGAGGCCACCGAGCAACGCGCGCGGCAGGTCATCCGCAAGCATTACTCCGACAAGGGATACCTCTTCGCCGACGCGCGGTTCACGCAACTGCCCGACACGCTCAAGGGCGCGCTCTCCGATGGCGTGGTGGTCTTCATCGATGTGGATCCCGGCCCGCGCGTGAAGATCCAGGACGTGGCGATCAAGGGCAACTCCGCCTTCAAGGCCGCGAAGCTGCGCCGCAAGCTGAAGAAGACCAAGCGCAGGCTCTGGTACAACCTCCTTGGCAGCAGCAAGTTCATCGCGGAGGATTACAAGGCCGACAAGGCGCGATTGATCGACCTGTACAACAACGAGGGCTATCGGAACGCCGACATCGTGCGCGACACCATGTACCGCGTGGGCCCGAAGCGCGTGCGCGTGGAGATCGATCTGGATGAAGGCCAGAAGTTCCATTTCCGGCACATCACCTGGACGGGCAATACCAAGTACCGGACCTCGCGGCTCGACAGCATCCTCAGCATCAAGAAGGGTGATGTGTACAGCAAGAAGGTGCTCGACAGCCGGCTTTACATGAACCAGACCGGCCTCGACGTGAGCTCCCTGTACATGGACGATGGCTACCTCTCGTTCTACCCCGAGCCCATCGAGCTGGTGACTGAGGGCGACAGCATCGACCTGGACATCCGCATCCGCGAAGGGCGGCAGTACCGCATCCGCAACGTGATCATCAAGGGCAACACGAAGACCAACGAGCATGTGATCCGCCGGGAGATCCGCACCAAGCCGGGCCAGCTCTTCAACCGCAGCGATGTGATCCGCACCCAGCGCGAGATCGCGCAGCTCGGCTACTTCGACCAGGAGAAGCTCGGCGTGAACCCGATCCCCGATCCGCGCACGGGCCTCGTTGATCTGGAGTACACCGTGGAGGAACGCCCAAGCGATCGATTGGAGCTGAGCGGCGGCTACGGAGCGCAGCGCGTGGTCCTCAGCCTGGGCCTCTCGTTCACCAACTTCAGCCTGAGGAAGCTCTTCGACCCAAAGGCCTACCAGCCGCTGCCCGCCGGCGATGGGCAGACCCTGAACGTGCGCGCGCAGACCAACGGCCGCTTCTTCCAGAGCTACAGCCTGAGCTTCGTGGAGCCCTGGCTCGGCGGCCGCAAGCCGAACGCTCTCAGCTTCTCGGCATACGTGACCCGGCAGACCAATGGCGAGGCGCGCACCATCCGTACCGCCGATGGCAAGGAGGCCAACCCCAGATTGCAATCGCTCGACATCATCGGCCTCACCCTGGGCCTGGGCCGCAGGCTCACGGTGCCCGATGACTATTTCATCCTGCGCCAGAACCTGAGCTACCAGAACTACCGGCTCAACAACTTCAACTTCGGCCAGGTGGTCTTCGATTTCGGCAAGGGCACCAGCAACGTGCTTGCCTACAGCATCCAACTTTCCCGCAATTCGGTGGATGCGCCGTTCTTCGCGCGCAGCGGATCGGATGTGACCGTCTCGCTGAAGGCAACGCTGCCGTGGTCCTTGCTGCAGCCGAGCCGCGACTGGGCCGCGCTGCCCGCCGCTGAGCGCTTCCAGTGGGCGGAGTTCCACAAATGGAAGATCACCACCCAATGGTTCAACCGGCTCACGCGGAGCAAGAACCAGCACGACCTGGTGCTCATGCTGCGCGCGGGCTACGGCCTCATGGGCCGCTACAACAGCGCCATCGGCGATGCGCCCTTCGAGCGATTCTACCTGGGCGGGTCGGGCCTCACCGGTTTCCAGCTCGATGGCCGCGAGATCATCGCCCTGCGCGGCTACGATGAGGCCTCGCTCTCGCCGCGCACCGGCAACTTCATCGTGGGCAAGTACACCGCCGAGCTGCGCTTCCCGGTCTCGCTCAACCCGCAGGCCACCATCTACACCCTCGCCTTCGCGCAGGCCGGCAACACCTGGGGCAGCGCCGAGCGCTTCGACCCCTTCAAGATGTACCGCAGCGCCGGCTTTGGCCTGCGGATCTTCCTGCCCATGTTCGGCCCAATGGGCCTCGATTACGGCTGGCGCCTGGACGATGTGCCCACCGCCCCGGGCATGGCCAAGAGCCAGTTCCACTTCACCATCGGCATAGATCTTGGCGAACTCTGATCCCGCCGCCTACTTTCACGCCCCTCGCATGCGCACCCTCCTGATCCTCGCCCTGGCGGCGCTCCTGGCCGGCGATGCCGCCGCGCAACGAATCGCCTTCGTGAACACCAAGTACATCCTGGACCAGATGCCCGAGTACGAGACGGCGCAGAAGGAGCTTGACCGCTTGAGCAAGCAATGGCAGGAGGAGATCGATGAGCGGCACCAGACCATCAAGCGCCTGCGCGACGCGTACAACGCGGAGATGATCCTGCTCACCGAGGAGATGCGTCGCACGCGGCTCGAAGAGATCGAGAACAAGGACCGCGATGCCCGCGACCTGCAGAAGCGGCGCTTCGGCCCGCAGGGCGATCTCTTCAAGAAAAGGCAGGAGCTGATCCAGCCGATCCAGGAGCGCGTCTATAATGCGGTCAAGGAGGTGGCCGGTACCAGCTACGTGGCCGTGTTCGACCTCAGCGGGCAGAACGGCGGCAACCTGCTCTTCGCCAGTGACAAGTTCGACAAGAGCGACCAGGTGCTGAAGAAGCTCGGCATCCGCCCCAAGCGCGATGGCGGCGGCAAGGACGAGGAGTTCGGAAAGGACCCGGAAGAGAACAAGGACGACAGCAAGGACGAAGGACAGCCCCAGGAGCAGCCGCGTGACGGAGGCGATGGCGGACGCGATCAGAAACCACCCCGATAGACGGACACGACCATGAACATCAAGCAACTCGGACTTTCACTCGCACTGCTCCTTTGCGGCGCGCAAGCAGCAATCGCTCAATCCGCCAAGCTCGGCCACATCGACCGCCAGCGCCTATTGCTCACCCTGCCCGAGCGCAAGGGCGCTGAGGAGAAGATGCAGGCCTTCGCCAAGACGCTCGATGAGCGCCTGAAGGCCATGGGCGCCGAATACCAGGCCAAGGTGGCCGATGCGCAGGCACGCTCGGAGGCCATGACGCAGACCGAGAAGGAGATGATCGTGCGCGAGATCAACGAATTGGAGCAGCGCATCCAGGCCGCTCAGGAGAAGGCGCAAGAGGACCTCGCCAAGCAGGAGGAGGAACTGCTCAAGCCCATGATCGAGAAGACCAATCAGGCCATCAAGGATGTGGCCGATGAGAAGGGCTTCACCTACATCTTCGATACCAGCACCGGCATGGTGATCTACTTCGAGAAGGGCGAGGACATCATGCCCTTGGTGAAGGCCAAGCTCGGCATCACAACGCCATAAGCACCAGGCGCCGTGGACGCGCGACCGATCGGCATCTTCGATTCCGGCATCGGCGGGCTCACGGTGATGACGGCCATCCGGCAGGCGCTCCCCCGGGAGCGCCTGCTCTATTTCGGCGACAACGCGCATATGCCATACGGCGCCCGCTCGCTCGATGAGGTGCGCGATTTCAGCTTGTCCATTTGCGGCGCGCTGATCGCCCAAGGCTGCAAACTGATCGTGATCGCGTGCAATACGGCGAGCGCGGCCGCGCTGAAAGAGGCCCGTGCGCGCTGGCCCGATTTCCCCTTCGTGGGCATGGAGCCGGCGGTGAAGCCCGCCGCAGAGCAAACGCACAGCGGTGTAGTGGGCGTGATCGCCACGGTGGCAACGTTCCAGAGCGTCCTATACGCGTCGGTGGTGGAGCGCTTCTCGCAGGGCGTAGAGGTGCTGCATCAGCCCTGCCCCGGATTGGTGAAGCAGATCGAGGCTGGGGAACTGGACACGCCGCGCACCGAGCAGATGCTGCGCGGCTGGTTGGAGCCGATGCTCGCGAAAGGCATCGACGCGCTCGTGCTCGGCTGCACGCACTATCCCATCGTGAGGCCGATGATCGAGCGCATCGTTGGCCCAGGGGTGCGCGTGATCGATCCTGCCCCTGCGGTAACCAGGCAAGTGGCACGCGTGCTCGGCGAGCGCGGGCTGCTTGCCGAGGCGGCTGCCGGTGGCGGCACGCGCGTATGCACGAGCGGTGATACCACGGCGTTCTCCGGGATGATGGCGCGCATGGGCATGCCATCAACGTCCGTGGAGCAGGCCGTCTGGACCAACGGGGGACTGGTGCTCCCGGGCTGATCGAACAGGGACTGCTCAGCGCTTCTTCGCCACGGCCCTGCCTGCCGCAGCGGGTTTGACCGCTGCCGCGGGCTTCGTGCCGTTCTTGCTGGGCAATGGCTTCAGTGTGCCCTTCTTCAGCGGCTTCATCTCCGCCTTGGCGGCCGGCTTCTCCATGGGGAAGAGGCCATGGACCTCCGCATCGATCCGGTTGATGATCCGGCCGAGGTCCTCCGGATCGGTGTGGAACGCATTGTCCTCCACATCGATCACCAGCAATTTGCCCTTGTCATACTTCTCGATCCATGCATCGTAGCGCTCATTGAGGCGCTTGAGGTAATCGATGCTGATGCTGGCCTCGTAATCGCGGCCCCGTTCGGCGATCTGCTTCACGAGCTTCTCCACAGGAGCCTGGAGGAAGATGAGCAGGTCGGGCGGCTGGATCGCATTCTCCATGTTCCGGAAGAGGCGATGGTAGTTCTCGAAGTCGCGCGTGGTCATCAGGCCCATCGCGTGCAGGTTGGGCGCGAAGATGTAGGCGTCCTCATAGATGGTGCGGTCCTGTATCACATTGCGGCCGCTGCTGCGGATCTCGAGCAGCTGCTCGAAGCGCGAGTTGAGGAAGAAGATCTGGAGGTTGAAGCTCCAGCGCTGCATGTCCTTGTAGAAGTCGAAGAGGTAGGGGTTGTTGTCCACGGCCTCTTGCAGTTGCTCCCATTTGTAGTGCTTGGCCAGCAGCTGCGTGAGCGTGGTCTTGCCGGAGCCGATGTTGCCTGCGATGGCGATGTGCATGGGCGTGATGCAGGTTGAGGGTTGAGAAGGTCGGCCGCCTCGGCGAAGCGCTTCGGCGCGTTGAATGGTTGAGGGTTGTTGCGGGCCGCTCAACGGCTGGCGAAGTTATCCGCGCGCCGCACCCGGCGCCTGATCGTGGAAAACTCGTGGAGGCTACTTCGGCCTTACGCTGATGCCGCGCTTGGTGAGCAGGTAGATGCAGCCGCGATCCACGCGCGCATCACGGATCGGACCTTCAGCATCGGCGGGCAGCGCGATGGGCTGTTGGGTGAAGGAGCGCATGTCGTACACGCTGAGCGTGCCGTCAGCGAAGCTCCACAGCGCTTGTCCGCGCACCATGAAGCTGCTTGCTCCGGTGATGGGGATGGTGCGCATCCAGGTGCCGAAGAGGTCGAAGACATGGATGCCGTTGCGCGGGTCCATCACATAGAGGCGGCTCTCGTGCTCGAGCATGCGCGTGGGCGCGATCGCGAAGCCCAGCAGTTGGTCGAGGCGCCCGGTATTGGCCAGCGGGCGGAGCTGGGCATCCACGCGCAGCAGCGCCATCTCGCGCTGGTCGAAGAGCCAGAAGCCGTTCTGCACGCTCACGCAGGCGAGCACGGCCTGCGGGAAGCCCACGCGCGGCAGGTTGATCACATCGCCCTGCAAGGCCAGGGTATTGTCGAGCACGGCGAGCTGGCCCTGCTCGGGTGCATGCACCATGGGCTTCAGGGAATAGAACGCATCGATGGTGCCGATGCGGCCGAGGGTCTTCACGCTGTTGCGCAGCCAGGAGCGGCCCTTGGCGTCGAACAGCACGAGCTCATCGCCTTGCAGCGCATACACGTACCCGAGCTCATCGGTTGTGAAGGTGGCGAAGGCGCCTTCGATGTCGTAGGAGGGCAGCGAGGGCTGGGCCTTCAGCGCGTGCGCAAAGGGGATCAACAGCAGCAGCGCTCGAAGGGTCATGCGTGCACGGGGGCGAGGATCGATTCGATCAGTGCGCGGTCGTTGCACAGGCGGGGCACCTTGTTCTGCCCGCCGAGCTTGCCGCGCTCGCGCATCCATGCATGGTACGTGCCAACCGGCAAGGCGTGCACCAGGGGCCTTCGCAGGGCCATGTCCCCGCGGCGCTTGGCGTCGTAGTCGCTGTTGAGCGCGCGCATGGCCTGGTCGAGGGCGTCGGTGAATCGGCCGAGGTCATCCGGATCGCGCGCGAACTCAATGGCCCATTCGTGCCCGCCGCGCGCATCGCTGCCCATGAACACCGGCGCAGCCGTGTACTCGCTCACTACGGCGCCGGTCGCCTGGCAGGCGGCCTCGATGCCGCGATCGGCGTTATCGACGATGAGCTCTTCGCCGAAGGCATTGATGAAGCTCCTGGTGCGTCCGCTCACCTGCAACCGGTACGGCTTCACGCTGGTGAAGCGCACGGTATCGCCGGGCATGTAGCGCCACAGCCCGCCGTTGGTGCTGATCACGAGGGCGTAGCTCACATCGGGCTCCACTTCATTCAGCAGCAGCGTGCGCGGGCGGGCTGCAGCGATCTCGTCTAGCGCCATGAACTCGTAGAAGATGCCGTAGTCGAGCATGAGCAGCATGTCGTCGGCGCCGCGGCGGTCCTGCACGGCGAAGAAGCCCTCGCTGGCGTTGTAGCTCTCGATGTAGTTCATGTGCGGCGAGCGGATCAGGTCCTGGTACCGCTCGCGGTAGGGCCTGAAGCTCACGCCGCCGTGCATGAAGAGCTCGAGGTTGGGCCACACCTGCAAGATGTCACGCTTGCCGGTGAGCTCCAGGATGCGGTGCAGCAACACGAGGGTCCAGCTGGGCACACCCGCGATGCAGCGCACATCCTCTCGCATGGTCTCCCGCGCCATGCGCTCGATCTTCTCCTCCCAATTCTCCATCAGGGCGGTCTCGATCACGGGTGTGCGCCGCACCTCCACCCATACCGGCAGGTTGCGGATGATGATGGCGCTGAGGTCGCCGGTGTAGGCATCGGCGCGCAAGTGCTCGATGGCGCTGCTGCCGCCCACCACCAGGCTCATGCCCTGATAGAGCTTGCTCTCCGGACGCTGCTGGTAGTGCAGCGCGATCAGGTCCTTGCCGCCCTTGTAATGGCATTCCTCCAGGGCCTCACGGCTCACGGGGATGTACTTGCTGCGGTCGCTGGTGGTGCCGCTGCTCTTGGCGAACCACTTCATGTCCGTTGGCCAGAGCAGGTTCTGCTCGCCCTTGCGCAGGCGGGCCACGTAGGGCTTCACGGATTCGTAGTCCTGGATGGGCACGCGCTCCCGGTACTCATCCACGGTGGTGATGGAGCCGTAGTCGTGTTGCCTTCCCCATTCGGTGTAGCGCGCCATGCGCAGCAGCGAGTGGAACTGCTCGAGCTGGGCCAGGTGCGGATGATCACGGAACAGCTCGATCTGCTGCAGCCGTTTCTTGATGAGGAATCCGAACAGCGCGTTCAGGGGCATGGTGGGGGAGGCGCCTATCTTCCGCCGAAATGTAGTCGCCGCCGATGGATGATGGACAGCCTCTGCTGAAGATGCGCTCCGCACTGGCGCCCGATGGCACCGTGCGCTACGCCTTGCCCTTCGACCCGCCGATCGATCTGAGCGCTCTGGTTGGACAACCGTTGACCCTGCGCGCCACGGGCGTGCTGAGCTGCGTGAGCTGCGGCAAGCGCGTGAAGAAGCTCTTCCAGCAGGGCTTTTGCTACCCGTGCCTGGTGAGCGCTCCGGAGGCCGCGGAGTGCATCGTGCATCCCGAGCTGTGCCGCGCGCACCTCGGCGAGGGCCGTGATCCGCAATGGGAGCAGGACCATCACAACACCGAGCATGTGGTCTATCTGAGCTTCACCGGCAATGTGAAGGTGGGCGTCACGCGCGCCACCCAAGTGCCCACGCGGTGGATCGATCAAGGCGCGGTAGCGGCGCTGGAGATCGCCCGTGTTCCTTACCGCCAGCTCGCCGGCCTCATCGAGGTTGACCTCAAGCGCATTTTCGCTGATAAGACCAACTGGCGCGCGATGCTGAAGGAGGTGAAGCCCGATGACAGTGCATTGCGGGCCGCACGAGCGCAGGCTATCGGCGCTTTGCGCGCCGATCTGCAGGAGCACTTGCTGCACGATTCGGAGCCGCAGGCGATCCACTACCCGGTGCTCGCTTATCCGCCGAAGGTCACAAGCCTATCCTTCGAGAAGCAGCCGGTGATCGGCGGCACCCTCATGGGCATCAAGGGCCAGTACCTGCTCTGGGAGGATGGCCGTGTGGTGAACATCCGCAACCAGAGCGGGGTGCATGTGGTTGTTGAAAGTTGAGGCACGACCGTAACCATCGAACGGGCCCCGCGTTACAGCACCCGGGTTTTGGTTAGATCAGGCAACTGATCACAAAGGGCAAGCGGGCGGTCGCCATACGGCGGCCGCCCGTGCTTGCATTCACCTGTAGCTATTGGATGATCAGGTCGTAGGGCATGCGGGCCAGGATGCCGGTCTGCTCCTTGGCTTCGCGTGCGCGCTGATACTCCTTCAAGAGCTTGGCATCTTCGCCGAGGTACTCGCGCGCCACCCAGGCCTTGGTCTCGGTGTTGAGGTCCTTCAGCAATTTCTTCAGGAAGTCCTCCTGTTCGGGCAGATCCACCTTGAGGTAGTCGCTGATCCCGGCCAGCGTGGCGGCGGCACGAATGGCATCCTCCAAGCCGCCGAGCTCGTCCACCAATCCGCGCTCCTTGGCGTCGGCGCCGGTCCATACGCGGCCCTGACCGATGCTGTCCACTTGAGCGGTGGTGAGCTTGCGGCCCTCGGCCACGCGCTCCACGAAACCATCATAGAAGTCATCGACCCATTGCTGCATCATGCGCTTCTCGGTCTCGGTCAAGGGTCGGCTCACGGTCATCATGTCGGCGTACTCGTGCGTCTTGGCGCCGTCGAAGGTGATGCCCAGCTTGTTCTTGAAGAAGCCCTGCATGTTGGGGATGAGGCCGAACACGCCGATGCTGCCGGTGATGGTGGTGGGCTCCGCGTAGATCTTGGTGGCCGGGCAGCTGATGTAGTAGCCCCCGCTGGCCGCCACATCGCCCATGCTCACCACCACGGGCTTCGCTTCGGCGGCGAGCTTCACCTCGCGCCAGATCACCTCACTGGCCAGGCCGCTGCCTCCGGGGCTGTTCACGCGCAGCACGATGGCTTTCACGGCACTGTCCTCGCGCGCCTCGCGGATGGTGGCGGAGAGCGAGGTGCTGCCGATGCCGTCGTCGCCTTCGCCGCTGGAGATGCCGCCTTCGGCATAGATCACCGCGAGCTTGGTCTTGGCATCGCCTTCCTCCTCCTTCTCATCGTCGGTGCGCAGGTACTTGCCCAGGCTCACGAAAGCGATGTCCTTCTCCTTGTCGAGGCTCATGCGTTCCTTGATGTCGGCGAGCAGCTCGTCGCGGTACATGAGCGCATCCACCAGTTTCAGGTCGCGTGCGGCCTCGTCGTCCTTCGCGGCGAAGGTGTTGGCGATGGTATCGAGCTCATTGGCGCTCAGGCCCGTCTTCTCGCTCACGGCCGAGCGGTGATCGGCCCAGAGCCCGCGCAGGATCAATTCGATCTGCGCACGGTTGGCCGGGCTCATCTCTTCCTCGGTGTACACCTCGCCGAAGCTCTTGAACTTGTTGTTGCTGCCGCGGATGAACTGCATGTCGATGTCGAGCTTGTCGAAGAGCCCTTTGAGGAACATGTACTCGCTCTGCAGGCCACGGTAGTCGAGCATGCCCTTGGGCTGCAGGTACACCTGATCGGCGGCGGTGGCCAGGTAGTAGCTGCCCTGGGTGTAGAACTCGGCCCAGGCCACCACGGGCTTGCCGCTCTCCTTTTTGAACTCCATGATCTTGTTGCGGATCTCGCGCAGTGTGGCGAAGCCGGAGTTCACGCTGGTGAGGTCAAGGAAGATGCCCTCGATCTTCTCATCGGACTTGGCTTGATCCAAGGCAGCGAGCACCTGGTTTAGGCCGGTCTTCGATTCGCCTTGGAAGGGGCCGAAGTCGAAATCCATCTGCTCGTCGTCGCCGCGGTCCACGAGCTCGTTGTCGAGCGTGAGCTGCAGCACGGAGCCATCCTTGATCTTGGTGGGCTTGCCCTTGCTGCCCAGGCCGGCGGCCGCAGCGGCCAGCATGCCGAAGAAGAGGACGATGAGCACCACGCCGATGAGCAGGGTGCCCAGCATGGAGGCGAACATGAATTTGAGGAACTGTCCCATGGGTGCGCGATCTTTTTGTTTCGGAGGCGAACATAGGCCTGCGCGCGCTCAGCATCCAGGCCGCCTTACACCAGCGGGAGGGAGGGCGGATGGGAGGGCTGGTCGCCTCGATTCCGCCACCGACATGGGCCGCGATGGCGATCTGGCCGACGCCGAGGTGTTGTACCCGCACAGCAGCTTCGCCTTCTATTCCGATTCCCTGATCGATTCGCGCGCCTCGCCATCCGGTCAACCGCCGCCGATAGCTTTGGCCCGATGACGGTTCCGTATGAGGCTCTGCTGCTTTTGGGCGGAAACATCGGCGAGGTAAAGGCGACACTCGGTCGGGCCGAGCGCATGATTGAGGCCCGTGCAGGCGCCATCCTGTCGCGCAGCCGCGACCATTGGACCGAGCCTTGGGGTTTCACGGACGAGCGGCTCTTCCTGAACCGGGCGCTGATCATCGGCACGCAGCACGATCCGCAGCAGTTGATGGCCGCGCTGCTCGGCATCGAGGCCGAACTGGGCCGCACGCGCGAGCCGCAGGAGCGCTGCACGGCGCGGAGCATCGACATCGACATCCTGCTCATCGGCGATCGGGTCATCGAGGGGCCCGGGCTCATTGTTCCGCATCCGCGGATGCACGAGCGGGCCTTCGCCTTGGAGCCCGCCGCCGACATCGCGCCGCACTGGGTGCATCCGGTGCTGGGCCGCACGGTGTACCAGCTTGCCGGGGAGGTCCGGTTCCGCGGCTGATCGCCTCCGACCGGTGCCTACGGGGAATCCCGTAGGGGTTTGCGGTTGTTGCCGTATTGCGGACCCTTGGTCCAGGGCCTCCTTTTGCGCCATGTGTTTCCAACCGGGACCGTTCGCTGCCGCAGCACCTCAAATGATCCGGTCGCGGCACGGAATCGCATGAATCTGACCATTGGCCTTGACATGGAGCGCGGAATCCCATCACATTCCCGCGCCGACAACCAAACCGCAACCCACACACCACCGCTGCCATGAAACCATCCATCCTCCTTGCCGCCGCTTTGTTCGTTGCCGCCAGTGCACAAGCCACCGTGCGCACCGTGAGCAATTCGCCGAGCCAACCGGCGCAGTACAACAACCTGCAGGTGGCCATTGATGCGGCCACGAACGGGGATACGTTGTACGTGCTGGGAACGGGCACAGCCTACCCGGCGATCACCATCGACAAGCTGCTCACCATCATCGGCTCCGGTTACGCTCCGCCTGCGCCCGCTCAGCCCACGGTGATCTCCACCATCTACCTGTACAGCAATGCCGGTGGCTCCAAGCTCTCGAGCATCGATGCCAACAGCACCATCTACATCTATTGCAGCGACGTCACTTTGGAGCGCTCACGGCTGTACTACATCTCACCCCAGGTCGCTGGGCTGAACAACCTGGTCTTCCGCCACAACTACATCTATTACGCGGGCTTCAACAATGCCAACAGCGTCCTCTTCGCGAACAACATCGTGCACTCGGGCGGGTACATCCAGACATCGAACTCCGCCTCGGTGCTGATCACGAACAACCTGTTCATCGGCTATTACTGGCATGCCTTGCACACCATTTCGAACGCCCTGATCACGAACAACATCTTCTGGCAGAGCACACCCGTGCAGCCTTCGGTGACCGGCTGCACCCTCAGCAATAACATCACCTACCAGACCGCGAACAACACCATTCCCTATGGCACGAATGGCGGCTCCGGCAATTTGGTGGGCGTGAACCCGGAGTTCACCAATGCGCCGGACAACTCTCTGAACTTCACCTACAATTACGATCTGGCGCCTTCCTCCGCCGGGAACAACGCTGGCACCGATGGCACCGATATCGGGATCTACGGCGGCCCTGCGCCATGGCCCAACCAGAATGGCGTGGCCCGCATCCCGCGCGTGCGTGAGTTCAACCTGCAATTCAGCCAAGTGCCCCAAGGCGGCACCGTGAACGCCACCGTGAAGGCCAACAAGGAGAACTGAGCACGCATCTGTTCCGAACCGAACCATGGAACCGATGAACGCGGCGCGCAAGCTCGTGCTCGGACTGCTCCTTAGTCCGAGCCTGACGATGGGTCAATCCATCGTGGCAGCGGAGTACTTCGTGGATGCCGATCCGGGCGTGGGCAACGCGATCGCCTTCAGCTTGGCCCCCGGCGACAGCACCACCACAGCACTGAACGTACCGCTGGGCGCGCTGCCCTTGGGCATGCATCGCATCGGCGTGCGCCACCGCGATGCCGATGGCCACTGGAGCCATGCGCTGGCACGTCCGGTCTATGTCCATTCGGTGAGCTTCGCGAATCCGCCGGCAGCACCGATCACGAGCGCGGAGTACTTCGTTGATACCGACCCCGGCGTCGGCAATGGCGCGGCCTTCGCGCTCTCGCCCGGCGACAGCACCACCACCGCATTCACCATCGATGCCAGCGCATTGACGCCCGGCTTCCACCGCATTTGCGCGCGGCACAAGGATGCTGATGGGCAATGGAGCCACATCCTCAGCCAGAGCCTCTACATCTTCAGCGCCGGCTTCACCAATCCGCCAACCGCGGCGATCGCGGCGGCTGAGTACTTCATCGATAGCGATCCCGGCGTGGGCAACGGCATCGCCTTCGCCGTCATTCCCGGCGATAGCACCACCACCAACCTGGTGGTTGATGTGAGCGCCTTGCTGCCCGGCATGCACCGGGTATGCGTGCGGCAGAAGGATGCCACTGGCAAATGGGGCCTCGCATTCACGCGCAGCCTGTACATCTTCAATCCGGGCTTCGAGAATCCTGCCAATGCTCCCATCACCGGAGGCGAGTACTACTTCGACACGGACCCCGGTGTGGGCAACGGAACCGCATTCGCGGTGACGCCCGGCGACAGCACGATCACCAATGCGGTGGTGGATGTGAGCGCATTGACTCCGGGCTTCCACCTGATCGGCCTGCGCCACAAGGACGCCAACGGCCGATGGGGCCACGCGCTCACACGCAGCATCTTCATCGTCAATCCCGCATTCACCAATCCCGCAACCGGGCCGATCACAGCGGGCGAGTACTTCGTGGATACCGATCCCGGCGTGGGCAACGGCAACGCTTTCCCCGTGGTTCAAGGCGATAGCACCACGACGGCCACTGTGATCGACCTCAGCGCCTTGTCTGCGGGCTTCCACCGGATCGGCGTTCGCCATAAGGACATCACCGGCAAATGGGGCCTTGCCGCGCACCAATCGGTCTATGTCTTTCCGTCCTTCTTCGCGAATGCGGCCAACGCACCCTTGGTGGCCGGCGAGTACTTCTTCGACACGGATCCCGGCAACGGCAATGCAAGCGGGTTCACGGTGACCTCTGCGGACAGCGTGGTCCATGCCCTCACGAGCATTGATCTCACCGGCTTTTCATTGGGCTTCCACTACTTCTGCGCGCGCTTCCGCGATGCGAATGGCAAATGGGGACAAGCCCAGGCTCGTCCGGCGTTCATCTATCCGGATCCGGCTGGCGCGCTCGAGCTGGTGGTTGGCGAATACTACTTCGACAGCGACCCCGGCCAGGGCGCAGGCATCGCGTTCGCCACAGGCGCTCCTGCTGATTCCATCGACGTGAACGTGGTGCTCGCAACGGGCGCCCTACCGCCCGGCCAGCATCGCGTGGGCCTGCGCGTGCGCGACAGCGGAGCGCGCTGGAGCCATTCCGAGACGCGCCCTTTCGAAGTGGAGGATGGCGGCTCAGCCTATCGCACGATCAACAGCGGCGACTGGTCCGACCCGGCGATCTGGGAACGGCACAACGGCGTCTCTTGGGTCGCAGCGGGTTCGCCGCCTTCGCATGTAAGCGGCACCATCACCGTGCGCAGCACGCACACCGTGAACGTGAACGCCGCAACCACCATGGATGAAGTACTCGTGGAGAGCGGCGGCGCAATCGTCGTGGCCTCCACCGCCACCGTGATGGATGGCGTAGGCTTCGATGTGGATGTGCTGGGCAGCCTCACCATCACCACCGGCGGTCTGCTCACCGGCACGGGAACGGTGCGTATCGTGCATCAGTTCTTCTGGACGGGCGGCGAGACCGGCGCGGGCATCACCCTCTCCATCGCTTCCTCCGGCACGGCCACCATGAACTGCGCGTGCACGCTGGTGCATGGCGGCGTGATCCAGAATGCAGGCACATGGACCGTGCTCAACGGCAACCTGCACGGCACGGGCAGCTTCAGCAACCTGGCTAGCGGTGTGATCAGCATCCAAGGCGCGCAGGACATCAACAACGCTTGGGCCGTAGCCCTCACCAACGCTGGCAGCGTGCAGGTGAACGTGGCCACCTATTACACCTTCACCACCTCCATCTTCGTGAATCAGGGCGGAAGCGTGAGCGTTCTGACCGGCGATATCTGGGTGAACGGCTTCACGAACACCGGCAGCATCGCCTGCGCCAGCAGCAGCGTGGTGCGCATCGTGGGCGGCAGCTTCATCAATAATGCGGGCGGCAGCGTGAGCGGCGGCGCCATCGTAGTGGCCGGAGGCAATCTGGTGGTGAACGCGGCGCTCAACATCCTGCACTTGTATGTGCTGAATGGCACGGTGAGCGGTGCGGGTGGCGTGTACGTGCTGGGCGGTGGCACCCTCACCTGCACCGGTGGGTCCATCAGCGCTGGCTGTGCGATCGACATCGCGGTGACGGCTACGGTCAACTTCAACGCACCGACGGTCTTCTACAACTACGGCAGCATCAACCTCGGCGGCATTTGGAACCACGTGAGCGGAAGCCTGCACGGCAACGGCAGCGTCACGGTGCTGAGCACGGCGGTGGTGAACATCACCGGCGTGTGGGATCCGTATGACAGCTGGCAGAACGCGCTGGTGTGCCACGGGGCCATCAATGTGAATGTGCCCATCGCCTTCGCCTTCACCGGCCAGGTGGATGTGGAAGTGAGCGGCGTGGTGACCGTGGTGAACGGCGTGCTCTGGACCTACGGTTTCAACAACGGAGGCACGCTCGTTTGCCTCGGCTCCTCAGTGCTGCGCATCTCGGGCGGCGTTTTCGTGCATGAGGTGGGCGGCAGCACCAGCACCGCGGGCATCATCCTCGCGGGCGGTACGCTCATCGCGCAGGCCCCGCTGGACATCCTGCACCTCTGGTTGGAGGGCGGATTGCTGCAGGGTCCGCAGCCGATCAACGTGATCACGGGCGGCACCTTCACATGGACGGGCGGCACCATCCACGCCTCTTGCGTGCTCAATCTCGCCGTTGGCGTGGTGAGTGTGTTCAACACCACCGTGAGTGTCTACTGCTACGGTGTCATCTACAACGGTGGCACGTGGAGCTTCAACGGCGGCAACCTGGTCGGAAGCGGCGCCTTCCACAACCTGGCAACGGCCGTATTCACGATCAACGGCGTGCTCGACATCGACCTCTCGTGGGAGCTGGTCTTCTACAACGCGGGAATCGTCAACAAGAGCACGGCGCTGGTGTTCACGCACTACGGCGGCGCCTTCCATAACCTGGCCGGCGGCGTGGTGAACGTGCTTGTGGGTGAATACCGCTTCAAGGGCGGCTACTACAATTACGGTATCATCGCCACCACCGGTCCGGCGCTGCTCTGCGGCTGCGGCGGCACCTTCTACAACGAGAACGGCGGCGAGGCCAGCAACGGCCGCGTGGTGATCCGCAACGCATCGCTCGTGGTGAACTGGGCCCTCGACGTGAAGCACTTCGAGCTGGAGGACGGCGCGCAGGTTTTCGGTCCGCTGGAGGTGAAGGTGATCGACGGCGGCACTTTCAAATGGATCGGCGGCACCATCGAGGCATCGGCCATCATCGACATCGCGATCAACGTGGTGACGACCTTCAATCCGGTGGCGAGCGTGTTCTGCCACGGCGTCATCCACCATCGCGGCACCTGGAACTTCAACGGCGGCGACCTGAAGGGCGACGGCACCTTCCACAACTACCTGGGCGCTATCGTGTACATCTACGGCGTGCTCGATTTCGACCTCTCGTGGCGACTTCTCGTGTACAACGCGGGTGAGTTCCGAAAGATGAATGGCGGCATCTTCACCCACTACGCCACCTACTTCCACAACCTCGCGGGCGGACTCGTTCACATCATTGATGGCGAGTACCGCTTCAAGGGCGGCTTCTACAACTACGGCAATATCACATACGCCGGCCTCGGCAAGCTCTGCGGCTGCGGCGGCACCTTCTACAACGAGAACGGCGGCGAGGCCAGCAACGGCCGCGTGGTGATCCGCGATGCTTCACTGGTGGTGAACTGGGATTTCGATGTGAAGGACTTTGAACTGGAGGACGGCGCGCAGGTCTTCGGTCCGTTCATGGTGAAGGTGATCAATGGCGGCACCTTCAAGTGGATCGGGGGAACCATCGAGGCATCGGCCATCATCGACATTGCGATCAACGTGATCACCACCTTCAACCCGACGGTGAGCGTGTTCTGTCATGGTGTGATCCACCATCGCGGCACATGGAACTTCGAGGGCGGCAAGCTCTGGGGCAACGGCTTGTTCAACAACTTGAGCGCCGGCTTGATCATGATCACCGGTACATCAGACCCAGCAGACTCGTGGCGCATTGCGTTGAATAATGCGGGCATCTACCGCATGAACTGTGGCTGCCTATTCCGTCACCAGTCTGGCGCGTTCACCAATCTGGTGGGCGGCAAGATCGAAGTGCTGCAGGGCACGCTGGTTCTTGATGGCGTCTTCATAGGCGACCAGTTCGGTGAGATCCATGTTTCGCTCGGCGCGGTGCTGGACCTCACCGCCGCCGTGGATTGGAAAGGCGAAGCGGTGATCTGCCACGGCCTTCTGCAGTGCCCTGACTTCCGCTTCAAAGCCAGCGTGGCACAGGTGATGGGCGGCGACGGCACCTACACGAATGTGCGCATCGACAATGCGGCCGGCATCGACCTTCAGGGCAACGTGCGCGTGAGCATGACCGCGCGACTGGGGAATGGAGTGATCCGGCATGGCTTGTACGGGTTCTCGTTGGAGAATCCGACGGCAGGCGCATTGATCGGAGGTAGCGCATTGAGCTACTTCGTGTGCGACGGCATAGGCCGCTTCCGCCGCGCGATCAATGGAGCCAACTGCTTCTATCCGGTGGGAACTGCCTCGAAGTTCTGCCCGATCACCTTGAGCATGATGAGCGGCCCACAGGACGTCTGCGGCGTGCGCGTGCGGCCCACGGTGAACACCTCGTATGGCGCCATTGGCGTGGAGACGGGCACCACCGTTTCGAACAATGTGGTGGGCTGCACTTGGGTGCTCGATGAGGCCACGCCGGGCAGCAACACCTTCGACGCAATCGTGGAATGGGAGGGCTCACATGAGCTGTCCGGTTTCACACGCCCCAACTGCACCGTAGCGTACTACACCATCGGCGGATGGGCGACTGGCATATACGGTCCAGCCAGCGGCACCGATCCGTACACGCGCATCATCATCGGCCTTTCTAATCCGCGCGAGATCTGTGTGGCAGACCCCAGTGCAGACCTCGGAGGTGACGCGGTGGATTGCCTCGGTGCAATCGGAGGAAGCGCATTGCCCGGAACGCCTTGTGACGACAACGACAACGGCACCACGGCTGACACCTGGACGGCGAATTGCGATTGCGAGGGCACACCGATCCCGACCTGCACCACCGACCTGGATTTCGTGTACCAAGCTGACGGCAACGACGACCTCACATGGCAGATCTTCGAGCAAGGCACCAACACGTTGATGCAGAGCGGCGGCGGCGCCCTGATCGGCAACGGCTCTGAAGCCACCTGCCTGCCCGACGGCTGCTACTACCTGGTGGTCACCGACGGTGGCGGCGACGGCATCGTGAACGGCGGCTACCTGCTGAAGATCAACAGCAGCGTGCGCTTGATCGATAACCTCTACGGCACCTTCGGCGAAGGCGGCTTCACCAGCGGCGGCACCAGCCAGATCGCGGCCAACGAGGGCTTCTGCCTGCCCGTGGGCACCGACCGCCTGATCTACACCAGCTGCGACAAGCGCGACTGGAAGGTCAGCCCCTGCGGCGGCGAGTTCGTGGTGGCCAATGCCAACCAGGACGTGAGCGATGAGTACGGCGTGAACAACGCCAACAGCGGCTACCAGATGTGGTGGTACACGCCCAATGGCGGCTACAGCTTCAAGCGCTTCCAGAGCCACAACACGAGCAACGGACTGCCTGCCAGCGCAACCCGCGCGGCCCACTTCCAGCTCAACGCATGGCTCGGCAATCAGCTCACCGAGGGCGGCTTCTACAACGTGAAGGTGCGCGGCCGCATCAATGGCAACTACAACAGCTGGGGCCCTGCCTGCCGCCTAGTGGTGAACAGCGCTGAGGCCCAGTGCCCCCGCACCAAGCTCATGGACCTGCCCGGCAACCAATACCTGAGCTGCGGACAGAGCCGTGCGATCGGCGCCAGCATCTACGTGCACGCCAAGCCGGTGCGCCGCATGAACAACAACTGCAACTGGGTGAATGCGAACCGCTACCAGTTCCGATTCCGCATCCTATCGGAGAACATCACCATCGTGAAGACCAGCGCCACCGGACAGTACTGGGTGAACACCAACGGCCTGGCCTGCAACAAGACCTACGAAGTGGATGTGCGCGCGAGCTTCAACAATGGCTCCACTTGGTGCCACAGCAGCGACCCCTACGGCGATGTGTGCCAGCTGACCACCACGTGCAGCTTCGGCATGGCTGAGGAGAGCAGCAGCACAACGGCTAACGAGGCCCGCGTGGCGATGTATCCGAACCCCAACAACGGCGACCAGGTGCGCTTGAGCCTGAGCAGCGTGGAGGAGGGCGTGGAGAGCATCAACGTGGACATCTACGATGCCTTCGGCAAGCGCGTGGCCCAGCGCACCATAAGGGTGCAGGACGGCGTCGTGAACACCACCATCGCCCTGAACGGGGAACTGGCCAACGGCATGTACCTGGTGAGCATCGCGGCCGGCAGCGCGATCCACACCGAGCGGCTGGTGATCCAGAAGTAAGCAGAAAGAGGTGATGCGGAGCCCCGCGCCGATCGGTCGTTGACCGGGATGCACTGGGCTCTGTGCTTGCGAGCATCAGGCGACAGCAAGGGGTTCCCACACACAATCGCCTCGCACCGCACGACGTCGTGCATCCCGCAACTACGAGGATTCCGCGCTTGCATGTGGGGAAATCGATTGGAAAGTGATGACCATCAGGGTTGCCGCAGTCCGCGGCAGCCAGCTTTGATGGTGATTCCGAGGTGGGTCGCACGATTCTAACGACGGGCTCACTCAACCAACACCCCGCATCATGAAGCACATCATTCGATCAACCATCCTCTCGGCTTCAGTCTTGCTTCCCTTTCAGTTCCTGAGCGCGCAGCCGGGGAGCAATGACCCTACATTCAATATCGGCAGCGGCTTCGAAGGTTCCGAGTTCTATGTGGGCGTTAACGCGCTAGCGCAACAAGCGGACGGCAAGGTCTTGGTCGGCGGTAGCTTCAGCACGTTCAATGGCACCGCACGGAACGGCATCGCCCGGCTGAACGTGGACGGCACGCTCGATTCAACCTTCGATCCTGGAACCGGTTGCACAGGCGGCGTCTTCTTCGGGTATGTTTCGGTGATCGCACTTCAGACTGACGGGCGGGTGCTCATCGGCGGGGACTTCACGGCCGTGAACGGCGTCCCGCGCAACTTCATTGCCAGGCTGAACGCGGACGGCAGCGTGGATTCCACCTTCGATACCGGGGTCGGGTTCAACAGCGTGGTGATGGCCTTGGCGGTGCGGCCGGACGGCAGGATCATCGCGGGCGGGGACTTCCAGACCTTCAACGGCATTGCGCGGAATTACATCGCCCAACTGAACGCCGATGGCACGTTGGACACGGCTTTCGACCCCGGCACCGGCTTCCCCATTCCTGGCTCCAGCGAGGTCGACGATCTGGTGCTGCAGGCCGATGGCCGGGTGCTGGTGAGCGGGGCCTTCAATGCGTACAACGGAACACCGGTGCAGAACCTCGTACGCCTGGAAACGGACGGTGCCTTGGACCCGAGTTGGACCGGTGGTACCGATGGCCGTGTTTGGTCACTGCTCCGCCAGCCGGATGGGCGCCTCTTTGTCGCCGGCGATTTCCTGCACGTCAATGGCGCGGCCCGCTCCCGTATTGCCCGGCTAGAGCCTGACGGCGCCTTGGATACCAGCTTCAACCCAGGCACTGGCTTCACCTCGGGCCCAGTCTTCCATATGGCCTTGGCCTCTGATGGCAAGATTGTGGCCGTTGGCCGGTTCCTCGAATTCAACGGGTCACCTCGGGGGAGGATCGCCCGACTGCAGGCCGATGGTTCGCTCGATACCGCGTTCGACCCCGGCACCGGTTTCAACGATCCGGTCGGCCAAGGCGTGAATGCGGTCATTGTGCAGCCCAGCGGCGGTACTGTCACCGGGGGCTACTTCACCTCCTTCAACGGTACGGGCCGCAACTGCCTGGCGCGGCTGCTGGGCGGCTGTTCGGCCGGCACGCCATGCGATGACGGGGACGCGAGCACCGTTAACGATGTGCTCGACGCTGGTTGCGTGTGCGCCGGCGTGCCCATCGATCCCTGCACGGAGAACATCCTGGAAATCGAGTTCCAGACCGATGGCGTGAGCGAGATCCAATGGGCCGTGTACGACCAGGTGACCAATGCGCTGGTGCAGACCGATGGCGGGGTACTTGAAGGAAGCCCGATCGTGGGCTGGAGCTTCTGCCTGAGCAATGGCTGCTACTACTTGGTGGTGACCGATGACGCTGGCGACGGGATAACCGGCGGCGGCTACCTGTTGCGCACGGTGGAACCCGCCATGCGCCGCGTCGTCGACAACAGCCAGAACTTCAGCAGTGGGTATGCCAGTGCCATCGCCAACAATGAGGGCTTCTGCCTGCCCGTGGGTACCGACCGCCTGATCACCACCAGCTGCGACAAGCTTGACTGGGCGCCCTACGCCTGCAGTCAGGCCTTCATCGTAGCCAACATCAACCCGAACGCGACCGGCTATCAATTCTGGTTCTACGACCCCAATGGCGACTTCAGCTTCAAGCGATTCCAAGCCTCCACGCACTGCTTGCTCTACACCCTCCCGCTCCAGCAAGGCGTGCTCTACAACGTGAAGGTGCGCTGTCTGGTGAATGGCGTGTACAACAACTGGGGCCCCGCATGCCGCATGATGCTGAACAACGCGCTGGCGCAGTGCCCGCGCACCAAGCTGCTGGACCTGCCCGGCAACCCGTACTTGAGCTGCGGCCAGAGCCGCACGATCGGCACCAGCCAGCTCGTGCATGCACGTCCGGTGAAGCGCTTGGTGGAGCCAGGCCCCACCTGCTCAAGCGCATTCTGGCAGAACGCGAACCGCTACCAGTTCCGCTTCCGCATCCCATCGGAGAACATCACCATCGTGAAGACCAGCGCCACGGGTAAGTACTGGGTGAACACCAACGGCCTGGCCTGCAACAAGACCTACGAGGTGGATGTGCGCGCGAGCTTCGACAATGGCGCTACCTGGTGCCACAGCAGCGATCCCTACGGCGATATCTGCCTGCTCACCACCACATGCAGCTTCGGCATGGCTGAGGAGAGCTCTTCAAGCGCAGCCGGTCAGTCCGAGCGGAGCGTGGGACTGTATCCGAACCCCAACAACGGCGACCAGCTCTTCGTGAGCCTGAGCAATGTGGAAGAGGGTGTTGAGTCGATCAACGTGGACATCTACGACAGCTTCGGCAAGCGCGTGGCCCAGCGCACCCTCGGGGTGCAGGACGGCTTCGTGAACACCACCATCGCCCTGAACGGGGAACTGGCCAACGGCATGTACCTGGTGAGCATCGCGGCCGGCAGCGCGATCCACACCGAGCGGCTGGTGATACAGAAGTAGGCGCGAGCGAGACGCATTGCTTAGAGGCCCCGGTCATCCCGCAATGCAGCGGGAGGCCGGGGCCTCTTGCGTTCACGTCCGTCGCATTCGCCAGAATAAGAGAAGGCCAATAAGTGCGACGCCAAGAACAAGCAAAACAGCGCCCCATGGACCGCGACCTTCCAGATTCACCGGATTCACATCGCCCACCATCACCAATCCCGCCCAATAGTATGGCAGCGAGAGATCCCCGTCCGCCTTCGCGAGATGATCGAGCTTGGCCTGCCGCAGTGCCTCGTGTTTCGGCAGGCCATCCGCGAGATGCTCGTAGAAACGCGCGATGATCTCCGAGCTCACCTTCTCGTCGATGCTCCATAACGACATGACGAGGCTTGGGCAACCGGCATAAGCGAAACTGTAGCCGATAGAGCGAACACCTTCTCCCTCATCGTCTTTCCCGATTCCGGTCTCGCAGGCCGTAAGCACCGCGAGTTGCGCGCGCAGGTCGAGCTCGTAGATCTCATAGGCGTGCAGGTAACCATCGGAATCGGCATCCACGCCACTGCCATCCTTGCTCAGGACAAGCCGGGAGTACATGGGCGATGCGGCGTTCATCTCGGCGTGCGTGCCCAGGTGCAGGATGCCGTACTGCTCGGCAACATCTCGGAATCCCCTCTCGCTCGCATCACCGCCGAGCATCACCTTGGCGGAGAGCAATGGACCGAGGCCCTGTGCAGTAGTGGTCGCGAAAGGCTGGCGCACGTAGCGCAGGTAATCCCTATCCAACTGGGCCGTGTCCTTGACGCCCGCGACGTATGTCCTCTTCAGTTCGTCATCGAATCCCGGAGCGATGGCGAGCGTCCCATTCGAGCCAGCACGGGCGAGATCGGCGAATTGCATGGCCGTGGTGGCGCTCAGCAGGTAAGCGATCGCAAAGCGCTGGAGCAGCAGGTGCTCGCGGAAGTCCTTCCCGGTGGATGGCCGATCGAGCAACACTTCGAAGTTCACCTGTTGGAGCGCACCGTCGGGGATGATGAGCAGTTCCTTCCCGGTCAACAGCGGTTCCACTGGCGCAAAGACCTTCTTGTAAAGCTCGTGCGCAATTCCAAAGTAGGCGTCCGGAGTGCGCAGATCGATGGATGCCTTCAGCATCTCCACGTCTCCGGTCACGCCATCATTCTCCACGCGTACCAGCGCGGATGTGTCGCGCGCGATCACCAGCAGGTATAAATGGCCAGCGGTCATCGCATAGGCCAGCGCTTGCCGATCGCCGGATAATAGCTTCTTCCGGATATCGCCCAGTGTGACCCGCTGCTCGCCATACCGAAGGTTGAAGTAGGCGGGCTGTTCCTTCTGCAACCGAGCGAGGAAATCAGCATAGGCCTTCTCTCGAAGATCCATGTCGGTGGCGGACGCGCGATCGTCTTCGTCGATGTCCAGCGCGTTGATCAGTTCCTGTTCCTTGGTGAGTATCGAATCGGGAACGCCCGCGAAGCGAAGTCCCGCGAACGTGTTAAGGCGGCTCTTCAGCAAGATTGAGCGGTCCGCTTCTGAAAGCGCTAGGAAGCGCTCGATATCCTCCTCTGAACCGGACTTCGCGTGGGCATCGTAGGTCAGGTCCATGGCAAGATCGAACAAGCGCTTCTGCGCACCGATGAGCAGGAGCTGCGAGGCTTCATCCTTCACGGCCGCCTTGTTCCTCGCAAGCGAAAGGATGGCGAGGTCGAGCTCATCGTTCCATTCCTTCTTAGGAGAAGCGTTCTCGTTCAGCAGACGCTGTGCGCGCACTCTCCAGTAGATGGCATCGGGCAGGAGATGCGGATCCGGAAAGGCCTGCGGGATGCTGGTGGCCTTCAATGCACGCGCTCGGTCCTTCAACAGATCAAGCGCTCTTTGGCTGAAGATCAGCGCTGCGGTCGCATCACCGCCGTTGAATGCCGCCTCTGCCAGGAGCACATCACAGTGCGCCACCTTGTAATGGGTGGAGTCGTAGATGCTCGCCAGGATCCGTCTCGCATCCTGCAGGTCCCTGCCGGCATCGGCAAAACGGCCCGCCTTCACGTGCATGCGCGCGCGTCCTTGCAAGGTGAGCGCGAGCACCGCATCCGTACTTGCATCGGTATTGAGCAGGCCTGCTGCGATGCTGACCTTGTAGAGCGAATCGGCCCGTGAGGTCTCGCCCTTGCGCTGCGCGATGTCCCCCAGCTTGGAACAGGCGCGGATGTACTCCTCGCTTCGCTTGCCGAACTTCTTCTCGCACGCCGCGAGGTAGGTGCTCACCAATTCATCGGCCTTGTCCAGCGCCCCGGAGGAAAGCTCCAGATCGGCCATGCGGTCCCGGACCACCAACAGCTGGGGATCATCAGGCTGCAGCACTTTGCTGCGGTCGTTCCATGCGATCTCCAGCAATTCCCGCGCACGACCTTCATCGCCCATCTGTTGGTACACCGTGGCGAGGTTCAAATACGTGCGTGATCGGTTCACGATGGCCTCGTCGCGCGTGAACTGATCGGTGACGGCAGCAATGATGCGGTCGCTGTTGCGCAGGCTTTCGTGGTAGTAGGACTTGGCGCGCGTGAAGTCGCCCGCGTTCTGCCACATCACGCCCAGGTTGCCGTTGGTGCTCACCTTGCGGATCAGGATCGCTTCCTCAGTTCCGTCGCCCAGCACCTCCAGCGCCTTCATGTACTGCTCCTCCGCATCGCGGATGCGGCCCATGTGCCAATAGGCTACGCCTACAGCGGTGTAGGATTCAGCCCATTGCGCAGGAGGAATGGAATCGGCCTTGGCGTACTGATCAAGCGCGGCGAGGGCATACTTCGCCGATTTCCGGTGATCGCCGATCACACTGTAGTCGAAGGCCAGGTATTGCCGCGCGCGCCCACGCTGGGCGAGCGGAACCTTCGGATCGCCATCTGCAACAGTGACGGCGATGGAGTCCACCCGCGCGCACTGCTTCATCTCGCCCGCATCGTAGTACGTCCAGCTCAGGTCGAAGAGGGCCTCCAATTCATTGTTCGCGTTTCCGCGCCGCTTGATCAGCGCGTAGATGCGTTCGGCCGCAGCCGTTCCTGCCGCAGCGTCCATCAGCTTGCGGTGGGCACGACCGTATTTGTAGAGGTAGCGGTGCAACGAATCCGCGTAAGCCGTGCCAGGCGACTCCTTGATCTGCGCGTCGATCTCCTTGATCGTCTCCGCATACTTCTCGGCCTCATAGAGTTCGTGGATGCGGGCATGACGAGCGGCCAGCCCGCTCGGCACCTGCGCTTGGACGGAAGCGCAAACGACCAGCAAGGCCGACAGAAATGCCAAGCCGCCTAGTCGATTGGTCCTCGCCGCCATGGATAGAGCGATGCGAAGATGGCACAGCCCTCACGAATGCGGTCGCCGCCGCAGATAGGCCCAGGCGAGCCAAATCAACGCAAGACCGATGGGCACCAAGGCCATCATCGTCATCACGCTCCAACCCCTTTCCGCACCTTCAATCGGCTCCACATCGCCCATGAGCACCATGCCCGCCCAGTAGTAAGGCAAGGCCAGCTCATCCCCGGCATCCTCCAGGTATTCCAGCTTCGCTTGCCGCAGGGCCACATGCTTCGGCATCCCATCGGCCAGGTGCTCATAGAAGCGCTTAATGATCTCCGAGCTCGACTTCTCATCGATCTCCCACAAGGAGGTGACCAAACTGGGGCAGCCCGCGTAGGCGAAGCTGTAGCCAAGCGAGCGCACACCTTCGCCCTCCACGTTGCTGCCTGCGCCTGTTTCGCATGCGGTCAGCACGGCGAGTTGCGCGCGCAGGTCCATCTCGTAGATCTCGTAAGCGTGCAGGTAACCATCGGCATCGGCCTCGATGCTGCCACCGTCCTTGCTGAGGACGAGGCGCGAGTACATCGGTGCGTGCTCGTTCAATTCAGCGTGCGTGCCCAAGTGAAGGATGCCATAGTCCTTGGCCTGCGCGCGGAAACCTTTCTCGTCAGCCTCACCGCCCACCATGACCGTGGCGGAGAGCAATTCGCCCAATTCCTGCGCGGTGCTCAGCGCGAAGGGCTGGCGCACGTAGCCGAGGAAGTCGCGATCGAGGCGCGCAGAGTCCTTCACCTGCGCGATGTAGCGCTGCTTGAGCTCATCACTGAATCCGGGCGCGAGCGCCAGCGCCTTGGTCTGACGGCCCTGTTTGAGTCCACTGAACTGCACGGCCGTGGTGGCGCTGAGCAGGTAGGCGATGGCGTATCGCTGGAGCAACAGGTGCTTCCGGAAGTCGCTCGCTCCGGCTGGAGCACTCAGCAGCGCCTCGAAGTTGATGCGGTGCAGTTCCCCATCGGGAATGATGAGCAATTCCGGCTTGCGCAGGAGCGGCGCCACCGGCGCGAAGACCTTTTCATGCAGTTCGTGGGCGGCCTTCATGTACCGTTCGTGATCCCGGGATATCACGGATGCGTTCAGGGCCTTCACGGCTTCGGGAATGCCCTTGCTCGATACGCGCATGAGCGTGGTCGTGTCCGCGCTGACCACGAGCATGTACAGGTGCTCGCCGGTGACCGCATACGCTAACAGGTCGCGCTGATCGGTCACAAGCTGCTCTCGGAGGTCACGGACCGTGACGCTCGGATTGCCGTACCGCAGGGAGAAATAGCTGGGGTGGCGTAGGCGAAGCGTGTCGAGGAACGCGGCGTAGGCCTCTTCATGCTCGAAGACCTCGTTGCCTGCCTTGGGGTCATCCGGATCGACGTTCAATGCCTTCAGCAACTGCTGTTCGCGGGTGAGCACGCTGCCCGGCACATTGGCATAGCGCAGGCTGGTGAATGCATTGAGACGGCCTTTGAGCAGGATGGACCGGTCCGACTCGGAGATCCGAAGGAACCGGTCGAGATCGGTTCCATCACCGAAGCGTTCATGCGCCGCATGCGCGAGTTCAAGTCCGAGGTCGAACAGCCGTCGATGCGACCCCGCCATCTGCAAGCGTGCGCCCTCCTCGCTCAACGAACTCATATTGCGGTGAAGCGAAGTGAAGGCTGGCTCGAGTTGCTGCAGCCACTCGCGCTCACCGCTGCCATCCGGTCGTGTGGCACGCTCAACCGCCACCTTGGCCATGACCGCATCGGCCAGCAGAGCGGGATCGCGAAAAGCGGTAGGTGCGAATGGGCCATTCACGATCGCGAAGCGATTGGAAAGAAGTTGGATCGCTGAATCAGCGAACTGGCGTGCCAAGGCGGTGTCGCCCAAGGTGAGCGCGGCACCGGAGATCACGACGTCAGCCTCCGCGAGCCGTTCGCTCCGTGGACCAAGGATCCTGCTGCGTATGCCACGGCTCAGCATGAGGTCGCTGATGGCATCGGCAGGGCGTCCTTGGGCGATCCGCAGGTCGGCACGCTCGCCGAGCGCGTTGGCGAGGTACCTGCTTGATGAGCTGCGTACCATTCGGTCGTCGCGTGGCAGGGCTTCGGCATAGATCGAATCCGCACGCGCCAACTGGCCCCGCTTGGCCGCCATGCGGGCGAGTTTGCACCGGAGGCTCATCAGCCGCTCCGCGCCGCCTTCGTTCGTGACTTCTGTTGCATCGATCTGTTCCATCAGGAGCCTCTCGGCCCGCTCATGGTTACCGGCCATCGACTCTACCTCGGCCAGGCCCTCATTCAGGTCGATCACGGCTGGATGCTTCTCGCCGAGAAGTTCCTTGCGTTCTGCCTGGGCGGTCCGCAAGTAGGAGCCCGCCCGGTCGAAATCAGCCATGTCGAAGTAGGTCGAGGCCAGGTTCATCAGGATGCGCGTGCGGTTCCATTTCGCGTTGGTCTGTCGTTGCGGATCGCCCTTGGTCCTCGCAATCACATCATTCATGGCATGCAGCGCACGCGTGTTGACCTCCTTGCTCCGGTGCAGGTTCCCCGTGCCCTGCACGAGGATCGCCAGATTCCCGAGCAGCACGGCCCGGGTTGATAGCGCTTCGAGGCCCGTATCACGCTCCGTCATGGCGATCCCTTCCGCATAGCTGACCTCTGCTTCACGCGTGCGTCCGAGATGGCGCAACGAGCCGCCTTTCCCGCTGAAGTAGGTGGGCAGTCGTTGCGTCGGCAACGGGTCGATGTCCTCGGCGATCGAGATCGCGCGCTCGATCAACGGAAACGCTGCCTCATAGCGTCCCAGGTCCATGTGCGTGAGCGCCATGCAATAGTGCGCGTCCGCCAGAATGATCGGCGGGATGCGGTCGGCGTTGCGCGTGGCCGTCGCCAGGGCAAGCTCGCCTACGCGCTCGTACTCCTGCATCATGGACAGGTCGTAGTAGAGCGCGCTGAGCTTGATCAGGGCCTTTACCTCCCATTGCGGCGAGCGCTTCGCGGCTGCGATCCGCTGATAGAGGCCTTCAGCCGCTGCGGCACCGGCATCGGGCCCCTTCGTCTGCCAGTGGGCATTCCCGAGCGGATAGATGCAGTTCCAGAGCGAATCCTGCCAGGACGTTCCCGCAGCGGCCGCTTCCTGGGCGTTGATCTCGGCGATCACCTGCGCGTAATCTTTCCTGCCGTTGAGTTCCTTGATCCGCTTATCGCGGGCCAACAATTCCGGATCGCCCTGGGCGAACACGCCGTGCGCGCCCCATGCCAGCCCCGCGATCAGGACGGCCGCGCGCATCACTCCTGGAGTTGAGCTTTGATCAATCGGGCGCGCTCACTATAGACCGTGTCGGCATCCAACGGAATGGCCAAGGCTTTCTCTCCTTCACCTGTGCGCACGTAGGACAAGAAGAGGAACCACCGCGCCTTGGCCTGGAACACCGAAGCACCTTCGTTCGCCAACGCCGCCAGCATCGGCTCGGCGGCTCGCGCGTCACCCTCCGCCATGTGCGCTGAGGCGATATAGTAGCGCAGGGTATCGTTCATCGGCTCGGCCTGCAGCAGCGGTGACCATTTCGCACGCGCCTCCGCATAATTGCCTTCCTTGTAGGAGACCATTGCATCGGCGAAGGCAGGATCGGCGGTGGCGCTCATGGCGACGGGCAGGCCCGGATCGGCTGCGAAATGCTCGGCGAAGAGCCTTTCGTTAAGCGATGGGCGCATGGACCACCAGATGGCACCGGAGATGAGCACTGCGATGACCGCTGCATATTTCAGGTAGCGCGACCAGTGGGTGCCGCTCGCTTGGGCACCATCCTCCGCCACGATCCCCTTCAACATGCGCGTAACCCCGCCCAGCTCCACGGCCCGGATATTCTCGCGCTCCAGTTCCACTTCGGCACGCAAGTCGGCATCGCCTGCCAAGCGCTGCTCGAAGGCCTCGCGCTCCAACGCGTCCATGCGATCGAGCACGTACGACTCGATGGCTTCGAAGGTGGGTCTATCCAATGCGCCGTTGCTCATCTGGCTTGCTGATCTTCACCGCTGATCGACTTCCGGAACGCCCGCAGCTTCATCATGCAGCGGTACTTGATGGTGCGGATGCTATCCTCCTCGACCCCCATCTCGGTGGCGATCGTCGCGAGATCCTTCCGCTCGAAGTAGTATCGGTCGAGCACCGTGCGGCATTTGTCATCGAGCTTGTCGTACACCCCACGCAGGCGCACGATGCGCTCTTCGATGTCGTCGGAGGCATCGGCGCGATGGTCGAAGACCTGGTCGTTATGCACCACCTTCATGTGCTTGTGCGCTGCTGACCGGACCACGTCCAGCCATTTGTTCTTGGCCACCCGGTAGAGGAAGCCTCCGGGATCGGCATCGGGCACCAGGCGTCCTTCCTTCACGCTCATCCACAGCACGGTCACAGCCTCTTGGAAAATGTCCTGCGCGTCGCTGGCGGTGCCGCTGTTCTGCAGCACGTACTGCTTGATGGCTGGGAAGTGCTTCTGGTAGAGCGCGCGGACCGTGGCCGCATCGTTGCGGCGCAGGCCCGTCACCCACGCGGGCGATGCGGCGATATCGGCGGTGGCTTCCACAGGTGGCGCGAAGCGAAGCACGATAGTACGGAGATCCGGTCAGGTCCTGCATGCTTTCCATGGTGCGCAGGCGCGATCGGCCTGCCCTCCGAGCACATCATCGGGGAAGGGCGGGAATGTGAACGGGCGGAGATCCGGGTCGCCGATCGTTCACGTTCCACCACCCATCCCGATGTGATGTCGAACCCCAACATCATAGCCCATGAAAACCAAGACCCTTCCCCTTCTTGCGACGGCGCTTCTGCTCAGCGCTGCTGCAAGCGCCCAACTGCAGCGCATCGTGCTGCATGGCAGCAGCGCGCCGCAGGTGTACACCGACCTGGCCGCTGCGGTGGCTGCTGCCCAAAGCGGCGATCGGCTCTACTTGAGCGGTGGCAACTTCACCGTAACGGGCGACCTCGTGCTCGACAAGACCCTGCACTTCATCGGCGCGGGCGTGAACCCGGACAGCACGAACGTGACAGGCCTCACCGCCATTGCTCCCACGGGATCAACGCAAGTGCTCACCGCCGCCTTGAACAGCACGTTCACGGGGATCCGGTTCATCAACGTCATGCAGTTCGGCAACGGAACCACTGATTACTCACCGACGAACGTGGTCTTCCAGCGCTGTGAGTTCATGTCCTACACGCACCTCAACGCGGGCTCCACGAGCACCTTCGATGAGTGCGTGTTCCGGCACCGCTTCTATGGATACGGCGGATCGGCTGTTGTAACGCGCTGCCTCTTCCCCTTCGCGGGCAATGCGACCCATGGCACCATCAGCGGCTTCAGCACCGGAGGGCTCTTCCTAAGCAATTGCGTGGTGCTCGGCGGACGGCTGAACGGTTGCGACTACTCCACCGCCCGGAACTGCATTTTCACCGGGACCGGCGCTCCTTTCTACCAGAGCAACGGCATGACGATCGTGAACAACCTGATCGTGAGCGCCTCCCTCGTGGGCAACATGAGCGGCTACACGGAAAGCGGCAACATCCTGGGCGCTGACATAGCGACCATCTTCGTGAACCCCGCCAGCGATTGGCACCTGCTCCCCGGCAGCCCCGCGATCGGCATGGCCAATGATGGCAACGACGCCGGTCTGTACGGTACGCATTCGCCCTACAAGCCGGGTAACGTGCCTTACAATCCGCACTATAGCCAGGCCGCCATCGCTCCCAGCACCGACTGGAACGGCGCATTGCCTGTACAGATCCGCACGGCGGCACAAACCCACTGAGCCATGCGAACCTTCATTATCCATATGCAGCTGATGACAGCCTTTGCGCTGTTGCTCAGCGCGGGCACCGCCGATGCCCAGAACATCACCGGGTACCGGTACTGGTTCAACGACAACATTGCGGATGCCACGGTTGTGAACACGGCTCCTGCACCTGCGGTTGATGCCGAGATCATCCTGAACAGCGCTTCGCTGGCACCCGGCCATCACCTCGCCACCATCCAATTCCGCGATGCCGATGGGCTGTGGAGCGCACCCTGGTCGAGCCTGTTCGTGCAACGGAGCGGCACGGTGAGCGCGATTGAATACTGGTTCGATGATGAAATCGGCGACGCCACGACGGCCAGTGTGACGCCCGGTCCGGCGCCACTGATCACCGCACCGCTGGATGCAACCGCATTGCCCGTAGGATTCCACACCGTGACCGTGCGCACGATCGATGCACAGGGTGAGCGCAGTGTGCCCTTCACGGAGAACTTTACCCGCAACGGTGGCCTGATCACCGGCTACGAATACTGGATCGACGACGCGATCGCCGACCGCACCATCGCGGACATCGGTCCTGCAGGCGTGGTGGACCTGATCGAGGCGTTGCCCGTGCCCACAACGGATGGAGCGCACACCTTCACCATCCATTTCCGCGATGCGGATGGTGGGTGGAGCGTGCCGTTGAGCAGCAGCTTCAACTTCATCATCGGCGTGGACGAGATCCCGGGCGTGAGCAACTACCTGTTGTTCCCGAACCCGGTGAACGACCAGCTCTCCCTGCGTGTGGATGCGGCCATGGCCAAGGACCTCAGCATCGAAGTGCTGGACGCCAGCGGCCGTACCGTGCAAGCGCTCGGTGCGTGGAATGTACAAGGCACCGCGCATCGCAGCTGGGATGCCTCGTTCCTTGCCCCAGGCGGGTATCTGCTGCGCATCTCCAGCGAAGACCGCACCATGCAAATGCCCTTCGTGAAGCAATGAACCCCATCAACCGAACGACCATGACCAGAAAACTCATCCTCCTCGCGTTGATCGGAACAGCCCTTCACGCACAGGCCCAGCACGCACGCATCGTGGTGCAGCACGCGGGCACCGCACAGGTCTTCAGCGACCTCAGCAGCGCCATCACCGCAGCTCTGCCCAACAGCGATCTCTACCTGAGCGGAGGCTGCTTCGTGCTCCCGACCGGGTTCTCCCTGAGCAAGACCCTGCACTTCGTGGGTGCGGGGATCGCTCCGGACAGCACCAAGGCAACGAGCAGCACGATCATCACCTCTGCCGACGGTTCAACCTTCATGCGCCTGGAGAGCGCGGCATCGGGTTCCACCTTCACCGGCATCCGCTTCAACATGGCCGCGAATACGTCGGTGGGCCTTGGCATATCCGCCGTGGACCAGACCGTGGTGAGCGTGGTGTTCACGCGGTGCGCGTTCCAGGAAGAAGTGTATGTCGGCGTGGATGACCCATCCGGATCCTCGGTGGCGTTCACCGAGTGCGTCTTCCACAACCGCTTGCTCGGCGCGGACGGTGCTGCCGCGCAGCTCACGCGCTGCATCCTGGACTACCAGGCGGGCACCGGCGCCGAGGTATCGGGCTTCGACGGTGGCGGGCTGGTCATGCTCAATTGCGTCGGGCTCGGCACACGGATCGGCAACGCTGGCGGTGCAACCATCACCAATTGCGTGTTCACCCGCACCTCCGCGCCTTTCTGGCAAAGCGGTGGTTCCACGTTCACGAACAATCTGCTGGTGAGCGATGCGCTGGTGAGCAATATGAGCGGCTACGTTGAAAGCGGGAACATCCTCGCCGTTCCTATTGGCACCATCTTCATCAGCGAAGCCGATACCGATTTCCAGTTCAGCGACAACCTGCACCTGCTGAACATCTGCCCCGGCGTAGGCGCGGGTACCGATGGCACGGACATGGGGATCTACGGAACGGCATCCCCCTTCAAGGACGGCGCGCTGCCCCATGTGCCGCACTTTGAGCGCACCGAGGTAGCCACTGGCACGGATGCCAGCGGCAACCTGCTGATGCAGGTGCGCGTGGCAGCGCAGGCGAACTGAGCGGACCCCTCTCGTTTTTCGGACCCCTGCCCAATGGGCGGGGGTCTTCGTTTCCGGGCACTGCATCCCTGTTCCTGGAGAGCATCTCCAGAAGGTTGGGCCGCGTGTGTTCACATCTGTGCAGGCACCCCGATATGGAGATGACCCCCACCGCCAACCAACCGCCCAAGCCCTTTCCCATGAGAACCCCTACCCTTTTCGCTGGCCTCGTAGTGAGCATCGCCGCCATAGCAGGCACACCGCCAACTCCGGCCATGCTGGAGAACCTCTCAGGCGCCTCCGTTGGCTTCGAAGAGAACAAGGGCCAGGTGTGCACTGTGGAAGGTGAGCCTGCGCCACATGTCCGTTATCGATTGAGCCAAGGCAACACGCAACTGTTCCTCCTTGACAACGGCATCGCCTACCAGTTCAGCCGACTGCACCATCCACAGCGCAGCCAGGAGGCAGCTCCTCATGCGCGTCCCGATCGTGCGGGGGCAAAGCAAATGGGCGGGGACCTCAGGCTTGAGACCTATCGCATGGACATGGTACTGGAGGGCGCAGACCCCAACTCACGCATCACCACGGAAGGGCGGAGCGATGACTACACCCAGTACTACAACCATGAGGCGCTGGATGTGCACATCTACACAAAGGTGACCTATCACGAGATCTATCCCGGCATCGACTGGGTGGTGTACACCACAGAGAAGGGAATGAAGTACGACTTCGTAGTGCAGCCCGGTGCGGATCCCGATCACATCCGCATGCGCTTCATTCACCATGAAGAACTATCCCTGGACGCCGAGGGCAACTTGATCCATGGCAACCGCATGGGGCGGTTCACCGAAGAGCGGCCGGTGAGTTTCCAAGATGGAAATGAGGTTGCAACGAGCTTTGTCTTGGAAGGCAATGCGCTTCGCTTTGCGTTGGAGAACTATGATCGCAGCCGAACGCTGACCATAGACCCGGCGCGTCTGTGGGCCACATACTACGGTGGGGAGGGCGTGGACTTTGGTTGGTCTTGCACCACGGATGCCAGTGGGAATGTGTACATGGCCGGATCAGCGGAATCCAGCAATGGCATCGCCGCGGGCGGACACCAGAACACCTATGGCGATTTCAGGGACGCCTTTCTGGTCAAGTTCACCGCTACTGGTACCCGGCTCTGGGGGACTTACTATGGTGGGCCTGAGGGCGAAGGGGGCTTCCAATGCGCTGTGGACGCGAACGGAAACGTATTTCTTGCCGGTGAGTCATACTCCTCTTCGGCCATTGCGAGCGGAGGACACCAGAACGCAATCGGCGGTGATCAAGATGCCTTTCTGGCCAAATTCAATGCTGCTGGCGTCCGGCTTTGGGCCACCTACTATGGTGGCACCGGACATGACCGCGGCCTGCATTGCGAAGTGGACGCTGTTGGGAACGTGTACTTGTGCGGCCAAACGTCCTCAACCTCTGCGATGGCTTCCGGTGGGCACCAAGATGCGTATGGCGGCGGAATGGATGATGCATTCCTTGCCAAATTCAACCCCACCGGAACACGTCTATGGGGTACATATTACGGTGGGAACGCTGGTGATGCTGGCTATTCGTGCACAGTGGATGCCAGCGGAAGCGTTTTCCTGTCCGGCAGTACAGGTTCAACGAGTTCCATTGCCAGCAGTGGCCACCAGAATACGCTCGGCGGATCATACGATGCCTTTCTGGTCAAATTCACAGGCAGCGGCTCCCGTATATGGGGCACTTATTATGGCGGCACTGGCGGTGACCAGGCGTGGCAGTGCGCGGTGGGCACGGATGGCGATGTCTGCCTGGCCGGTTCGACCTCATCCACTACCAATATCGCCAACGGGGGACACCAAAACATTTACGGAGGAGGAACCAGTGATGCCTTCATCGCAAAGTTCAACACGAGCGGTACGCGCATATGGGGTAGTTATTACGGTGGAAGCGACGAGGACTTCGCCTATTCCTGCGCAGTTGACGCTGCCGGGAGTTCGTACCTGACCGGCTTCACATCCTCTACCTCTGGTATTGCCATCAATGGACACCAGAACACCTACGGCGGCGGCGCTTCGGATGCCTTCCTTGTGAAACTTGGCGCGAACGGTGATCGTGCATGGGGGACTTATTACGGCGGGACTGGGTTCGAGGGTGGGTTCTGGGAACCAACTTGGTTCGTCAGTGGCCGATGTACTGTAGACCTCAGTGGCAACGTGCTCCTGGCCGGTATCAGCACCTCCACCATGAACATTTCAGCAAATGGGTTCCAGAACACGTTCGGTGGGGACCACGACGCCTTCCTCGTCAAGTTCGAGGATCGCTCGATCGCCACCAGTGTTATCAATGGTCCGATCTGCACTGGCCAGGCAGTGAGCGTGCCGTTCACTGTATCGGGAGCATTCAACGGCGGCAACACATTCACTGCCGAACTGTCCGATGCGTCAGGCAGCTTCGCAAGTCCGGTTGACATCGGCAGCCTGAGCGGCACGGGGAGTGGCACCATCAGCGCGAGCGTTCCGCTCGGCACTACGCCTGGGTCGGGTTATCGCATCCGGGTGGTTGGCAGCAACCCGATCGTGGAGGGAACGGACAACGGCACGAACCTCACCATCAACGACCGCACAACGAATTGCACCTGCGCTGATGTTGTTGAGAGCGAGCTCAACAACACCGCTGCTACCGCGAATGCCATTGCCTACGACACGCCGTTGAGCGGAATCACAGGCCCGTGTTCGCTTCCAGACAATACCGTTGATCATTACAGCTTTACCACCACCACGCAAGGCGTGTTGCGCGTGGAGGCTTGCTTGTCCAACACCGGTCCTGCACCGCTCAACGTGACTTTCCGGGTGCTCAACTCCGCAGGAACCACACTGGGCACCTTCATCCTGCCAGCCGGTGCGAACAACGTACCGGTGCCCGGAGCGTTCGAGCTCCCATGCCGCGGAATAGCATCCTACCGGATCGCAGTGGACAACCCGAGTACCGTGCATTGCACGAACTACGCGTTCTCTTACACCATGCTGCCACCCGTCTTCGCGAACGATCCCGAGCCCAATGATGGGCTCGGCGTCAGTGCTACACAACTGGCCTACAACACCGACCAGGATGGCCGGAACAATTTCGACGGCGAAAGCACCTACGACTACTACCGCATCCTGCTGCCGACCAACGGTATTCTGAACATCGACGTGCAGGCCGAACATTCGGGCGCTGCACCGGGCACCATGACCGTCGCCTTGCTCTCCAGCGGCGGTACCGTGTTGCAGACCTGGCCCGTTGCCGTTGGCGCGAACAGTGTACCCGTGAGCAGCACGGTGAGCATCACCTGCAGGAGCACGGTGAGCAATTATCACATCCGTATCAACTCAGCGGTCTGCGGAACGTCGTACCGTTTCAAGTACACTGTAACACCACCGCTCTTCGCGGGCGATGTAGAACCGAACAACGGAACGCCGGGCACCACGGCTGCACATGATACTTACATGGACGGCAATCTCCAATTCGATGGGGAAAGCACCTACGACTACTACAACATCGTGCCCCCTCACAACGGTGTCATGACCATCGAGGTACAGGCCGAGCATGTGGGTGCAAGCCCGGCGACCATCGATATGGTGCTGTATACGACGGCCGGCATCACCATTCAGACCTGGAGCGTGCCGGTGGGTGCGAACAGCACGGCCACGACAACGACCGTGAGCATTCTCTGCCGAAGCTCCACAACCGACTATGACCTGCGCTTCGCTACCACGACCTGCGGTGTTTCCTACCGCTGGAAGTACACGATGACCGCACCGTTCTTCGCCAATGATCTGGAGCCGAACAACGGCGGAGGAGGAAGTACGGAAGCACACGACACCTGGTACGAAGGCCAGATCGGCTTCGACAACCAGACCGACGATGATTACTACAACCTCGTTCCGCCCTTCAATGGCGTGATGAACGTTGAAATACAGGCGGAGCACGCCGGTGCCAGCCCCGGAACGATGGAGGTGGAACTGTACACCTCTGCGGGCATCAGCATCCAGTCATGGACCGTGGTGGCCGGTGCGAGCGGCGTTCCTGTGACCACCGTGGTGAGCGTGCCCTGCCGCAGCAGCACGACCGACTATGACCTGCGCTTCCGGGATGTGACCTGCGGTGTTTCGTACCGCTGGAAGTACACGATGACCGCTCCGTTCTTCGCCAACGATCTGGAACCGAACCAGACCTACGGCGGCAGCACCGAAGCGGACAGCACCTGGTACGAGGGCCAGCTCGGCTTCGACAACCAAACTGACGACGATATCTACAACCTTGTTCCTGCCCACAATGGTGTGTTGAACATCGAGGTGGAGGCGGAGCACACTGGCGCAAGCCCCGGTACGTTCAACGTCGAGTTGCTCACCACTGCGGGTATCACCATCCAGTCATGGACCATGGTGGCCGGTGCGAACGGTATTCCCGTGAGCACCACGGTGAGCGTCCCTTGCCGCAGTTTCACCACGGACTATGATCTGCGCTTTTCGGATGTGACCTGCGGTGTTTCGTACCGCTGGAAGTACACCATGACCGCACCGCTCTTCGCCATCGATGCGGAACCGAACGAAACCTATGGTGGCAGCACAGAAGCGGACAGCACTTGGTACGAGGGCCAGATCGGCTTCGACAACCAGATCGACGACGATATCTACAACCTTGTTCCAGCTACCAATGGCGTGATGCACATCGAGGTGCAGGCGGAGCATACCAGTGCAAGTCCGGGAACCATGCAGGTGGAATTGTTCACAACGGCCGGGATCAGCATCCAGGCATGGACCATGGTCGTGGGCGCGAACGGCGTTCCGGTCACTACAGCAGTGAGCGTGCCCTGCCGCAGCCACATCACCGACTACGACCTGCGTTTCCGCGATGTGAGCTGCGGAGTTTCCTACCGTTGGAAGTACACGATGACGCCGCCGCTCTTTGCGGAGGATGTGGAACCGAACAACACCACACCGGGCACGGCGCTCGCACATAACACCTACACCGAAGGGCATCTTGCTTTCGATACGGAAAGCACGTACGACTATTACCGCATCATGCCTGACTTCAATGGCATGGTGAACGTGGAGCTGCAGGCCGAGCATACGGGTGCTGTTCCGGGGACCATCACCGTACTTCTCTTGAACACCGCTGGCACCACGCTGCAGACCTGGACTTTCCCAGTGGGTGCCAATGGCGTACCTGATACCACCACGTTCAGTCGCACATGCCTTAACGGCGGTACAAGCTATGATCTGCGCCTGGCATCGTCCGTATGCGGCGCATCATACAAGCTCAAGTACACACTTACGCCCGCCGTCTTCACCAACGATACCGAGCCGAACAACAGCACCAGCCAGGCCTTCGTGCTGCCCGAAACACAGACCGCGCAAGGACAATTGAATTTCGGAAGCGACAATTTCGATGTCTATCGGGCGAACCTCTCTGGCGACGGGGTCTTGAACGTGACCCTTGAGGCCGAGCATGCGGATGTACAGACCAACGCGCTCGTCACGGTACAGCTGTTCATCAGCACGGGCACTGTGTTGCAGACCTGGACTGCACCGATAGGTGCCGGTTCCATTCCGCTCAGTACGGTGCTCAGCAAGACATGCCTGGGAAACACACTCCCCTATTATTTGAGCGTAAGCTCCAGCATCTGCGGCACATCCTACCGGATCAGCTACACGGTGACACCACCTGTCTTTGCGAACGACGTGGAGGCCAACGACGGAGGAGGCCTGGCCCATGACACGTACGCCGAGGGTCATCTTGAGTTCTACAACCTGGGTCCTTACGACACCTATAACATCGTTCCACCGATCAATGGGGTGATGACCTTCGAGGTACTGGCCGAACATGTTGGTCAAGTGGAAGGCTCGATGGAGGTTCGACTCATCAACACGGTCGGGATCACCATACAGGTCTGGACCATTCCGGTCGGTGCGAACGGTGTGCCGGACACCAGCACGTTCAGCATCAACTGCCGTGGGTTCACCACGGATTATGACGTACGCCTCTCCTCCGCGACATGCGGTGCCAGCTACAGATGGAAGTACACGATGACCGCACCGGTATTTCCAAGCGATGCGGAACCGAACAACCAAACACCCGGAGGCGTCGGCTCGCCAGTGGCGCATGACACGTATCAAAATGGCCACGTCGAGTTCGATTCCCAGACCGACCATGATCTGTACAACATCGTTCCTCCCACGAACGGGGTGATGATCTTCGAGGTACAAGCCGAACATGCAGGCGCCGTTGCGGACTCCATGGAGTTGCGCCTTTACACATCGGCTGGCATCACCATTCAATTCTGGACCATCCCTGTGGGCGCGAACGGTGTTCCCGTCACCAGTACGTTCAGCATCCCCTGCCGCACATCCACCACGGACTACGACGTGCGCATTATCTCACACGCTTGCGGTACCAGCTACCGCTGGAAGTACACCATGGCCGCGCCGGTCTTTGCGAACGATGTGGAGCCGAACGGATCCACGGGCCAGGCGATCGTACTGCCCGTGGCCACTCCGATGACAGGGCAGATCAATTTCGGCGGCGGGGAGAACAACGACTATTACCGCATCAACCTGCCGACCGATGGTGTATTGAACGTGACGATCGAAGCGGAGCACTCTGGCGCCTCCACGACGGAGACCGTTGGCGCACGCATATCGGTGAGCACGGGAACCACACTGGCGACATGGGACGCTGCGGTGGGAGCCAGTTCGACCCCCGCGAGCACTTCGTTCAGCTTGAGTTGCCGCGGCATGGCGGTTCCCTACTACTTGAACCTGGCCAGCAACGTCTGCGGTGCCTCGTACCGCGTTAGTTGGACCGTTACACCGCCTGTTTATGCCAATGACCCCGAGCCCAACAACAGCAGTCCCGGCACCCCCATGGACCTGAATGCGGGGGAACAACAGGGTCACATCGCCTTCTACAATACCACCGACGATGATTACTACGCGTTCACACATCCAGGCGGACCGTGGTCTGTGACCATCAGTGCTGAGCATGTGGGTGCCGGCGCAGGTTCAATGCCCTTGGAGGTCCGCAACAATCCGGGCACGCTATTCGGTTCGTTCACAGTACCTGTCGGAGGTTCCTCCACACCAGTAACGACGACGTTCACAATTCCATCGCTCGCAGCGGGTTCCATCTACCGCTTGATCGTGAAGGACGGCACTTGCGGTGTGAGCTACCGTATCCATTGCTACGATGATGATGGGGACGGCACCTGCAACGCCTTCGATCTCTGTGCTGCTGGACCCGAGCCCGGTACGCCTTGCGACGACAACAATGGTGCGACGACCAACGACATCATCCTGGCGAACTGCGTATGCGCCGGCACCTTGCTGGCCAATGATTGCAACGGTGTGCCCGGCGGACCTGCGCTTCCAGGTACAGCATGCAACGACAACAATGCCTGCACGACAGGCGATGTGCTCGATGCGAACTGCAACTGCGCCGGGGTGATCGCTGATGCGGATGCCGATGGCGTGTGCGACGCGAACGACGATTGCGCCAGCACACCAACAGGTGAAGGTGTGAATACCGACGGCTGCTCATGCACACAGGTGACGGTGGACGATGGCGATCCCTGCACAGCGGATATCTGCGTGAACGGATCGGTGACCCATCCGTTCGAGGATACGGACAACGATGGTACTTGCGATGCCAACGACATCTGCCCCGGCGGTCCTGAACCCGGAACCACCTGCAACGACAACAACGATTGCACCACCGGTGATGTAATCGGTACGAACTGCCTGTGTGCAGGAACCTTCGCTGATGCCGATGCGGATGGCACCTGCGACGCCAACGACCTCTGCCCCGGCGGACCCGAACCCGGCACCACCTGCAACGACAACAACGGCGCAACGATCAACGACATCATTCAGGAGAACTGCGTGTGCGCCGGCACGTTGCTGGGCAATGATTGCAACGGCGTTCCGGGCGGCCCTGCGATCCCCGGCACCACATGCAACGACAACAACCCCTGCACCACCGGTGATGTCTTCGATGCGAACTGCCTCTGCGCAGGAACCTTCGCTGATGCGGACCAGGACGGCACGTGCGACGCCAGTGACCTCTGCCCCGGCGGGCCCGAGCCCGGCACAGCATGCAACGACAACAACTCAAGCACCGAGAATGATGTGGTAGGATCGGATTGCGCCTGCGCTGGAACGCCGACAGGCATCACGTGCACCACCGACCTCGACTTCGTGTACCAGGCCGATGGCATTGATGATCTGTACTGGCAGTTGTTCGAGCAGGGCACCAACAATCCCATGCAGAGCGGCGGCGGCGCCTTGATCGGAAACGGCTCCGAAGCCACCTGCCTGCCCGACGGCTGCTTCTACCTCGTGGTATCCGACAGCGGCGGGGACGGCATCGTGAACGGCGGCTACCTGCTGAGGATCAACAGCAGCGTGCGCCTCATCGATAACCAGTACGGAATCTTCGGCGAAGGCGGATTCACTAGCGGGGCCAACAGCCAGATCGATGGCAACGAGGGCTTCTGCCTGCCCGTGGGCACCGACCGGCTGATTTTCACCAGCTGCGACAAGCGCGATTGGAAGACCAGCCCCTGTGGCGGTGAATACGTAGTGGCCAATGGCAATCAGGACGTGAGCAATGAGTACGGCGTGAACAACGCCAACAGCGGCTATCAGATGTGGTGGTTCGCGCCCAACGGCGGTTACAGCTTCAAGCGCTTCCAGAGCCACAACACGAGCAACGGACTGCCCGCCAGCGACACCCGTGCCTGCCACTTCCGCATCAATGGCTGGGCCGGCAACCAGCTGCAGGAAGGACAGTTCTACAACGTGAAAGTGCGCGGCCGCGTGAACGGCGATTACAACGCCTGGGGACCTGCCTGCCGCTTTATGCTCAACAGCGCTGGAGCCCAGTGCCCCCGCACCAAGCTCATGGACCTGCCCGGCAACCAATACTTGAGCTGCGGACAAAACCGCGCCATCGGCAACAACGTGTACGTGCATGCCAAGCCGGTGCGCCGCATGAACAACAACTGCAACTGGGTGAACGCGAACCGCTACCAGTTCCGCTTCCGCATCCCATCGGAGAACATCACCATCGTGAAGACCAGCGCCACTGGCCAGTACTGGGTGAACACCAACGGCCTCACCTGCGGCAAGACCTACGAAGTGGATGTGCGCGCGAGCTTCGACAATGGCGCTACCTGGTGCCACAGCAGCGACCCCTACGGCGACATCTGCCTGCTCACCACCACATGCAGCTTCGGCATGGCTGAGGAGAGCTCTTCAAGCGCAGCCGGTCAGTCCGAGCGGAGCGTGGGACTGTACCCGAACCCCAACAACGGCGACCAGCTCTTCGTGAGCCTGAGCAACGTGGAGGAGGGTGTTGAGTCGATCAACGTGGATATCTACGACAGCTTCGGCAAGCGCGTGGCCCAGCGCACGATCGGCGTGCAGGACGGCCTCGTGAACACCACCATCGACCTGAACGGGGAACTGGCCGGCGGCATGTACATGGTGAGCATCGCTGCAGGAAGCGCGATCCACACCGAGCGACTGGTGATCCAGCGCTGAGGACGCAGTGACACAATATGGCTGGGGCCGGTTCTTGCGAACCGGCCCCAGCTATTTGCGGAAGGACTCAACTCATTCAAGCTTGAACGCGATGGGCAGGGTCATCTGCGCACTCACCGCCTTGCCGCCGGATTGAGCGGGCTTCCATGCGGGCATGCTCCGCACCACACGGAGGGCCTCGTTGTCGATATCCTCGCGCACGCCACGCTTCACGGAGGCATCGGCCACCTGACCGTTGGACTTCACGGTGAACACCACGAACACCTTGCCTTCCACGCGGTCGCTCTTCGCGGAAGCAGGGTAAGTGAGATTCGCCCCGATGTACTTGATCAAGGCCTCTTGTCCACCGGGGAATTCCGGTTGCTGGTCGATTCCTGGAAACGTCTTCGCCTCGGATGCCGGGGCGATGATGGCCGGGGCGGCTTGCCAGGAAGACAGCGTCACGGCGAAGGCGAGCAGCGGGATGCCGAGCAGGAGCTTGCGGCGCGCAAGGCGCGGGGAACGGGTGTTCTTCAACATGGTCATGCGGTGTTTGAGGTTGTTTGATCCGAACGAATTGAGGAGCGAGGCCGTGGGCACCCCGAATGCTTGGGCGAGCAGCAGGGCCTCGTAGTGGGGATGGCGCATCCGGGCAATGGCATCCGCCTCGAGCTCATGCACCAGCCGCAGCTCACGCAAAGCCAGTCGCCAGGCCGGATTGCTCCAGAAGAACGCGGAAGCTGCCTCATAGAGGAGCACATCGAAAGAATGCCCGCGTGAGGCATGCACGCGCTCATGCGCCAGCAGCGCGGCTTGATCCTGCTCCACGACCGAAGCAGGGATGTGGATCCGGTTGAAGAATGAGCGCGCTTCGCCGGATGATGCCGCCACAGCGCGGAAGGCGGTGACACTGCGCGCGGTCAGCACGATGAGCAGCAAGGCGGTCAGTGCCAGGTGCGCGACCGCTGCGATGCGCAACCAATCCGTGCCATGCGCTCCGGGCAGCGATGAACCGGTGTTGCTGATTTCCGGCAAGCGGATCGTCATGGCTGTTGCGGCCAGGTGACCGGAGGGCAGCAGGGGCAGCGCAATGGCAAGCAAGGCGGATGCAAGCAACCAGAATCGGCGCGCGGCATACCAGGTCTCGCGTCGCAGCAACAGATGGTAAGCGCCGAGGAGCGCGACGAACACGAGGTTCGCTTTCAGGTAGTAGATCAGGGCGTCCATGTCAGCGATTCTTCTTCTTGGCTTGGATGAGCTTCAGCAGTTCCTCCAATTCTTGCGCGTCCAGCTCTTCGCGCTCGATGAAGTGGCTCAGCAGCTGGCGGGGAGATCCTCCGAAATAGTCCTTCAGCAAGCGCTTGGCGTTGCCCTGCCCATACGAGTCCTTGTTCAGCAGGGCATGATAGCGGTGGCTGCGGCCGAAGGCCTCATGGCCCACATAGCCCTTCTCCTCCAGGATGCGCACGATGGTGCTCACCGTGGTCACAGCCGGGCGGGGCTTCGGCATGGCCGCCACCACATCCTTCACGAAGGATGGCCCAAGCCTCCAAAGCACCTGCATCACCTGCTCTTCGGCCTTCGTCAATCGCTCCATGGCGGCAATTATAACTATGAATATAGTTGTATGGCGAGATTCTTAGTTGAAAGTGACGTGCCGTTCAAGGAGCGGGGCCTTTTCGCGGAGGAACGGCGTCGGGTCAGTCGGCATTCGGACCTTGTGGCCGGTATGACCACAGACCAGGACCGCATCATCTTCTTCGACGGCGTTTGCGGGCTGTGCAACCGCTTCGTGGATCGCTTGCTTCGGATCGACCGCGGCGGCATGTTCCGCTTCGCCCCGCTGCAAGGCAGCACCGCGCATGATCGCCTGCCGGCCGGCCTCGCCGATGCGCTGAGCAGCGTGATCTATCTCCGCGAGGGCGTGGTGCTCACCCGATCCACCGCTGCGCTCCGGATCCTCATCGACCTGGGCGGTTGGCGGCGCGTGCACCGCATCTGGTTCGTGTTCCCGCGCGCGCTGCGCGATGCGGTCTACGATTGGGTGGCCCGCAATCGCTACAGCTGGTTCGGGAAGCGGGATGCTTGCAGGCTGCCCAATCCAGAGGAACGAAGCCGCTTCATGTCCTAGTCCCTTGAACGTCCGTCGCGCTTCAGGTCTTTCTCCTTCTCCTTGAAATAGCGCCTGAAGAACCAGTTGCGCTGCAGCGCCTTCAGGTTCTCGTTGAGGAGTTCGCTGCCCTGCTCCAGGTTGGCGAGGGAGCGGCGCACATCACTGGCGACGATGGTGTCCTGCGTGAGGGCATGCGCGAGGCCTTTGGGATCATTGAGCCCGGTGCTGAAGCGCTCCACCTCGCCAGCAGCGCTTGACAGCGAGTCGCTGAGAAGCTGCAACTGCTGGAGCAGGCCCTTCACCTGCTGCTCGGCCACCGGATCGCCGATGAGCGTGCCCAGTGCACCCTTCCCGTCGCGCACGTCGGCGATGAGGGCATTGGCCTGCTGGGTGGCTGAGCGCGCCGCTTGGGCCGTAGCATTCAATTCCGAGAGCGAGCCCCGCAACTGCGCGGCGAGCGCCGTGTCGCTGAAGAGGTCGAGCACGCTTCCGGGACGATTGAGCCGCTCGGCGAGCAGGCGCAGGTCGGTGGTGATGGCGGCAAGGTTGTCGTTGGTGCGGTCGAGCGTCTCCAGCATGGCGTCGGTGTCCAGCGGAATCGACGTGTGCAGCATGGAGCCATCGGTCACGGGCTCACCGGGGCCATCGCCGGGCTCGATGTTCATGAGCTTGTTCCCCATGAGGCCGTCGGAGCCGATGCTCACGATCGCATTCGTGCGAATGTGGGCCGCCTGGTCCTCGCGCAGGGCGACATCGACCCGGACCGTGCTGTCGTTCATGATGGTGAGGCGCTCCACCGTGCCCACATTGATGCCCGCGTAGCGCACGTTGTTGCCGGGACGCAATCCGCCCACCTGCCGGAATTCAGCGCTTACCGTGATGGTGCTGCTGAAGAGGCCGCGCTTGCTCCCCAACAGATACAGGCCGAGCACGAGCAGCACGGTGCCGGCCAGCACGAAGAGGCCCAGGCGCACGGCGACATTCCCTTCCTTGGCCATCACATGAAGATGAAGAATGAGCGCACCACGGGGTCGTTGGAGGCGCGAAGATCGGCGTAGCTCCCCTCCACATGGTTGCGGCCTTCGTGCAGCACGATGATGCGGTTGGCGGCCAGCTTGGCCACATTGAGGTCGTGCGAGATGATGATCGACGAGGTGTTGTAGGCGCGCTGCAGCTGGAGGATCAGCTCCACGATCTCCTTGCCCGTGATGGGGTCCAGTCCGGTCGTGGGCTCGTCGTAGAGCACGACCTCGGGTTTCAGGATGAGCGTGCGCGCCAGGCCGATGCGGCGCTTCATGCCGCCGCTGAGCTCACTGGGGTACATGCGCCGCGTAAGCGGAAGGCCGACGGCAGCCAGCACCTCATCGACAAGCGCATCCGTGTGCTTGGGATTGCGCGCTATCCAATGGCGCCGCAGCGGGAACTCGAGGTTCTCCTCCACCGTCATGCTGTCGTAGAGCGCGCTGCTCTGGAAAAGGAATCCGATTCGTACGCGCAGGCGGTCGAGGGCGTCCTGGTCCAGTGCCAGCACATCCTGACCGAGCACGCGGATCGTGCCGGCATCGGCTTCCAGCAGCCGCATGATGCACTTGATGAGCACGCTCTTTCCGCTGCCGCTCTTGCCGAGCACCATGAGGTTCTCGCCTCGGCGAAGATCCAGATCGAATCCGTCCAGGACCACGTTGCTGCCGAAGGCCTTGCGCAGCCCGCGCACCTCCACCACGCATTCGTCGGTCATCCCCATCGCTGCATGCTCCAGGCTTGCCGGCGCGTCCATCTCAGTTCAGTCCAAGGATGTCGGTGATCTGCACGGCCATCAGATCGATGATGAAGATGAGCAGTGAAGCCGTGACCACCGCTGAATGCGCGGCCTGCCCTACGCCCTCGGTGCCCTTCTCCGTGTTGTAGCCCCGGTAGCAGCCCACGATGCCGATGGCAAAGCCGAAGAAATAGCTCTTGATGAGGGCGGGGAGGAAATCGGAGAACTCGAGCGACTCGAAGACCTGGCGGTAGAACAGCCCCCAGCTCACGTCGTCCTTGATGTTCACGCCGACCCAGGTGGCCCAGATGGCGATGGCATCGCTGATCACCACAAGCACGGGAATCATCAAGGTGGTGCTCCACACCCGCGTGACCACCAGGTAGCGGAACGGGTTGGTGCCGCTCACCTCCATCGCATCGATCTGCTCGGTCACCTTCATGCTGCCCAACTCGGCGCCCATGCTGCTGCCGATCTTGCCTGCTCCGATGATCGCGGTGATCACCGGAGCGATCTCGCGCACCACGCTGATGGCCACCATGGCCGGAAGCATGCTCGCAGCCCCGAATCGCTCCAGCGTGGGTCGGCTCTGCACCGTGAGCACCAGGCCCATGATGAAGGCGGTGATGCCCACCAGCGGCAGGGTGAGCGTGCCGTTGATGTAGCACTGCCGGAAGAACTCGCGCCACTCGAAGCGCTTGTGGGCAGCCTGCCGGAAGAAGCGGCCAGCGAAGGCCGTTAGCTCGCCCACATCACGAAGCACGGATGTGACCTTGGCGGCTGTTCCACTCACCATGGGGGCAAGGTATCCAGCCCGTGCCCGCGCGGGCATGCGTTTGATCATGCCCCACTACACGAGCGGCAGCGGGAACCCTTCCAGCGGCGCGCCATCGCGCCCATGCACCGATACCTTCGCCGCCGCTCATGCTCCGCGTAGAACAAGTCAGCAAGCGCTTCGGCGCCTTCACCGCGCTCGATGGCATCACCATGGAGGTGCCCGCCGGACAGGTGTTCGGGCTGCTGGGCCCCAACGGCGCAGGCAAGACCACGCTCATCCGCATCATCACGCGCATCACCGGTCCGGATGAGGGCCGCGTGCTGCTGAACGGCCAGCCCATGGGCCCCGACGATGTGATCCAGCTCGGCTACCTGCCCGAGGAGCGCGGCCTGTACAAGAAGATGAAGGTGGGCGAGCAGGCCCTCTACCTCGCGCAGCTCAAAGGCCTGAAGAAGGCGGAGGCGCAGAAGCGCCTGAAGCAATGGTTCGAGCGCTGGGAGATGATGGGCTGGTGGAACAAGAAGGTGGAGGAGCTCAGCAAGGGCATGGCGCAGAAGGTGCAGTTCATCACCACCGTGCTGCACGAGCCCAAGCTGCTCATCCTCGACGAGCCTTTCAGCGGATTCGACCCGATCAATGCGGAGCTGATCCGCAGCGAGATCCTGCGGCTGCGCGATGCGGGCGTCACGGTGATGCTCAGCACGCACAGCATGCCCAGCGTGGAGGAATTGTGCGACCACATCGGCCTCATCGACAAGGCGAAGCTGATGCTGCACGGCAACGTGCGCGAGATCCGCCGGCAATACGCCGACAACACCTACCGCCTCGAGTACAAGGGCAACAAGGTGGCCCTGGCCAACGCCCTCGCCTTCACCGGAGAGCTGCTCGATGTACAGGAGAATGGCGAATACAGCCGCGCGCGCGTTCGCCTGGCCAAGGATGCGCGGTTGAACGACGTGCTGAAGCAGCTCCTGCCTTCCGTGGAGATCCATGGCGCGCAGGAGGAGGTGCCGCGCATGCACGACATCTTCATCAAGGTGGTGAGCGAGAAGGCGCCGGAAACAGTCTCACCAGGCATGACTGAATAGGCTGTAGCAACCTGTCATTGCGAGGCTCCGCGAAGCAACAAACCTCAACCCGCACAACCCTCAACTACCCAGATGAACAAGATCCGGCTCATCATCTGGCGCGAGTTCATCACCCGCGTGCGCAAGCCCAGCTTCCTGATCATGACGATCCTGGGGCCGCTGCTGATCGCAGGCGCGGTCATGGCCATGGCTTGGGTGGGCATGCAGGAGGCCACGGACTACAAGGTGCTCGTGGTGGACCAAGAGGGCCTCATCAGCCGCAGGCTCGAGGACAACAAGGCGCTTCGGCTCACCTTCTTCCTTGATGGAACCGTCTGGACGGACAGTGCTTTCAAGGCGAGCCCGTACAACATCCAGGTTCGGCTGCTGGAGGGCAGCATCACCGAGAACCCGCGCGCCGATCTGATCTACAAGAACAAGCCGAGCGAGTTCGCGAAGCAGTGGATCCGCGCGGAGCTGGAGAAGAGCCTCGAGATCTCGAAGCTGCAGAAAGAGGGCATCGACCGGGAGGCCTACGCGCGCGTGCGGAAGCCGCTCGACCTGAAGCTCTTCGACGTGAAGGACCTGGGCAAGGAATCGATGGCCGATGCGAAGGCCATGATCGGCTTCTTCTTCGGCTACTTCATGTTCATCTTCATCTTCATGTACGGCGTGCAGGTGATGCGCGGCGTGATGGAGGAGAAGCAGAACCGGATCGTGGAGGTGCTCATCAGCAGCGTGCGCCCCTTTCAGCTCATGATGGGCAAGATCGTGGGCGTGGCCATGGTGGGCTTCACCCAGTTCATGCTCTGGATCGGCATCACCGCCCTGATGCTCGTGATCGGCCTTGCCGTGCTTGCCAGTTCGAAATTCGATCCATCCGTGCTGGCCGAGGGCGGCATGACCACCCAGGTGCAGGAACAGCTGATCGCTGCGCAGGCGCAAACCGCCGCAGCACCCGTCGATGCCGATAAGGTCGAGGAGTTCATCGCGCAGGTGAACATCCCATTGGTGCTCGCCGTGTTCGCCTTCTTCTTCGTGGGCGGCTACCTGCTCTATGCCAGCTTGCTCGCCGCCATCGGCAGCGCGGTGGATAGCGAGACGGACACCCAGCAGTTCATGTTCCCGGTCACCATCCCGATGATCGTGGCCATCTTCATCGCGCAGCTCGCCGTGGTGAACAGCGAGAGCCCTGCGGTGCTCTGGGGAAGCATGATCCCGCTCACCGCCCCGATCGTGATGATGGTGCGCGTGGTGATGGGCACCGTGCCGATGTGGCAATTGCTGCTGAGCATGGCCCTGCTGGTGGCCACCTTCATCGGAAGCGTGTGGCTTGCGGGGCGCATCTACCGCACCGGCATCCTCATGTACGGCAAGAAAGTGAGCTGGAAGGAGTTGGGAAGGTGGTTGTTGTACAAAGGTTGAAGGTTGATGGAAGGCAGGTTGACGGTTGCAGGTTGAGCGACAGTAGCGTCGACCCACAGGGTCGACCATGACCCATGAAGGCCATTGTAGACCTCGGCACCAACACCTTCAATCTGCTGGTCTATGAGCAGGGCGAAGCTGGCCTGCGCATCCTCCACAGCGTGGAGCTGCCGGTGTTCCTGGGCAAGGGCGGCATCGAGCAGGGCAGGATCACCGATCAAGCCTACGAGCGCGGCATGGAGGCGCTCCGGACGCACAAGGCGACGGCGATGGAGCACGGCGCTACGAGCATCCACGGCTTCGGCACCAGCATGCTGCGCAACGCGCGGAACGGCGAGGACTTCGTGCGCAGGGCGAAACAGGAGCTCGGCATCGCCATCCGCATCATCCCCGGCGAGCAGGAGGCGGATCTGATCCTGGCGGGCGTGCGCCAAGCCGTCGCCTTCGGTAAGCTGCCTTCCTTGGTGATGGACATCGGTGGCGGCAGCACGGAGTTCATCCTCGCTACCGATAAGGCGCTCATGTGGAAACGAAGCTTCGAGCTGGGCGTGACGCGCTTGCGCGAGCGGATCCCCATCAGCGATCCCATCACTGTGGAGGAGGAAGCGCGTATCGCTGCGCACCTCGACGATCAGCTGGAGGGGCTCTATGCCGTGGTTGAGCGGCAGGAGCCGCATGTGCTCGTGGGCAGCGCGGGCAGCTTTGATTCACTGGCACGCATCATCAGCGCGGAACGCGGTGAAGCGCTCGCGCCGGATGAAGTCACGCTCCGCTTCACAGCGCTCGAGTTCGATGCCCTTAAGGACCGCCTGCTCCGCATGGACCGTGCTCAACGCTTGCAAGTGCACGGTCTTCCCGAGCACCGCGTGGACACCATCCCCTACGCGCTGATCCAGATCGATCGCGTGCTGCTGGCTGGCGGCATCCGCGAAATGGCGTGGAGCCGATATGCTTTGAAGGAAGGTGCTGCCGTGATGACGATCTAAGGCAGCTGTTGCACCCGCACATTATTCGGCGTGCTCCCGCCAATGGTGGTCAGGATCACATCGCGATCGTTGTTCGCGCCGATGTACTTGATCACGCCATCCAGATTCACGTCCAGCGGGCTGTACACGTTGCTGACCGTGTTGGTGGGCGTGCTGCCGCCGATGGCTGTGAGTATGGGATCGCGGTCGTTGCCATTGCCCACGTACCTTACCGTACCATCGGGGCTCGCATCGCCAGGCCACAGGCAAAGCCTCCAGCCGATGCTCACGCGCGCGTCAGCACCACCCTGCGCAGCAGTTGATGCAGTGGAGAGATCAACGGTCACCGGCGCGGCGCTCAGCGCCACGGCACTGGCCGTCATCACGCCCAAATGGTTGCGGTGCCGTACGCTCACCCGATAGTTGCTAGGGCTCACCGCGAAGGTCACGGGCGCCATGCCGTCGGTGCCCACCACATCACCATCGCGTTGCAGCAGCGCGCAACGGGTGGCCAGGCGTTGTGCCGGATCCGTGGCGCTGCGCAGCTCCACCACCACCCAGTCCACGATGGCATTCGGCCCCGTGCCGTTGAGGACCGCCGCTGTGGTGGCTTCTCCGCCGCCGCCCACGTGCGCGAAGCCGAGCGCTGTGTATGGCTCCGTGAGGGGCAGGAGCGCAGCCGTTCGCAACTGGTCACCCATCAAGCCGCCCGCGATTGTCGCCCCGCCGAGCATCATGACCGGTCGCAGGCTCACCAATTGGGGAGAAGGGTCGGTGATCGTGTACGAGATTGCGGCCCCTTCGCAATACACGGAGCCATAGAACTGGCTGGAGGGCAGCAGGACCAGCGTGTAGTCTCCTGGGGGAAGGCCCGGGAGCACCAACCGGGGAGGCGCGAGCGCAAGGATGTCCTGCAAGGTCCCTGAAGAAACGACCGTGCCCAAGTCCGTCCGCTCAAGGTAGAATTGCGTTTCCGGCTCGTTCAGCACGTTGCCAGGATCGCTGGGGTTGTCCAAGAGAACGAGCGTGGAGGTGCCCGAGGGCACATCCCACGTATCCGAACCCACAATGAATTGGTTCGCGGGATCGATCCAGTAGATGCAGTCGCTGCTGGTATAGGTCGTCGTGCAGCCTAGACCATCCTCTACATGGACCGTGGTGGGACCGCACAGGTACTGGCCATCTGGAGAAGGCGTCCCAACCGGGATGTACCAATCGGTCGTGGCCGTTCCGTTGAACTCGCCGTAATACTGCCCTGCAATTTCCCACCAGCCGGTGAAAGGCGGCGTCCCGCCGAAGATGCTAACCGTTTGGAAGCCGACCGCGATCTGGCCGGCCCCGCACTCTACGTGCATTCCGCCATAAGCCGAGAGGTCGCACTGCGCGCTGAGGGCTACGGGGCCAAGCAGGAAAAGGGCGGTGGCAGCTATTCGCATTCACGCAGAGTTGTACGGTGAAAGTAGGACGGGTCGGCCGATCCGCAGTTGCCCCGTGATGGGACCGTGTCGATTCGCCTATGGCAATTGCTGCACCCGCACAGCATTCGGCGTGCTCCCGCCCACGGTGGTCAGGATTGGATCGCGATCGTTGTTCGCGCCGATGTACTTGATCTGCCCGTCCATGTTCACATCCAGCGTGCTGTAAACGCCACTCACCACGTTTGTGGGCGTGCTACCGCCGATGGCCACAAGGATGGGATCGCGGTCGTTGTTGGGGCCAGTGTATTTCACTGTCCCGTCGCTGTTGGCATCACCGGTCCACATGCACCAGACTGTGCCGCGCTGCACTCGCGGAGCAGTGCCCCAGAAGCCTGAGTTCGCACCATAGAAGTCGACCATCGCGCTGGTCGGGTTGAGCGTGAGCGCCCTTGAATTCGATGTCATCACGCCCAGGTGGTTGCGGTGCCTGATGGCGAGGTAATAGCTCCCCGGGCTCACAGGCATGTTGATGTACTCGTCCCCATCGGTGTCCATCACATCGCCATCGCGCTGCAGCAGTGCGGCTTTGGAATGGACCACCGTCGTCGGGGTGGATGCGCTCCGTAATTCAAGGACCACCCAATCGACGATTGCATCGTTGCCCGTTATACCGAACAGACTCGGTGAAACGGTGGCTCCAGGCGCTTGTCCTACGTATGCGTAGCCCAAGGCCGAGTATGGCTCCGTGGCTGGGAGGAGACCGGCGGTACGCAAGGCGTCATTCATGATCGTGCCGGTTGGCAATGCACCATCAAGTCCGGCCCGCACCCTGAAGTTCACCCCGCAGTCGCCGGCGCTGATTGCCGGCAGCGCGAAGGAGATCGAGGTCGGCTCATAGCAGTAGGTGGGTGATGCCGGAGCGCTGGAGCAGAAGGTATCGCTCATGACCAAGGAGTGCGTCCCGGGCGAAAGCACGCCATTGTACCGATAGGTTCCTGGACTGGTGGACGACCAGTACGACAGGAAATTCTGCAAGGGGCCACCGTCCAAGGAGAAGAGGTTGCCATTCGGGCACAATTGGGTGTTGATGCTGATTGAGCTCGTACCCGCCACGCAATCGATGGAAACGGATGGCACAGGGCTGAAATGCACGTACGTCCCGAACGACTCGGTCCAAGTGGCCACGCAGTTGACGGCATCGGTCACCGTGGCCCGGGCGCGGTCGGTGTCGTCCCAATCGTGTAGGCTACCGGGCATCTCCACGAACCCGTCAGCGTCGTTGCTCACGGTGAAGACGTTGGACCATGCGAGCGTTATCGCATTGCGCTTCTCCACCTGTATCGTGTACGGCGGTGTGCCGCCATTCGTGCTCACGTTCGCCTGGGGAGCGAAATGGCATCCTTGTATTATGCCGACATACGTGGTCATGCCGCATTGGCCATGCGCCGTAGTGACCAGCACGGCGGCGAGAAGCATGAATGCCTGTTTCATGGCAGCTGCTGCACCCGCACAGCATTCGGTGTGCTCCCGCCAATGGTGGTTAGGATCACATCGCGATCGTTGTTCGCGCCGATGTACTTGATCTGCCCGTCCATGTTCACATCCAGCGGGCTGTACACGTTGCTCACCGTGTTCGTGGGTGTGCTGCCGCCGATGGCCACGAGGATGGGGTCGCGGTCGTTGTTAGCGCCGATGTACTTGACCACCCCATCGCCGGTTGTCTCGCCCGGCCATAACACCCTCTTCGATCCGATTGTCCGTTGTGCGCCGCCGCCGTACGTTGACATGGACGTGCTCGTGAAGTCGATCAGCGGCGGCGTTGACCCCAATGCGACAGCGGATCCGGTCATCACGCCCAAATGATTGCGGTGCCTGATCGCGACGCGATAGCTGCCTGGATTCGCCTGTATGCGAACAGGGGACGATCCATCCAACGCAACGACATCACCATCGCGCTGGACCATGGCCGCGCACCGGCGCAATGTGGTCACTCCCGAGGTGCCGCGCAATTCGACGAGCACCCAGTCCACGATCGCATCGTTTCCGACGGAAGCGAACACGTCTCCCGACACGGTTCCGCCGGCTCCAGGCGAACCCATATAGGTGTAGCCCAAGGCCGTGTAGGGCTCCGTGGTCGGCAGGAGGGAAGCTGCTCGCAAGGCATCACCCATGAGGCCCGTGACCGTTGAGTAAGGTCCCTCAAGGAGCACACGGGCAGCGATCTCCACATCGAGCGAACCCCAGCTATGGAGCTTCACGAGGAATGCATCATCGGCAGGGCCGCCCAGGGTATTCTGGTGCCCATCGCTCGCAATGCCGGAGCTTGAACGTGCCGTACCGGCGAGGTACACGTGGCCGTTCGGATCCGTTGCGCAGGAGTAGCCCCCATCTTGGTCGGATCCGCCGTAGTACGTGGCCCAGTTGCGGGTTCCATCGGGATGGAACCGCGCGAGGAAGGCGTCCGCGCCGCCGCCGGGGGATATTTGGTAGCCACCGCTGGAGATGCCCGACGCGGAATAGGTCCGACCTGCCAGGTAAACACCGCCGACCGCTTCCTCGACCGCGCAAGAGAGGCCGCCGTCCAAAGACGGCCCACCGTAGTACGTGCCCCAGACCCGGCCACCGTCCGAATCGAACTTCACCAGGAAAGCATCCTCATCGGACCCGGACAAGGCGTTCTGGTACCCTCCAGCCGCGATGCCGGTCGTCGAAGTCGTCCAGCCTGCGAGGTACACGTGCCCATTCGGGGACCCTTCTACGGCGCAGGACCATCCTACGTCCGTTGCTGCGCCTCCGTAGTAGGTTCCCCAGATCCGTGTACCGTCCGGGGCCAGTTTCACCAGGAACGCATCGGTGCCGCCTCCGATAGGGCCCTGATGCCCACCGCTGGCGATGCCCGAGGTTGACATGGTCTCACCCGACATATACACGCTGCCGCCGGGGTCAATGGCACAAGACCAAGCACGGTCATACCCGGCCCCGCCGTAGTAGGTGCCCCACAGTCGTGCGCCGTCTGGCGAGAATTTCACGAGAAAGGCATCGTAGCTGCCACCCAGCGCATTCTGGTGACCGCCGCTGGCGATGGCCGACGATGAGTTCGTGCCTCCTCTGAGGTAGACGTTGCCACTGGCATCAACCGCGCAGGCGCGGTCCCAGTCGGCGAAGTCCTGACCTGTTCCGCCGTAGTACGTGCCCCACAGCCTCGCACCTGCCGCGTCGAACTTCACCAGGAAAGCATCGTCGTCGCCACCGCTGATGTTCTGATGCCCGCCGATGGCGATGCCGGAGGTTGAGCCCGTGCGTCCTGCGAGGTAGACATTGCCACTGGCATCCACGGCGCAGGAAGGATAATCTGAGTAGGAATTCCCCGAGTAGTAGGTGCCCCAGATCCGTGTGCCATCCGGCGCGAATTTCACCAGGAAGGCGGAGGGGCCGAAGTCCAATGTGTTCTGGTGGCCTCCGCTCGCTATGGCGGAAGTCGAGAACGCATGTCCCGCGAGATACACGCTGCCATCGGGGCCCACGGCGCAAGAGCTGCCGAGATCCTCATCCGGGCCTCCATAGTAGGTGCCCCAGACCCGTGGCGGGTCGATCACAAGCGTCCGTGTCCTATCGTACTCGGCGATCGTGAAGCTCAGCCGGTCACCCTTCAGTGCGAAGCGCGTGGGAATCTCTGCGCCGCCCTGGAAGCTCATCGGCCTCTCCTCGATGAAGCGCCCCATGCGGTTGCCGTGGATCAAGCGCCCGTCGCTGTCCAACCGCAGTTCCTCATGGTCCTTGAATCGCATGCTGATTGCTGCGGGATCCGCACCGGCATGCACGATGAAGTCGTACTTCATTCCTTTTTCCGTGGTATGGAACACCAGGTCGATGCCGGGGTAGACGTCGTGGTAAACGATGCGCGAGTAGCAGTGAACGCCGAGTGCGTCGTGCTGGTAGTAGTTGGTGTAGTCGCTGCTCCGCCCCTCTGCGGTGATATGGGGAGCGACCGCCGCCCCCTCCAGCACCATGTCCATGCGATAGGTCTCCAGCCGGGCATGGTCATTCGATCCGTCCATCCTCGTGCGATCCAATGGGCTCCGCATCAGGCCTGTGGAGCTCTCTGCGTGATGCACGCGATTGAACTGGTATGCGATGCCATTGCCCAACAGGAAAATGGTCGTGCCCCCCTGTTGGAGGCTGTAGCGCACCTCGGGCGATGGGTCGCCGTGCTGCGTGCGCACCTGTCCCTTGTTCTCCTCGAAGCTGGTGTTGGCCGCCCTGCGTGCGCCGGGCTCACTGGCGGATGCTTGCGCAAAGGATGATTCCGCGAGCATCGGAATCATGAACGACAAGAGAACCAGGTTCAACGGTTCTATTCTCATGATCGCTATGGCAATTGCTGCACCCTCACATTATTCGGCGTGCTCCCGCCCACCGTGGTCAGGATCACATCGCGATCGTTGTTCGCGCCGATGTACTTGATCACGCCATCCAGATTCACGTCCAGCGGGCTGTAAACGTTGCTCACTGTGTTGGTGGGCGTGCTGCCGCCGATGGCTGTGAGGATGGGATCGCGATCGTTGCCATTGCCCACGTATTTCACCACGCCGTCTCCATTTGTGTCGCCAGGCCAAAGCACCATGGTGCCGCCGACATTGATCTGCGGGTTGATGCCATACGTGGGGGTTCCAGGGTTCGTGAAATCGATGAGGGTCGGAGATGAGGAAAGCGTGATCGGAGAGTCCGTCATGACTCCTTGATGGTTGCGATGCCGGATGACCACGTGATAATCACCTGCCGGCGCGTTGAACCGGACCGGCGAGCTGCCATCGTTGGCACTCACGATGTCCCCATCGCGTTGAACCAAGGCGTTCCTTGTGGCCATGAGCACAGTCGGATCTGAAGCGCTGCGCAATTCCAGATGCACCCAATCAACAATGGCCCCATTTCCGCTGGCTGAGAGAATGGCCGCACTGGTGGCCTCGCTGCCACCACCGGCAGCATTGCCGAATCCCAAGGCCGTGTATGGCTCGACGAGGCTGAATGCCGGCAGAGTGCGCAGAGCATCGTTCATGAGATTCAAGGAGTATGGACCTGCAAGCATCACTTTGGCAGCAAGCGCGACGGGCTCATGCACTAATATGATGGACGGCGGCGTAAGGATGGGCGGATTCAGGTCGAAGTAGATACCGGCAGTGTTCAGGATCGTCTCCCCCGATGTGACAGGGAGCCTTGGCCTGATGCGGAACGATACGAATCCATGGCTGCGCGGCTCATTCACGCTGCTATGCGGCAGCAGGATATGCGGGAAGAGGACCTTGAGCACCCCCTGTCCTTCCAGCCTCCAACTGTAGGCATGCGATGCAGCTCCCATCACCAGTGATAATGGGTCAAGGTTGGAGGCCAGCGTATCACGGATTACTACGCTGAACGCGGTATCCGTTCCGGTGTTCTGGAAGCGTACGGTATAATCGATCCATTCATCCTCGCCAACGGTCCAGTGCACCGTGCTGCCCGAACTGGTCACGGCGCGCTTGTCATTCGGGTCATAGCTGCCCGTGACGGTTATCACGCGCTCAGCCGTGTTGTTCACTTGGTTCCCGTCCGTGTTCGCAGTGGTGAGCGAAGCTACGGTCAGCAGGTCTGTGCCGATAAGAGCAACATCCGGCGGCACTTGCACTTGCACGGAATAGCTCCGTGTGGACCACGCGCTCAACGACGACTGCGACCATGTCAAGGTGTTCCCATTGACCGTGGTCGGAGCTGGGCTTGCGCTGATATAGGTCACGGCTGGGTCGATCACCAAGGTCATCGTCGTATTGCCGCTCTGTGCCGGGGTCAGGTTCTTGGCAAGCAGTCCATAGGTGAGCTGGAACCCGGGCCGGGCGGCACCACCGCTCAGCGCGACGCTGACATCCAACGGCACTGTGGGAAGCGTTGCGATGTTCGTCGTGGTGGTGTTCCCGAGGAACGCGGTGAACGGTATCGGAGCATTCACGCAATGCTCCTCCACCGCCGGATGCTGCAAGGTCATGGTATGGGCTCCTCCAGCTGGCAGCGCGATGGCGTAGGTTCCGGCCGCTGAGGTAACGCCATAGAAAGGCCCGGGCAGCACCTCGATCACGGCATCAGGCACGCGAGGTTCCGAGAACTGGATCGTGCAGTTCGAGTTGTTGTCGACAGCCGCCGTTCCACTTGCCACGGCGCATGGTCCGAGGTCGGAGATGGTGAACGGGAAATCCGAAACACAATCTGAAGGCCAGCTAACCGCATTCCAATTCCCCGCTCGTTCGATGATATGCTCCAATTGCAAGCGCAGGAAATAGGACCCCGGAGGGAGACCCTCGAAGGTCCTGTCACAGGGTAATGAGCTGCACAGCGGTGATGTGCTCAAGCAGTTCGGATAGAACAGCGACCCGTCACTTCGATACACCACCATTCGAAGGACACACTCTTGAAGAGCCCCCCCTGTCGTGCTCACGGTGATGCGACCGGTATTGCGATTGCTGCACGATCCGACGATATCCAGGAACTGGGCTTCCGGAGCCGAGCTCAGGTACGTGAAATTCGTGTAGAACGATCCTGGACAGCCCAATGCATCCACATAGGTCACCGGCGGGCTCGTTGTACCCGGTGCTCCCACCAGCTCCACTAGATAACTGGCATTCTGCCAGCACGAAGGCTCAGCCTGAGCGACCGGGATATTCGGAGCGTTGATGGTCAACGGAGGGACCCCCGGCAGGTCTCCGATCCCGGGTATCTCATAGATGCCGCCGAAATTCTTCACGATGGTCCGCTGCTGCTGCCCGCCGCATCTAGGCAGCGGAAATGCGAATCCTTGCGTGAAGCTGCTCTGCTGATTGATCTGCACATTGGCGAATGCCGCATCGAGAACGGCATCGGTCACCGTGAGCTGGTGACTGCCCGCTGGGATATCCTCCAGGATGAAGGATGCGGAGCTCGACACCAGTTGTTGGCCGGTACTAAGACTCACCTCGAATGGAGGTGTTCCTCCGAAGATGGTTCCCGAGATCCGGCCACCATAAGTGCATACCGCTTGATGGGTCACGATGACCTCCACGCTGATGGCATGCGCTCCATGGCCGAAGGCCAGGGCCACCCAACCCAATAACAAAGGCACTTTGCTGCTCATGATTCGTTTCTGGGTTCAGTAGGCTATTCGCACAGCGACCAAGTTCGGTGTTCTGTCCGTCGGCCCCGGAAGCGAATCGCCCCGGCGCAACAACGACCCATCGAGCGAGACATCAGTACACGATATCGGGAGTGCCCTCCGGGCGCAACGTGCCGAATCGCTAAGCCCGAATATGGACAGAGCCTTAGCACCGAACGAGCCTCGGCGGAACAGAATGAGGTCACAATCGCTTCAGAGTCCAATGGAACATGCTGGGCGTCTGGATGACGCATCTTGGCCCCCAGGTTGCCGGGAGCAGCTAGCCTGCACCACTGCCTTGCCCATCTTTGCCAGCCCCGGTCCGGCCGGGAATGCGAACCCATGGCCCACATCCTCATCATCGACGACGAGAAAGCGATCCGCGCCGCGCTGCGCGATATCCTGGAGCACGAGAAGCACAAGGTCGAAGAGGCCGAGGACGGCATGGCCGGCCTGGAGAAGGCCATCAAGGGCAAGTACGACCTGGTGCTCTGCGACATCAAGATGCCCAAGATGGACGGGCTGGAAGTGCTCACGAAGCTCCAGGCCCACAACGAGGAGCTGCCCGTGGTGATGATCAGCGGCCACGGCACCATCGACACCGCCGTGGATGCCCTGAAGAAGGGCGCCTTCGACTTCATCGAGAAGCCCCCCAACATCAGCCGCATCCTGGTGAGCGTGCGCAATGCGCTTGACCGTGGCAACCTGATGCAGGAAACGAAGGTGCTGCGCCAGAAGGTGGGAAAGAGCAAGCTCGGCGGCGTGCAGATGATCGGCGAGAGCAAGGCCCTGCAAGCCATCCGCGACATGATCGAGAAAGTGGCCCCCAGCGATGCGCGCGTGCTGATCACCGGCGGCAACGGGGCGGGCAAAGAGGGCGTGGCCCGGCTCATCCACCAGAAGAGCAGCAGGGCCGAGGCGCCCTACATCGAAGTGAATTGCGCCGCCATCCCCGGTGAATTGATCGAGAGCGAGCTCTTCGGCCACATGAAGGGCAGCTTCACGAGCGCCATCAAGGACCGCAAGGGCAAGTTCGAGCTGGCCGATGGCGGAACCCTCTTCCTCGACGAGATCGGCGACATGGCCCTCAGCGCCCAGGCCAAGGTGCTGCGCGCGCTGCAGGAAGGCCGCATCACCCCGGTGGGCGGCGACAAGGACATTCAGGTGAACGTGCGCGTGATCGCCGCCACCAACAAGGACCTGCGCAAGGAGATCGAGAAGGGCAACTTCCGTGAGGACCTCTACCACCGCCTCAGCGTGATCCCCATCCACGTGCCCAGCCTCAGCGAGCGCCTCGACGATGTGCCGCTGCTGGCCGAGCACTTCATCAGCCTGGTCTGCATCGAGCAGGGCATCCCGCCGAAGAAGATCGCCGAGAAGGCCATCAAGGAGCTCCAGAAGCTGCCTTGGACCGGCAACGTGCGTGAGCTGCGCAACGTGATCGAGCGGCTGGTGATCCTCAGCGGCAAGGAGATCACCGAGGGGGACGTGAAGGCTTACGCGGTGCCGCACGCCTGAGCATCAGCCGTTTCAGCCGTTGGCCGACTGGCCCCGCCCGTTGGCCGAATGCACAGTACGCTGGGGATATTCGCCTGCGTTGGCAAGGCAACTTAGGCCTACCCGGGCCGTCTCTTTGTCTGGAACCACCTGCCATCCGGGGACTTATGTCCTCGACAAAACCTGCGTGCCATGGAGAACCTGAAGGAATTTCACGACTATTTCTATTACACCCTTCGCCTGGGCAACGCCTTCTATTATGCCCTGGCCTTCATTGCCGCCATCGCCATCCTGGCGCAATGGCGCTTGTATGAGAAGTGCCGCCAGCCAGGCTTGGCCGCCTTCGTTCCCGTGTGGAACGTGATCGTGTTCATGCGCATCGTTGGACGCCCGGCCAGCGACGGCTGGAAGATGCTCATCCCCATCTGGGGCCAACTCTACTTCATCCCGAAGGTGTGGATCGAGGTGATCGCCTGTTTCGGCAAGACCTCACTCTTGGATAAGGTCCTGGTGATCGTGCTCAATGGCTTGTACATCCTGAACCTCGCGCTCAGCGATGAGCAATACCTCGGCCCGCTGCGCGGCCAGGCTCCGCTGCCCAAGGCGCATAAGGTGGGCCGCGTGAACCCCCAGGTGGCGTGAGGTAGCGTCATCACCCTGCGCCTCACGCCGCAACGAGGCCCCTTCGCGCAAGCCAAGGGGCTTCGTTGTTCTCAGCCGCTTCCATCGCTTGCTGAGCCCGATCGGGATCGCTTCGGAATCGGACGCAGCGCATAGAAGGCATGTGCGCATGAAATGGAGAGGAGAGAGGTGATGCCCGGGCCTTGGGCTCAGGTGGAAACTGCGGAAGGACATGCGAGGCCCGAACAGCCTTGCTTCGGGTCCCGCACCGAAACGGATTCGCCGCGTGGGCATCGGCTCTTCAGCAGACCTTAGGGCGACCATGCCGGAACCTTCCGGATAGAGCCGGATGCAGGCGCCCGCTCCCAAGCACAGGCTGCGGCTGCTTCCGGATGAAAGCAGAAGCCCCTTCGCGATCGCGAAGGGGCTTCTGACCTGAGCGGGGCAACGGATCAGATGCCGAGCTGCCCTTTGAAATTGCGGAACTCGAGGTCCTTCATCGCTTTCTCGCGCAGGCTGGCATCCTTCTGCACCGCCATCGCGAGGTTGTTGCGAACCATGTCGCCATTGCTGAGGCGCGCGCCGATGATGGCCATGAGGTAGTGGCCTGCGGCGCTGTCCTTGTCGCTGCTGGCTTCGAGGATCTTCTGGGCTCCGGCGGCATCACCGCCGAGCATCTTGGCCAGCGCAGCATTGAAGCTGCTCATGCCGCTCATGTTGCTGCTGGCGCTGCCGTAGTCACCATCCTGGATGTTGATGATGCCCATGTTGTACTTCACCTCAGGACCGGCAGCGGTGGCTTTGCGGTACAGCTCCATCGCCTTCTTGCGGTCGCCCTTGAGGCGTGCGCAGGCACCCAGGTTGTTGGTGCTGATGGGGTTGTCCTGGATGCTGTTGGCCTTCTGGAACTCGGCTTCCGCATCCGCGAGCTTGTTCTGCAGGTAGAGCACGTAGCCCGCGTTGTTCGGGCCACGGTAATCGGCGGGGAAGATCCGGCTGGCCTCACGATAGATGCGCAGCTGCTCGTTGAGGTCGGTGGTGAGGGTGGCGCTGAAGAGCAATTCCTCCACGTTCAGGCTGTCGGGCATGGTCTTGCTCATGGCCATGAGCTGCTCATCGCTCTTGCCCACGCGATCGTAGTTCACGCGCATCTCGCTGCGGCGCAGTTGAGGCAGGATCTGCTCGCTGATCTCCTTGTAGGTGGCCGCCATGTTGCGGATCTCTTCCTCCCGCTTGGTCAGGTCCGGGTACATCTCCAGCACGCGCAGCACCAATTCCTTGTCAGGCACGGTGGTGCTGGCCTGCATGGCGCTCTTGAAGCCTTCCCAGTCCTCGCCGCGCGGGTTCTGGGCGTAGAACGTCTCGAGGCTGTCTGCCTTGATCTTATTGCGCTTCAGTTCGCCCTTCAGCCAGGACATGGCGCTCTTCGCGCGATCACCGGCCAGGTTCTCGTTCTTGCTCAGTTCGCCCTCCGGACTGGCCCAAGCATCAAAGCTGGCGCCTTTGATCTGGATGCTGGGATCCTTGGAAGATGACTTCAACCAATCGCTCAAAGCCTTCACGTCGGCGTCCTTCAGTTCGCCGGGGCGCACCACGCTGCTGCTCACCAGGTAATTGATGGTGGCCATCTCGCTGTGGCTGGTGATGCGTTGGAATGCGTCCTTCGCCATGATGACCTTGTCATCGCTGAGCAAGAGGTAGGGGGTGGTGATCACCCCATCGGCGAGCTTGAAGGGGTCGAAGGGCATCTCCTTCTTCGTGCCCTGCTTGCCCAGGATCTTCACCACCAGCTCGCTCTGGTTGCCCATGGCCGGGGTGAAGGCCACCTTGCCGGTGTAGCTGAAGCTCTTGCCGGCCTCGTAAGGGATCACGGTGTAGTTGCCCACGGCCTTATCGCCTTGGAAGCCCACCATCTTGTAGGGGGTCTCGCCGCCGGCATAGGTGAGCGTGGGGGTGAGCTCCACCTGCGCCTTGCGGTAGAAGTACTTTCCCGGGAAGCTGCCGTTGATGGCCACGGCCACCGAATCGCCTTGCACGATCAGGGGGTTGGGCTCTACGGTGTATTTGATGGTCTCGGCGTACTTCTTCATTTTGCCGATGCCACCGCAGCCAGTGACCACGAGGGCCGCTGCGGCGATGATCGAAAGGCCTTTCAGGTGGCGCTTTTCCATTGAGAATGGCGGGTTGGGTGATTTCGGCGGCAAGTATAACCACGGCTTTCCGGGCGCCCATGAACGGCGAACGGCCTTTTCTTCACATAGAGCCGTGCGCTTCAAAGGGTTGCGACCCGGTGACCCAAGGGCGCCTCCTCGTCAATCAGGCTTAAAAGCCGGATGAACGCGGCTTCATCGTTCAACAAATCGGTTTCGCCCAGGTCAACGATCAGCGATCGGGTGGCGGCCGATTTCATCAAATGATCCATGTAACGGTCCTGCAGCCGCATGAGGTAATCGGCGCCGATGGCCTGCTCATAGCCCCGGCCTCGCTGGCGGATGCGGTCGCGCACCCGCTCGATGCCCAAGTGGAGGTAGACGATCAGCTGCGGCTGCGGAAGATCGGCGTACATGATCTGGTAGAGGTCGCGGAAGAGGGCGTGCTCATCGGGCGGCAGGGTGGCGCTGGCGAATACCAGGGACTTCCCGATGCTGTAATCGGCCACGGTCACCGGGCTGAAGAGGTCTTGCTCGGTGACGCGCTTGAGCTGGTGGTAGCGCTGGGCCAGGAAGCTGAGCTCCACGCTGAAGGCGTATCGGTCGGGCTCCTGGTAGAAGCGCGGCAGGAAGGGATTGTCGTCGAATTCCTCCAGCACCAAGCGGCCGTTCCAGCGTTCGGTGAGCCGCCGCGCCAAGGTGGTCTTGCCGGCCCCGATCAGGCCTTCGATGGCGATGTAGGTGTAGCGCACGAGCAGTTCGATGTACCGGGCGAGACGAAGCGGACCCTTGGCCGCCGCTAGATTACTGAGGCGGCCAGAAAGAAATGGCCGATCTGCTTGTGCGAGGAGGCTGGAGCGGCGCTGCCTCTCGTGCTCGCACCCTTGAGCCGGTTTGCACCCGTTTGCTGAAAGACGCGGAATCTGTCGCCGGCTCAGCTTCGGGGCAGCTTCTCGGGCTTCCCGGCCGCAGAGGACCTGCCGTTCACGCGGTCTTCCAAGAACCACCACTTCGGGGCGTCCTTCCGGCCCCGCGCCCGCTGCCACATGGTCACCAGGCGGTCTTGGAGGAGCGCGGTAGCCTCCTCGATGCTATCCGCCACGAACAAGAAGCGTAGTTCCTCCCGCCCGATGGTGCCTTCATTGATCATGCGGTCGATCTGGTCCAGGGTCGGCTTCCAGTAGTCCCGGCCGTACAGCAGGATCGGGAAGTCCTTCACCTTGCCGGTCTGGATCAGCGTGATGGTCTCGAAGAGCTCATCCACGGTGCCGGCGCCGCCGGGCATCACCACGAAGCAGATGCTGTACTTCACCAGCAGGACCTTGCGCACGAAGAAGCGGTGGAAGGTGAGGCTCACATCGAGGTAGGGGTTCGGTTGCTGCTCATGGGGCAGCACGATGTTGCAGCCTACGCTGCGCGCGCCCACCTCACGCGCACCGCGATTCGCCGCTTCCATGATGCCGGGGCCGCCGCCGGTCATGATGGTGAAGCCCACGCGGCCCACGCGCTGAGCGAGTTCTCGGGCGGCCTGGTAATAGGCATGATCCTCCTTGAAGCGCGCACTGCCGAAGAAGGTGACGCAAGGGCCTACGAAGTGCAGGTGCCGGAATCCATAGATGAATTCGCGGGCGACCTTCACCACGCTCACGAATTCCCTCCAGCGCGAGCGCGGGCCTTCCAAGAAGCGCAGATCGATCTGTTGGTCCCTCCGGGGCAGTGCCATGGCGGCGAAGCTAGCTGGAGGGAACAACGGGCTTGGTCAAGGTGTTCTGGTGGCCATGAGAACCCGCATAGCCCTCCTTCTGCCAGCCCTGCTGCATGCGTTGGCCTTCATCGCGCAGCCGCAATTGGAGAACCCCTCATTCGAGGCGTGGGACAATGCCGGTCAGGCCACCCAGGAGCCGCAGCAATGGAGCTCCTTGAAGACCAGTGACGGCGGCGCCTTCATCAACGGCCTGGTGCCTCAGCTCTGCTGGCGGAGCGATGACGCGCGGACGGGGCAGTACAGCGTGAACCTGCGCACGGTGAGCTCGGTGATCGGCGCGGCGAACGGGCTACTCACCAACGGCCGGGTGCATGCGGAGCTCGACGTGGCCAACAGCTACATGTACACCATTCAGGACAACGAGCAGTGGCGCACGGCGATGACGAGCAGGCCGGACAGCATCGTGGGCTGGTTCAAGGCCGCTCCGCAGACCGGCGACCGCGCCAATGTGGGCGCATTGCTTCATGTGGATGACGGGCGATTACCGGCCTTCGGCACCGAGGGCAACTACGTGGCCGGTGCTTCCTGGAAAGCACCCTTGGGCAACGTGGGGGAGTGGACGCGGTTCAGCGCGCCCTTCCAGTACCTCAACGACTGGCAGCCGGAGTGGATCCTGCTCATCCTCACCGCCGGCGATAGCGCGGGCAGCGCAGTGGGCACCCAGGTGTGGTATGACGATCTCGCGCTGATCTACAACGTGGCTTGCACGCCTTCAACCGGTTCGGTGGTGGTCAGCGAGTTTGTTGCCGGCGACTTCGATGTGTCGTACAGCACTGGCGGCATTCCTGAGGGGCCCACGACATTCACCGTGGAGCTTTCCGATGCGAGCGGGGACTTCTCATCGCCCGTCACCATCGGTTCGGTCGTGAGTGCCTTGGCAACAGGAGTCATCCCGTGCAGCATCCCGGCAGGAACGCTGGCCGGTGCGGGTTACGCCATTCGCATCGTTACCGATTCACCGTTCTATGCTCCGGTGGGTTGCGCGGTCCAGGTTGAACTCGAGACCGGTATCTCAGCCGGGTCGCGGCCCGCGCCGTCGATTCGGTGTACGGCGAATGGCTTGCTGATCGACTCGAAGGACGCCGGCCGATACGAGTGCTTCGATGCACAGGGCCGCGCTGTTGCCAATGGGTCACTGCTGCAAGGCGTGAATACCGTCGCGCTCGACACGCGAGGAATGATCCTCGTGCGGGTCATGAGCGGTGCAGGCTCATGGATGGAGCGCATGATCGTGCATTAGGGAGCTTGTGTCCTCATCGTATATCGCGAACAGGCATCGCGATGCCCGTATGGGAGGCCACGCGCATCTTTACCGCATGACGCGCTTCTGCTTCTTCCTCCTCTTCATCCTTTCTGGGGCGGCTTTACGGGCGAACGCGCAACAGTATGAGTATAGGGTCCAGTACGACTCCCTCGATACGCGCCACGACCTATCCCGCCCGCTGATCGAGCGCTACTTCATCACCTACGCGCATGGCGCCGCGTGCTTCAACCGTGGGCTGAAGGATGAGATCAGGAAGAACGCCAAGGAGGAATTCGCGCTGGCCGAGCAGCTGGGGGTCGATACGCTGCTCGCGACCTCCTCCCAGCACTTGGGTGATGCGCTCAACGGCTCGGCGGATGCCGCTTTGCAATTGAAGTACTTCTACCAAGGGCTGGACTACGCGAAACGTTCCGGGAGCGCAGGCCACATCGGCACGGCGTACAAGCAGATCGCCACGGTATACAAGTCCCTCGGCGACCTGCCCAAAGCGCTGGAGTTGTTGAAGCTCGCGATCGCTCATGTGAATTCGAACTACCAGGTCAGCCGTACCTGCCAGCACCTGAGCGATACGTACCGGCTGATGGGGCAGCCAGACTCAGCGCTCTATTGGGCGCAACGCTCCAACATCATCACTGATCCGGGAAGCGACCCCTATGCCTACGCGCGTTCCTATTACATGCTGGGAGCAGCGTACGCTGCCAAAGGCGATCGCGATCTGGCGCATGTGCATTTCGCACGAGCGATCGAGGTGGCGGATTCGTTCCGTGTGATGATACCGCTCTATGGCTCGTTGGTGGCCCGAGGTCGGATGGCACTGGATGCAGGAGACGTGCAACCAGCCATTGCCGATGGCCGGCGCGCGATGCAGGTGAGCCGTGATGGCGGCAATCTCGATGGCCTGATCGAATCCTCCGACCTGCTGCGCGAAGCATTCAGGGCCTCCGGAAGCATGGACAGTGCCTACCACTACTTCGAGCTGCGCGTGCTTTATGCCGACAGTTTGATCAACGCCACCAACCTGAACAAGCTCCAGAACATGGCCTTCGCGCAGGAGCTGAAGGAGGTGGAGGAGGCGAAGGCCAAGGAGGAGGAAGCCGCCGCCCGCTCCCGCAACATCCAGTTCGGTATCATCGCCCTCATCGTCATCACGCTTGGCATCTTCCTGCTGGTGTTCAGCCGTACGGCGGTGGTGGGAGCGAGGGCCATCAAGAACCTCTCGCTCATCGCGCTGCTGTTGTTCTTCGAGTTCATCAACCTGCTGGTGCATCCCTTCCTTGGGGAGCTCACCCACCACTCGCCGATCCTGATGCTGTTGTGCATGGCCGCGATAGCCGGGCTGCTCATTCCGCTGCACCACCGCATGGAGCACCTGATCACGAACATGCTCGTATCGAAGAACAATCGCGTACGCTTGGAGGCGGCGCGGCGGACTATCGAGGAGCTTGAAGCACGGCCAACGGACAACAACGCGGGCTGACCCCATGAGCCGATCATCACTTCAACACCTAACGGTTCCAATGGTCTTTCGCATCCGAGCCTTGGTATTTCCCATGGTCTTGGCCTGCATCGGCACGCTGCGCGCACAGCCGTTCGATACGCTCAGCGCCCGGATCAGCGGCCTGTCCGTGGACAGCTTGATCGCCCGTGAGAAGCTGACGGACGACCCCCGCATGAAAGTCGTGCTGCTCGCACGGCTAGCCCAGAAGTACTTGTATTTGAATCGTCTGGATGAATGCATGTCCACGTCGATCCGCCTCCTGGAGATCGCGGAACCTACCAACAACGACACGCTGATCGGCAGGGCCCATCTCTCGGTCGGGTTCTCCTTCGTGATCGCCAATGAGGTAAATGGAGCGTTGAAGCACTTCAACATCGCGCTCGAGCACTATACGAGCGCGCGCGACAGCATCTGGATGGGTGCGGCCTGCAAGGAGCTCGCCGTGCTCTATCAACGTGTGGGCGACAACGACGGCACCATGCGCTACATGCGCAAAGCGCTGGCTTATGGAATGCCTCCGGGGATCCGGTCGCGGGGGCTGTCAACGATAGCGCGCTGCTTCATGGACAAGGGCGATCTTGATTCCGCGCTCTACTACACCAAGCAAGTGGAAATGGTCGATGCACCAGGCGAGGATCCATGGACCTACACCTATTCCAACGGTGCGTTCGCGGCGGTGTATGCCGCCAGGCGTGAAGCGGATCTCGCTGAACTGCACTACAAGCGCGCGATTGCTGCCGCCGATTCGTTCCAACTACCGCTTCCGCTCGTTCAGTTCGCCTCGGGGTATTCTTCGTTGCTCTTGGAACAAGGCCGCACAGAGGAGGCGTTGACCATCGCGCAGTTGGGTTTCCGGTCCGCGGAGGGGGTCCGCAATCCGGGATTGCTGGAGCGGGCGGCTGAAGCCTTGGCCGATGCGTTCAAGGCGAGGGGCAGTACCGATAGCGCGTTCGTTTACGCGAAGCTCTGCATCGCCTATCGCGACAGTGTCGTCGCAACGCAGAACCGCAGCCAGTTGAAGAGCCAGTTGTTCGCGCAGCAGTTGAAGGACATGGAGGATGCCAAGCTGCGCGAAGAAGAAGCGGCCGCCCGCTCCCGCAACATCCAGTTCGGCATCATCGCCCTCATCGTCATCACGCTCGGCATCTTCCTGCTCATCTTCAGTCGCACGGCGGTGGTGGGTGCGAAGGCCATCAAGAACCTCTCGCTCGTCGCGCTGCTGCTCTTCTTCGAGTTCATCAACCTGCTGGTGCACCCGTTCCTTGACCGCATCACCAACCACTCGCCGATCCTGATGCTGCTGTGCATGGCCGCCATTGCCGGGCTGCTGATCCCGCTGCACCATCGCATGGAGAAGCTCATCACCAACATGCTCGTGAGCAAGAACAACCGCGTAAGGCTGGAGGCGGCGAGGAGGACGATCGAGGAGCTTGAAGCAAGGCCAACTGATACCAACGCCAGTTGATCACCATGGGCTTACGAACAATTCAACACCGCACAGTTCCGATGGTTTTCAGTATCCGGGCACTGGCATTGGTCATCGCTTTAGTCTGTATCGCGCAGCTGCAAGCCCAGCCGATCGACACGCTCTTTGCAAGGCTGCGAGGCCTTCCGGTCGATTCACTGGAAGCACGCGAGCGGGCGGCGACCGACCCTCGGACGAAGCTGGCAGCCATCAGCAGGCTTACCGGCCAGTACGCTTTCCTAGGGCGCCCGGAGGACTGCATGAAGGCGGCGATTCGGGGACTCGAGTTGGCGGAAGCGACCAAGAACGACACGCTGCTCGCCCTGGCCAACTTCGGTATCGGTGTGGCGTTCACCAAGCTTAGCGATGTGAATGGGGCGCTGAGGCACTTCAGCATCGCCTTCGATGGCTTCCAGCAGATCGGGGACAGCATGCGAATGAGCCTGACCTGCAAGGAGACCGCGATCGTGTACCAGCAGGTCGGGGATATCGATGGCACCTTGCGCTACATGCGGAAGGCACAGGCCTATGGTTTGGGTCAAGGGTTCTATGGGCGTTCGATGACGATCCTGGCAAGGTGCCACATGGATCGCGGCGACCTGGACTCAGCACTCTACTATGCCCGCCTGGCTGATGTCATGAAGGTGCCGGGCACGGATCCGTACGGCTACGCCGGTTACAAGCTCGCCATGGCCACTGTGCATGCCGCGCGTGGTGAGAGCGACGTGGCAGAGCCCTACTATAAGCGGGCCTTGGCGGTGGCGGATTCAGCCGGAACGCCGGATGCGCTGATAAATGGTTCGGCCGGGTACGCGAAACTGCTTATCGGCCAGGGGCGCGCTGCGGAGGCGCTTGCTTGGGCGCGCAAGGGATTCTCGGCAACCGACGAAGTGCGGCAGCCAGCCCTCATGATCAGATCCACCACGGCCATGTCCGATGCCTATGCGGCGAACGGCATGACCGATAGCGCGTTGGTTTATTCAAAGCTCGCCCACGCCTGGCGCGACTCGCTCACGGCCTTGCAGAACCGGAGCCAGTTGCAGAACCAGTTATTCACGCAGGAGCTGAAGGACCGTGAGGATGCGAAGGCCCGTGAGGAGGCCAGGCAGGAACGTTCCCGCAACATCCAGTTCGGCATCATCGCCCTCATCGTCATCACGCTGGGCATCTTCCTGCTCATCTTCAGCCGAACTGCGGTGGTGGGTGCGCGGGCCATCAAGAACCTCTCGCTCATCGCGTTGCTGCTGTTCTTCGAGTTCATCAACCTGCTGGTGCATCCGTTCCTCGGGGAGATCACCCACCACTCGCCGATCCTGATGCTGCTGTGCATGGCCGCGATCGCCGGGCTGCTGATACCGCTGCACCACCGCATGGAGAACCTGATCACGAACATGCTGGTGAGCAAGAACAACCGGGTGCGGTTGGAGGCGGCGCGGAGGACGATCGAGGAGTTGGAGGGGCAGGGCAAGTCGTAGACACTCCGGCAGGACCGGCTCAGCTGATCCCCTTCACAATGAAGGAGCGCCCGTTCAGCGTGACCACATCCCCTATGCGCTTGCCCATGAGGGCCTTCCCGATGGGCGAAGCCGGGGAGACTACCGCACAACGTTCACCGGCCAGATCGACGTAGCCAAAGCCGATGGCGATGAAATAGCCTTCCTGATCCGTTGCCACCAAGCTGCCCCAGCCAGCAAAGTCGAATTCCCTGTCCATCGGCAGGCGCGCCAGTTCCTGCAGGTGTGCTTGCAGTTTGTCCAGCTGCGCTTCCTGCTGATCGAGTTCCTGTTGGATCATGGCGCGGCCAACCTCATGCTTGTCGCCAGCGCTGCTCTTGGTTTCGTTCTCGAACGAGGCGCGCGTAGAGGTGATGGCCTGTTGCGCGGCGCTCACCTTTTCAAGCAGAAGGGCACGCAGGTGCTGAAGGATTTCCTCCTTGTTCATGGACTCTTCCAAGGCCCGCCCCGCGTCACGTTCACGAAGGAGGATCCATTGAAGCGGAACAGACCGCCGGAGAAACCGAACCAAAGCGTGCGGTGACGGTCCTCCACGAATGCCTGTATGGCGAAGTACTTGGTGAGGTCCGGCCGGTCGGTCCTATCGAAGAGCGTGAAGGTCTTGCCATCGAACCGATACGCGCCTTTGCGTACAGCGCCGATCCAGATGTTCCCTGCGCGATCCGCGTAGAGGTTGTAGATGTCGTTATCGGTAAGGCCGTCCATATCCGGGAACTGTGTGAAGGTCTTTCCATCGTATCGGCTCACGCCGCTCTCTTCGATGTAGTTGGGGTGGTCAGAAGTGATGGAACCGAACCAGATGTGGCCGTGCCTGTCTTCTGCGATGCTCGCCACGTTGTTGCTGCAGAGCCCATCCTTCTTGGTGAAGTGCGTGAATGTGCTGCCGTCGTATTTGCAGGCGCCATAGCCATCGCGCGCGAACCAGATGTTCCCCTTGATGTCCTCGAAGAGGTCCCAGATCTTGCCTGGGTTCATCTTGTAGGATGGCTCCTCGATCGCTGGTATGGGCACCTCGAATGCGGTGAATCGTTCACCGCTGAACCGGAAAACGCCATCGCTTGTACCTGCCCAAACCGTCCCGTTCCGATCCACCAGCACTTTGCAACCTTGGCCATGCAGTCCTTCCGCGCTTCCGAAGCCGGTGAACGTGCTACCGTCATAGCGCGAAGCGCCCGAATGCGTGCCGAACCACAGGTCGCCGTTGCGATCCTCGGCGATCCCGGTGACCACATCGCCGATCAGGCCCTCCGCAATGGAGTAGTAGCGCAACGCCGATCCATCCCAACGGGCCAAACCTTGTCCGTTGGTGCCGAACCAGAGATTTCCCTTGCTGTCTTCATGTGCCGCAACGATGTACTCGGCGACCTGCGCTGTGTCCGTGCCTGACGGCTGGGTCACACCAAGCGGTTCGGTCACATCAGTTTCCGCGGAGGCCGTGACCTTTCCATTGCAGGAGGTCATGAGCATCGCGGAAGAGAAGAACGCGACCACAGTGATGTGGAGCCCAAGGAGCATGAGGGTCGGGGAAAGTGCTCGACAAGGTACCCCGGTCCGATCGCGCGATCCGGATGGCGTGCCAATGATCGTGAATGGGATAGTGTTCCGAGGCGTGCACAAGGTGTTCCTATGAAGAAGCGCATCACGAACATGCTGGTGATCAAGCCGAGGAAGGTGCAGTCCCGCGTTGCGGGAAACAGCGGGGTGCGCTTGGAGGCGGCGTGATGGACAATCGAAGAATTGGAGGGCAGGCAGCGGGAAGGCTAACCCCAGATCGCTTCCCAGAGCCCCTCGATGATCCCCGGCTCGATCACGGAGATGTAAACGATCACCAGGGTCAATGCGATCAGCGTGAGCAAGGCGACCAGGTAGGGCTGCCAGGCCGTCCTCCGAACGCGGGCGGCGATCAACAGGGCGATGATGAGCACGAGCTCGACCGTGGTGCTCACTTCCGGCGCGACCGCACGGCCGAGTGTGGGGTTGATGAAAGGCACGGCGGTGAGCATCATGTAGCGCGAGTGGTAGGCCGTATTCCTCCGGTATGCGATGGCCAGTGCATAGAAGACCAGGAAGGCGCCGCCATCGAAGAACGAGGCACCCAATAATCCAGGTTCCTTGTGGCGCAATTGGCCGTAGTTGGTGACGAGGACGAAGCCCAGAAAGATCATCGGGACCAGTACATAGGAGAGCCTACCGATCCGCTTGTGATGTGCGATACGCGCTTTCGCCGCGAGCCTTGCCTGCGCCACGAGCATCGACAGCCAGCACGCGATGGTGAGCAGGTGGAAGTGCACCTCCCATCCCACGCCGAAGAAGCGCGGGAAGTGCGTCCAGTAGCTTGCCCGGAAGCCGAAGTAGCCCAGTGGCACCAGCGCGATCACCAGCAGCACGATGCCGCGATAGGTCTTGGCCATGGAACTCGATCCGTCCATGGTGCAAGGCTATGTGAGCTAGGCGGCGATGATCTTGGAAGAATCCGACAAAAGGAAGTCCGAAGGTGCACGGCCCATCCGCCGCTTGAAGTCGGTGGCCATGTGTGCGTGATCGTAGTAGCCGCAGTCCCAGGCGATGTCCATCAAGCTGCGCGCCCCGCCATCGCGTCGCACCACACCGAACGCATGGTTGAAACGCGTGAGGTCGATGTACTCCTTGGGGCTGATGCCGATCTGCTGCTTGAACTGTCGTTCCAACTGCCGGGCCGTGGTGCAGTGGCGATGCATCAGGTCATCCATGCGCACGCGGCCCTTGTTGCGTTCGATGTCGTCCACAACGGGGATCAGCGCGTAGCGCGGATGCTTGATCCGATCCAGGTAGAAGCGGTCGACATAGGTTGATGGATGGCGAAGGATACTCCCTGGATCAGGAAACAACGACAGGTCGAAGGGCTGCACCTCATCGGCCATGCGATATAGCGGATCGTAGCGGTGGAAGAAGGTGAAGCCACCCGGCTTGAAGGTGATCCCGAACATGCAGCTCTCTCCAAGGAGTTTCTGCGTATCACCTAGGGTCTGCGCTCCAACGATCAATGCACGTGCATCGCACCAGCGCGTACCGAAGCGGGAACTGTCGATGCCATCGCCGAGGTTCAGCACCAGGCTCACACCTCCATCAGGAAGAAGTTCGATAGGCCCTTGTTGTTCGTTCCGGCCTTTGATGAGCCAGTACTGTCGGATGAACGGACGCAACGCCGGATCGGGGAGGAAGACCTCGAACGTCATAGTGTAAAGCTACACGGCCACCCCAACAACGGATTCCATCGCCTCCTTCGCCGCGTGCACGTTCTTCACATCCTGCACGCTGATCCGCAAGGTGCCGGCTTTCTCGTACACCTTGAACCGGCGCGGCTGGGCTTGTACAGCTCTGAGCACCGCGTTGAAGCCGTCGCCCTCGAAGAACGGATGCTTCTGGTCGGCGATGAAGGTGCCGATGAGCGTGCCTTTCTTCAGCACCATCTTCTCTAGGCCCATGCGTTGGCCCAACCAGCGTAAGCGGATCGCTTCGAGGAGTTCGTTCACCAGCGGCGGGATGGGGCCGAAGCGGTCGGTGATCTCCGCTGAGAACTTCTGCAGCTCGGCCTCGTCCTTGATGTCGTCGAGGCGGCGGTAGAGCGCGAGGCGTTCGGCGGTCTCGCTCACGTAGCTGTTGGGGATCAGCACAGTGAGGTCGGTCTCGATGATGCAGTCATCGCTCTGGTCGCGGCGTGATCCGCGGGCGAGAGCATGACTCCCTTCCTGTGCGTCCTCGAAGAGGTCCTTGAAGTGCTCGTTCTTCAGTTCGCGCACGGCTTCTTCCAGGATCTTGTGGTAGGTCTCGAAGCCGATGTCGTTGATGAAGCCGCTCTGCTCCGCGCCGAGCAGGTCGCCCGCGCCGCGGATGTCGAGGTCCTTCATGGCGATGTGGATGCCGCTGCCCAGGTCGCTGAACTGCTCGATGGCCTGCAGGCGCTTGCGCGACAGGTCAGGCAGCAGGTGCGGGCTCGGCGCGAGCAGGTAGCAGTAGGCTTTCTTGTTGCTGCGCCCCACGCGACCGCGCAGTTGGTGCAGATCGCTGAGACCGAAGTTCTGCGCCTCGTTGACGATGATGGTGTTCGCGTTCGGGATGTCGAGGCCGTTCTCCACGATGGTGGTGCATACGAGGACGTCGCTGTTTCCTTCGATGAAGTCGAGCATCACCTCTTCCAGCTTGTGGCCTTCAAGCTGGCCGTGGCCCACGCCAACACGCGCGCCGGGTACCAGCTTGCGGATCATGTCGGCGATGTGCTCGATGTTCTTCACCTTGTCGTGCAGGAAGTACACCTGGCCGCCGCGCGATGAGCTCGTACTCGATCGCGCCGCGGATCACCACTTCATCGTACGGTTGCAGCATGGTGCTCACCGGGTAGCGGTTCGGCGGCGGCGTGCTGATGATGCTGAGGTCGCGCGCGCCCATGAGGCTGAACTGCAGCGTGCGCGGGATCGGCGTGGCGGTGAGGGTGAGCGTGTCCACCGTGGCGCGCAGGGTCTTCAACTTGTCCTTCACGTTCACGCCGAACTTCTGCTCCTCGTCGATGATCAGCAGGCCGAGGTCCTTGTACACCACGTCCTTGCTCACCAGCCGGTGCGTGCCGATGATGATGTCGATCTTCCCTTCCTTCAGGTCTTTGAGGATCTGCGTCTGCTGGGCGCTGCTGCGGAAGCGGTTGATGTACTCCACACGCGCCGGCAGTCCTTTCATCCGCGCTGAAAAGCTCTTCCAATGCTGCAAGGCAAGGATGGTCGTAGGCACGAGCACCGCCACCTGCTTGCTGTCGCACACGGCTTTGAAGGCGGCGCGTATCGCGACTTCCGTTTTGCCGAAGCCCACATCGCCGCAGACCAGTCGATCCATCGGCACCCCCTTCTCCATGTCCTTCTTCACGTCCTGCGTGGCCTTCAGCTGATCGGGCGTGTCCTCGTAGATGAAGCTGGCCTCCAACTCGTGCTGCAGGTAGTTGTCCGGCTGGAATGCGAAGCCCGGCTTGCTCTTGCGTTGCGCGTAGAGCTTGATCAGATCGAAGGCCAGCGCCTTCACCTTCGCCTTCGTGCGCTCCTTCAGGTTCTTCCACGCCGGACTGCCGAGCTTGCTCACATTCGGCGCGCCTCCTGCTTCCTCGCCGCTGTATTTGCTCACGCGGTGCAGGCTGTGGATGCCCACGTAGAGGATGTCGTTGTCGCGATAGATCAATCGGATCGCTTCTTGCATCGAGCCGCCCGCATCGATCCTCTCCAGTCCGCTGAAAACACCCACGCCGTGATCGATGTGTACCACCAAATCGCCGGGTTTCAGTTGCGTCAGCTCCTTCAGCGTGAGCGCCTGCGAGTTCCGGCGGAAACCCTCCTTCAGCCGGAAGCGGTGGTAACGCTCGAAGATCTGGTGGTCCGTGTAGAGCGCCAGCTTCAGCTCGGGATCGACGAAGCCTTCGTGCAGGTCCAGAACAAGGGGCGTGAACGCGACCTCGTGCTCCATGTCGTTGAAAATGGAGTAGAGGCGCTCGCTCTGCTTCGCGCTGTTGCACGCGATCAGGTTCGTGTAGCCCGCGTTCTGCTTGTTGTGCAGGTCGCTGCTGAGGACCTTGAATTCTTTCGCGAACGTTGGCTGCGGACGCTGCTGGAAGTCGACAACTACATCCGCGTGCTGCTTCGTGGCTTCTGGCGCGACGGTGCTCTTCCAGAAGATCTTGCGGAAGCCGAGCAGGCCTTTGATCAACGCACCATCGGTTGCGAGCAGATCAGCCGGGGTCGGATGCTTGTCCTTGTCGGGAAGTCGCTCGTAGGCCTCACCGAGCAGCTTCAATTGCTTCGTAGCCGCATCACCGATCGCTTGCAGATCGCGCAACCAGATAGTGGCGTTCTCCGGCAATTGCGCGAAGAAGAGTTGTTGGCGCGCAGCATCCTCATCCTGGAGATCCGGCACGATCACGGCTTCGGCAAGTCGCTCCACTGTCAACTGGTCCTGGGGATCGAAGCGGCGCACGCTTTCCACGGTGTCGCCGTAGAGCTCGATACGGTAGGGCTTGTCATTGCCGTAGCTGAACACGTCCAGGATCCCGCCGCGGATGCTGAACTGGCCGGGCTCATATACGAACTCCACGCGGGAGAAACCCGTTTCGTGCAGCCATTCCTCCAGGGTGTCGATCGGCAGCTCTTCGCTGCGCTTCACTGTGAGCGTGTTCTTCACCAGGGTCTCCTGGCCGACCACCAGTGGCACTAACGCTTCCGGATACGTCACGATGACCAGATGCTCCGGCTTCTTCATCAGCACCTCCAGCACTTCCGTGCGGCTCACCCGTTCACCATCGTGGTGGCCATCCGGATCGTATGGCGACCGTGACGGCGCAGGGTAGAAGAGCATGTCTTCATCCTTCTTCGCATTACGTATATCCTTGTCCTTGCTTCGAAGGGCCTCCAGGTCATTCATGAAGTACGCCGCCTCTTCCTTGTCCGTGAGCACGAACACATGCACGCCCTTCATGCGGTCGATGACCGATGCAGCGATCAGCGCCTGCGACGAACCGATGGTGCCGGCGATCTGCACGCGTGCGTTCGCCGGTTGCAAGCCTTCAGCGACCCGCGCCACACGCGCATCATTGCGGAAGAGGGAGAGGAGATCGGGGAGGGAGGTGATGGACATGAACGCTTAAAAGCCCGAAACCCGGTGCCGCACATCGCGGGCATCGGGTTCGGGAAGGGCGCGAAGCTAGGCCGTAGGTATGCCGCTTATGCAATCCGCCGTTCGGGCGCATCCTCTCATCAAACGATTCGATCATGCGCACCTCTTCCTTCCTCCACCTGCTCAGCGCCATGGCGCTGGCAGGTACTCTCAGCGCCCAAGGCCTCGGCGAGGTCCGTGGGCGCGTGTTCGACATGGACGGCAACTCGCTGCCCATGGCCAGCGTGTACACCAGAGTGAACGGTGAGCTCTTCGGCACCACCGCAGACCTCGATGGCCGTTTCGTATTGAAGCCGCTCGCTCCCGGCAACTACGCCATCACCATCTCCTATTCCGGGAGGCAGCCCTATGAGTACGCCAGCGTTTCCGTGGTCGCCGATCGTGCTTCTTACCTGCCGGATACCAAATTGCGCGGCATGGAGCTGCCACCCGTGGTGATCCGAGGCACCATCAGGCCCTTGATAGAGAAGGACGACCCCAGCCGCATGACCCTGCTCGCGGCGGAGATCGCCAAGGACCCCAACATCCGCAACCCGGTGCAGTTCCTGGGCAAGGCCTTCGCGGGCGTGACCCCCGCTCCCAACGGTGAAGGCCTTTACTTCCGCGGCTCGCGCGCTGAGAACATGGCCACCTTCCTCGATGGTGTGAAGATCCCGGGCGCCGTGCCCAGCATACCGCCTTCGGCCATCAGCAGCGTGAGCGTGTACACCGGCGGGCTGCCTGCGCGGTACGGTGATGTCACCGGCGGCGTGGTGGTGATCGAGACAAAGAGCTATGCGGAGATGGTGCAGCACGCCCGTCGCATGGCCGCGATCCGTGCAGAGGAGGAAGGCGATACGTTTGACTGATCACCGATGCTGCTGCGCCGAAGAGCCGCCACCCAAGGCACCGACGAGGAGCTGGTGCTCGCCTTCACGGGCGGGCACCAACCTGCGTTGGCGGCCCTGTGGGACCGCTATGCGCACCTGCTCTACGGCGTGGGCATGAAGTACCTGAAGGACCCCGACCGCGCCAAGGATCAAGTGGTGGAGCTCTTCGCATCATTGCCGCAACTGCTCGCCAAGCATCAAGTCGAGCGCTTCCGTCCGTGGGTGCATACCGTGATGCGCAACCGCTGCCTGATCAGCCTGCGCGGCGAAGGGCGCCATGCCCGCTTGGATGATGCGCACTTGGAAGACTTGATCAGCGACACCGCCGAAGATGCCCTACTGCGCGAAGCCCCCTTGCTGCAGCTCGAAGCCGCCATCGCGCAGCTCAATGATGCGCAGCGGGACTGCATCAACCACTTCCACCTTGAACGCTTGAGCTACCACGAGACCTCCGCCCGCACGGGCTTCACCATCGAGCAGGTCCGCAGCCACCTCCAGAACGGCCGCCGCAACCTGCGCCTCATGCTCCTTCGCCATGCCGACCAGAACGTTTGATACGGACCCCTTCACCCCGCGCCGCCCGCTCACGCGCGAGGAATTGCAGGCCTTTGCCGAGGGCCGCCTCGATGCCGAAAGCCAGCGCGTCTTGGAGGAGCACATCGAGGCCGATGCACTTGTGCGCGATGCGGCGGATGGCTTGCGCATGCCGGGTGCCGCAGTTGGCTTGAATCAATTGGATGCCATGAGGCCCCGCAGCGGTTCGGCTTCGCGTTGGTGGTGGGCCGGTGGCACGGTTATGATCGGCCTGCTGACCGCATGGTATTTCTGGCCGGCTCCGGCGAATGATATGGTCAGTGCAGGCATCACGATTGACCAGGCCAGCGCTGCTGGGGCATCGATGGAGCCCTTGCGCACGGAAGAGATCGCAGCGGCGATGGAGCAGCCCGAATCGCTGCGCATCGGCCACGAGCCGCTGGCCTTGCATGCGAATCCAATGGCATCTGAGCGCACCGCGATGGCTTCGGCATCCGTGGATCGCGAGCCGGGCATCGAGCCGCTCGTTCCGCGCGGAACCGCGATCGACCATCCAGCCGAAGCGGCCAAGCCACTGGTGGTCCGCAAGGCGAAGTCGTCGCGGCAACTCGTGTTCCTGCACGACTTGAAGCTCATCCATCCGAAGGAACTGTACACGGCCGATCCCGTGCTCGCGCTTGCGGATGCAGGCGTGTCCGCGCGATATGCCGATCGCGCTATGCAGCAGGGCGCAGCGGGCGAGGCGATCCGATTGGGTTACCTCGAATTCATGGATGAAGCGATCGGCCGCTTCGCGCGCAACGACCACAAAGGCTGCCTGGACGATCTGCGCTTCGTGCTGCTGCAGTACCCCGACGACGCCAACGCGCTCTTCTATGCCGGCCTCTGCAGCCACAACCTGGGGATGCATGCGCGAGCACGCGTGCTGCTCCATCGCGCGGCCGTGCATCCGGTTGATGTGTTCGACGAGGAAGCCGCCTGGTACCACGCGCTCACGCTCGAGAAGCTCGGTGAACGCGATGCCGCGCGCGAGGCTTTTTCGCGCATCGCATCGCAGGGCGGGTTCTACGCGGAGCGCGCTATTGCGAAACTTGCGAGCGACTAGTTGAGCGCAACGAGCTTGACCGCTGCGATCGCACGGCCGCCATCCATCAGTGTGCATCGGTACAGACCCGCGACCAAATCAGTGCGCAACGTGATCGAGCGCCCGGCATCACCCGCGCCGATCGCCTGCCGGAGCACTAAACGACCGCGGCCATCGTGAATGAGCAGCTCGGCCGTGCTCGAAACGGATCGATCGATCCGCAGCTCTGCGCGTGCAATGAACGGATTGGGCATGGCGACAATCACGTTCAGCGCATCGCTCGATTCCGATATGCCGATGGGCATGCAACCCAATCCATAGGGAAGATCATCCACCGGCGCTTGCGGCGTGGCGGCATCGTTGGCGCGCACCTGCTCGGCGGAGAAGATGCTCGTGATCCCTTGAGCGTCGATGCCGGCCACGCTCACGTAATAGACGCCAGGCGATTGGAGATTGGGCACCAGGTAGCTGGTCTCCGTGGTGCGGTACACCGCTTCGAGATCGCCGGAGCTCTGGGTGCCGCGCACGCCCACCCGGAAGGCCACATGCTCCGGTGAGCCGGTGATCTGCGCGCGCAATCCGGTGGGCTCATCGAGCAGATTGAAGCTCGGCATCTCCGGTCCGTGCGCGAGCAGGGTGGCCGAAGCGCCGTTGGTCACCGTGTTGCGGGCGAGGTAGTTGAAGTCCACGAAGAGCGTGTCGAGCGTGCCGTTGCCGTCAAGGTCGAGGCCAAGGATGTCCTCACTGGTGTGCTGGCGGTCGTCGTAGCCCTCCTGGCCTGGATCGCCATCGCCATGCTCGTTGGCGGCGGTGAAGCGCACGGCCGGCCAGCCCGCCTGCCGGAAGGGGATATGGTCGCTGCCACGGCCCACGCGGTCCTCGCGGTCCAGCACGCTGATCAGCATGGGCACGGGCACGGCGCCGCTGAGCTTCTCATCGTAGCTGAGGCGGATCATGCGCGCCAGCCCACGCGACGCGGCATGCGAGAAGATGCGCAATTGCAGGCTGTCCACCTCGTTCACGATTCCGCATCCCGGCGGTGAAGCTGTTTCGCCGCATAGGATGCCGCCCACGATATCATTGTTGAGCACGCCCTTGATCGCGATCGATTGCTGCTGGCAGAACTGCGCCATGGCGCGTGCGCCCAAGAGCCCGTGCTCCTCGCCGGTGGTGAGCATGAAGACGAGCGTGTGCGGGAAGGTGTAGCGGCTCATCACGCGCGCAAGCTCCAGCACCAGGGCGCTGCCGCTGCCGTTGTCCTCAGCGCCTTGCGCATCGCAATCGGGATCGCAGTTGTCGGCGCAGCGGCTGTCCAGGTGCGCCTCGATGATGATCACACGATGATTGACCGTGCTCGATCCCGGAAGCACAGCGATCACGTTGCGCCAATCCTGTCCGCTGCCGCAGTTGAGGGGCTCGTTCGCGTAATCGAAACGGATGTAGGATGGCAGCAAGCGGTCCTCATTCAACGTGCTCCATTGCTGAAGCTTGGACATGGCCCAGCGCCTCGCGGCTCCGATGCCGGTGGTCTCGCTCAGGGTATCGCTGTAGGTGTGGCGCGTTCCGAAGGAGACGATGCGCTCGAGGTGCGCCCGAATGGAATCGCCATTCACGGCGGTGCGCAGCGCGCAGATGATCTCCTCCGGATCATCGATCACCAGCGATGCCGCGTAGTCCGCCGGGTCGTGCTGGCCCTTCATGGCCTGCAGCGCCTCCGCATCCGTGCAGTTGATGTTGGTGAACTGCGCAGATGAGAGTGCCGGAAGCAGCGCGGTGAACAGGAGCAAGGAGCGTGTCATGGCAACAGGGTAGGAGACGAAAGGTAACTGTCCGTTCAATGTCGTCCAGCCGTGACAGTTGAACAGCACTCTCAGGCTTCAAGGCAACGTTCCGCGGAACACGATGGCTTCGACGCCACGGTGCACGGTGCGCCTCTCCGGTAGCATGCCATTCCGGCGGGCCACCAGCTGGCTGCGGTGGTTTTCCGGATCGATCAGCGATATCACCGAGGCCGCGAGCCGTTGCTCATATGCGAACCGTTTGCAAGCAACTGCCGCTTCCGTGGCAAAGCCGTGCCCCCAATGCTGCGGCAGCAAATGGTAGCCGATTTCCAGTTCATCGATGCCATCCACTACTTGGGTGAGCAGCCCGCATTGCCCAATCCTCTCGCCGGAGCTGAGCAGTTCCACGGCATGCAACCCACTGCCGTCCGTTGCATAGCGGTCCAGTGATCGTTGGATCATCGCTTCGCAATCCGCGCGGCTGCCAAGAGTGAAGGGCATGAAACGGATCGCTTCAGCATCGTTAAGGTACTCCATCCACCAATCAGCATCGGTCAGCGATAGTGGCCGGAACCGGAGGCGTTCAGTGGTGAGGCCCGCCAACGAGGGAATGGGGAGCACGATCACGATGCCAGTTGTTTGGAGCGCATCACCAGCAATACATGCAGCAGCGAGAGCGATGTGATGGTTCCGGCGACGATCAGGTTCCACGGCGAGGGTGCGATGGGGAGGACCAATGCGATCGCGAGGCCCAGCAGCACTACCCGCCCGATCTCGCTGCGGACCACCCATCGATGCGCCTCGAGCAGCACGCCCAGGTTCATCACCCACCAGCCGATCAACGCGGCCGTGGTCCATTGCGCCTGCATGCTCAGCTTGTCCTGCTGGAAAAGGAAATAGCTAGTGACCAAGAGCAGGAGCGCGAATTGCACAGCGACGTATCTGTTAACCGCCTTGCTCACACGCGTATCGAACTTGCGGTAGGTGGTGGAATCCTTTGCCTTGGGGCCATCGAAGCCGCCGAGATAGGTGGGCCTCCAGCCCGGGGGCTTGATGAATACCAGCACTTTATCCTTCAGGCTTCGGCATCGGTGCGCCAGGCGGAAGAGCTCGCCCCAGTAGTGGAAGTTGGCGGTGAGCGGGTCCCAACTCCGCAACGGCGAGGTGATCCCGTACACCGGCTCCTCCTCCTCGCGTTGGAAGGTGCCGAAGAACTTGTCCCAGATGATGAGGGTGCCAGCGTGGTTGCGGTCGATGTACTTCGGATCACTGCCGTGGTGCACACGGTGGTGGCTCGGCGTGTTGAAGAGCCACTCGAAAGGCCCCATGCGATCGATGGCCTTGGTATGGATCCAGAACTGGTACAGCGTATTGATCGCGGCTACGGAGACGATCACCATGGGATGCACGCCGAGCAGCGCGATGGGCACATAGAACCAGAAGCTGAAGAGCCCTTGCCACCAGCTCTGCCGCAGCGCCACGCTCAGGTTGTACTCTTCGCTCTGATGATGCACGATGTGCGCGGCCCAGAGGAAATTCACTTCGTGGCTGAGCCGATGGAACCAGTAGTACATCAGGTCCACGAGAAGGAATGCCAGCAGCCAGGTGAGCGGTGTACTGGGCAGGGTGAAGAGCCGCCCATGGTCGTACACGGCCAGGTAGAGGGCGAGGATGCCCGTCTTGGTGAAGGCGCCCACCACCTGCGAGCCGATGCCGCAGCCGAGGTTCGCCACGAAGTCGTTGAAGCGGTACACCTTCCTATTCGAATACGCGCTCCACGCCAGCTCGATGGCCATGAGCACGAAGAAGGCCGGGATGGCGAGCACGATGTACTTCACGATGGCGAATGTACCCGCAGGTATCTTCGCCGACCGTCACGGATCCCATGCGCATCTCCTGGAATTGGCTCAAGCAATACATCGATACCGGCCTGTCCCCGCAGCAAGCGGCCGAAGTGCTCACCAGCACGGGCCTCGAAGTGGAAAGCGTTACGGCGCATGAGCCCGTGAAAGGCATGCTGGCCGGCGTTGCGGTAGGTGAAGTGCTCGAGTGCGCCAAGCATCCCGATGCCGATCGACTCAGCCTTACCGTGGTCGATGTCGGCCAAGGCGAACCGTTGCGGATCGTGTGCGGCGCGCCGAATGTGGCAGCCGGGCAGAAGGTGCTCGTGGCCACGGTGGGCTGCACCTTGAACCTGAACGATGGTACGTCCATCGTCATCAAGAAGAGCAGGATCCGCGGGCAGGAGAGCAACGGCATGATCTGCGCAGAGGATGAATTGGGCATCGGCAAGAGCCACGAGGGCATCCTGGTGCTCGATCCTTCCGCAGTACCGGGCACACCTGCTGCGGTGCAGCTTGGCTTAGTCAGCGATCACGTGCTCGAGATCGGCCTCACCCCCAACCGCACCGACGCCATGGGCCATGTGGGCGTGGCACGCGACCTCATCGCGGCGATCAATTACCGCGAGGGGCAGGCGCTCGAGTTGAAGCTGCCCGATGTCTCGGCCTATGCACAGGACGATGAGGCCCGCGCAGTGAAGGTGGAAGTGATGGATGCGCTGGCCTGTCCGCGCTACGGCGGCGTCACGCTCACACAGGTGAAGGTGGCGCCCTCGCCGAAGTGGCTGCAGGACCGCCTGCTGGCCATTGGTCTGAAGCCGATCAACAATGTGGTGGATGTGACCAACTACGTGCAGCACGAGCTCGGCCAGCCGCTGCACGCCTTCGATGCCGATCGGCTCGAGGGCGGGCGGATCATCGTTCGCAAGGCTGCGGCCGATGAGCCGTTCGCGACGCTCGACAACGTTGAGCGCAAGCTGCATGCGGACGACCTCGTGATCGCGGATGCGGTGAAGCCGGCTTGCATCGCCGGCGTCTTCGGCGGAACGCTGAGTGGCGTGAGCGATGCCACCACCGCCGTCTTCCTGGAGAGCGCCTGCTTCGATCCGGCCCATGTGCGGCGCACGGCGCGCAGGCATGGAATGAGCACCGACGCTTCCTTCCGCTTTGAGCGCGGCGTGGATCCCGAGATCACCGTGTACGCATTGAAGCGCGCGGCCCTGCTCATCCAGGAAGTGGGCGGCGCGCGCATCTCGTCGGGCATCACCGATATCGATCATGGTCGTCGGAGCCGCGCGGAGGTGAAGCTGCGTTTCGCCGAGGTGGAGCGGCTCACCGGCATCTCCATCGCCCCCGATGCGATCGTGCGCGTGCTTGAACTGCTCGATTTCCGCCTGCTGGATCGCAACGCGCAATCGTTGACGGTGCAGGTGCCGGCCTACCGCGTGGATGTGTCGCGCCCTGCGGACGTGATTGAGGAGATCCTGCGCATCCATGGATTCGATCGGGTGCCGTTGCCCGAGCGCTTGATGGCTCCGCCGGTACTGCACGGGGCGCTCACGCTCGAATCGCTTCGCCGTGAGATGGGTGCGCACCTGGCCGCGCGCGGCTTCCGCGAGATCATGACCCCCTCCCTGGTGAGCGCGGAACGGACCGTCGCCGCTGCCGTTGCGGGTCCCTCCGGGATCATCCGTTTGTGCAATCCGCTGAGCTCCGAGCTCGATGCCCTGCGCCCCACCATGCTCTTCGGCGCCCTGCAGGCAGTTGCGCACAACGCCAACCGCCAGCAGCGCGACCTGCGCTTCTTCGAGCGGGGCCGCGTGTATGGTGCCACCCCAAACGGCTCGCGCGAAACAGAGACCTTGTCGATGGCCCTCACAGGCAGGCGCTGGCGCGAGAACTGGCGAAGCGGCAAGCGACCCACCGAGCGCGCCGATGCGCAGGAAGAGGTGGAGGGGCTGCTTGCCCGCATGGGCTTGCTTCCTCACGCGCATTGGATTGATGCGGAGCATCCGCTGCTCGGTGCCGCTGCCGAATTGCGCATCGGCAAGCGTACGGTGGGCGTGCTCGGTTCGGTGAAGCCGAAGGAGCTGCAGGCGGCTGATGTCAACCAACCCGTCGTGTACGCCGAGCTGAATGAGGAGGCGCTGCTCGATGCCTGCCGCGCGGGCAGCATCACGCATGCCGATGTGCCGCGCTTCCCCAGCGTGCGTCGCGACCTCAGCCTGCTCCTGGCGGAAGCCGTGCGCTTCGATGACCTGAAGCGGCTCGCCTTGCAGGCCGAGCGCAGGCTCCTGCGCGACATGAGCCTCTTCGATGTGTACCAGGGCGACAAGCTGCCCGCCGGGAAGAAGAGCTACGCGCTCAGCTTCGTCCTCCGCGACGACGAAAGGACCCTTACCGACGAGCAGGTGGATAAGGCCATGGCGCGCATCCGCACCGCGCTTGAGAAAGAGGCGGGGGCGGAGGTGAGGGGGTGAGAAGCAACGAGCCTTCGTGAGAAGGCGCTCGCCACCTTTGCCGCCATGCGCATCGCCGTCAACACCCGCCTGCTGCTCGCGGATAGGCTCGAGGGCATCGGCTGGTTCACGCATGAGACCATGCGGCGCATCGTGCTCGCTCATCCGGAGCATGAGTTCCTCTTCCTCTTCGACCGGGCATTCGACAAGCGTTTCGTGTACGGCCCGAACGTGACACCGTTGGTGATTCACCCGCCCACTCGGCATCCGCTGCTCTATCGGCTCTGGTTCGATTGGCTCCTGCCGCGCAAGCTGAAGGCCCTCAGCGCCGACGCCTTCATCAGCCCCGATGGCTTCCTCGCGCTGCGCAGCAATGTGCCCGCGCTCGCCGTGATCCACGACCTCAACTTCGAGCATTACCCCGAGGATCTGCCGCGCGCATACCGCAACTACTACCGACGCTACTTCCCGCGCTTCGCGCACCATGCAGCGCGCATTGCCACGGTGAGCGAGTTCAGCGGCCGCGACATCGCGAAGCGCTACGAGGTGAATGAGAGCCGCATCGATGTGGTGTACAATGGCGTGGGCGAGGTGTTCCGGCCGCTGGACGAGCCAGGGAAGACAGCGGCGCGTGATCGTTTCACGCAGGGCCATCCATACTTCGCCTGCGTGGGCAGCTTGAATCCGCGCAAGAACATCGCACGCTTGCTGCTGGCCTTCGATCAGTTGCTTCAGCAGCATCCTTCGGAATTGCGGTTGCTGATCGTGGGTGAGCGCATGTGGTGGGATGCGCGCATGGGGCAAGCATGGAAGCAAGTGAAGCATCAGGACCGCGTACGCTTCACCGGTCGTTTGGCGCAGGCCGATCTGCACAGGGCAATGGGCGGCGCGCATGCCTTGGCCTTCATCAGTTACTTCGAGGGCTTCGGCATCCCGGTGGCCGAGGCCATGCGCTGCGGCGTGCCCGTGGTGGCAGCCGAAGCGACCTGTTTGCCCGAGATCGCTGGTGATGCCGCGCACTATTGCGATCCCTTCAGTGTAGCCGATATCAGTCGTGCGTTGTATGAGGTATGGAGCGATCCGGAGCTCTGTGAACAGCTCCGCGCTGCGGGCTTGAAGCGATCGCAGCGCTACGCCTGGGACAAGGCTGCAACGGATCTCTGGGCCAGCTTCGAGCGGATGTGCCGGGATGCAGGACTTGCATTGAACGCCAAGCATTGATCCGATGGCACTGGTTGCATGCCAAGAGCAAGGCCGCGTGGAGGCCGGCTGCGACGAGGCCGGTCGCGGCTGCCTCGCCGGACCGGTCGTTGCCGCTGCGGTGATCCTCCCGCCACGCGTGCGCCTCCCGGGCCTTGACGATAGCAAGAAGCTGAGCGAAGCTGCGCGCGAGGCCCTGCGCCCCTTGATCGAGGAGCGCGCATTGGCCTGGGCTGTGGCCGTCGTGGAGCCCGCGGAGATCGATGCCATCAACATCCTGCGCGCATCCTTTCTGGCCATGCATCGCGCCATCGATGCCTTGAAGCGGCGCCCTGACCATCTCTTGATCGACGGCAACCGTTTCACCGCATATCCCGGCATCGCGCACAGTTGCCACATCAAGGGCGATGGCCGTTTCCGCAGCATTGCGGCGGCCAGCGTCCTGGCCAAGACGCACCGCGATGCGATCATGCGCGAGCTGCACCAGGCCTTTCCGGCTTACGGCTGGGCCATCAACAAGGGATATCCGACCCCCGACCATCGCGCGGCCATCGCGATGCTTGGCGCATGCGAGCATCATCGGCGCTCGTTCCGCCTGTTGAACGATCAGCCTGTTCTGTTCTGATCGACGACCGTGATCCACACCAACCTGTGCGCAAGCCCCGCAAGCGCCATCGGAGGCCATGTGCGCTCGCGGGCACCTTTGCGCGAACCCATGCGCCGCATCCTGATCATCATCGTGCTGCTCGCCGTTGCAGGCGCGACGGCGTGGGTGCTCTTGCGCTGGGAGAATCAGCTGTCGCCTGTGAGCGATCCCTGGAGAGCGGTGCCCGCCGAAGCCGCCCTCGTCATCGAAGTGCCCGATGCATTGGGCGCTTGGGACCGCTTCATCCACACCTCCTTGCTCTGGCCCGATTGGGAGCACATGGCTGGCGCGCGTCAGCTCGCGCTGGCCATGGACCATGCGGCGCGCACGCTCGAAGGCGATCAAGGGATCCGTTCAGCGATGGGGTCGTCATCGGTGATCGCCGCCTTGCTGCGTTCAGGCAGCGGCGTTGCCGATCCGGTATTCCTTGGAAGTGATTTCGGCATGGATAAGGTCAAGCTCGCCTCGCTGCTGGGCGTTGCGGCCGGGCATGCCTCAGGCTTCGCGGAAGGCCGTGTGGTTCCGTGCGCGAACGACAGTGCATGGGGCGGGATCTCCGCATGCTTGCGCGACGGGGTCTGGATGCTCTCCCCATCGCGCGATGCGATCGATGAGTGCCTGCTGCAGCTCGAGCGAGGCACGCCGGTCAGTGCCGATGCAGGTTTCGCCAAGGCACGTGCAACATTGGGGAATGCCACGGAGGCCCGCGTGCTGGTGAATACCGTGAGGCTGCGCGGCATGCTCAGCCTGATCTGGGAGCCGGCACGGATCGAGCGTTTGGGCATTCCTGATGGATGGCTTGCGTTCGACCTGGCCACCAAGCCGGACGCGATCCTGTTGAATGGACTGCTGGCCCACGAGGGATCGGACGCGTCCGTGGCCAGCATCCGCTCCCAAGGCGCTGGTGCCTGGAGCATCGGGCGGGTGCTTCCTGCCGACGCCGTGCAATGCGAGGTGCGGTACCTGAGCGACCCAGAGGCTGCCTTGGCCGCGCGCGAGGACATGGATGAGCGCGCGCGCTCCACGGAGATCGCTGCACCATGGATGCGAGGCGCCGTGGGCATCGCTCGTGGGGCGGCCGATGGGCGCCGCTGGTTCATTGCTGAGGCCGCCGACCCGGAGCGCGCCATGGAAGAGCTCAATGCGCCTTGCGCGGATGCCGGCTGCGATACGCTCAACCATCGCGGCTCGCGCATCACCCGCTTCCCCGCCGCGCGGCCCTTCGAGTTGCTCTTGGGCCGTGTCGCCGAACTTCCGCAGCAGCCGTGGTGGACCATCCTCGGCCGTCAGCTGGTGATGAGCGACGATGCGGAGGCGGTGCGCTCCGCGGTTGATGCATGGAATGATGGCGGCAGCCTGGCGGAGCAGCCGCGCGCAAAGGATTGGTTCAAGCGCATGAGTGACGAGGCGGCCTTCAGCTGGTGGTGCGATCCAGGGCGGGGCGGCGAACTGCTAGGGCGGGGATTGAGCGCTGCGCGCGAGCCGCACTTCGCGCAGTGGTTGCCTTTGCTGCAACGCTTGGGCGCGCTATCCGTGCAGGTCTCACCAGCGAGCGGCGGCATGGTGCATGTGGCCGTCGGCGCGCAGGGCGCTCCGCGCGAAGGGGCAGCGACAGCGATGGCGGCAAGCAGCACGGTGCTCTGGCAATGCCCGGTGGGTGCGCCGGTGACACGCCGTCCTGACCTGGTGCGCAACCACACCAACAACACGCTCGAAGCGCTGGTGCAGGACAGCCTGCATCGCATTCACTTGATCAGCGCCGCAGGCAAGCTGCTCTGGTCGCGGCAGCTCGATGGCCCGATCCTCGGTGCCATTCATCAGGTCGATCGATTCAAGAATGGCAAGCTGCAATTGCTGCTGGGCACGGCGCGCACTGCCCATCTGATCGATCGCAATGGGAAGGATGTGGGCCTGCCGTTCAAACTTCAGGTTGAATCCGCATCGCCGCTGGCCGTGTTCGATTATGAGGGCACGCGCGATTACCGGGTGATCGTGCCCTTGAGCGATGGCCGCTTGCTGAATGTGGATCTTGATTGGGCCGCGGTGCAGGGATGGCTCTTGCCGAAGCTCGAATCCGCCGCGGTGGATGCCGTGCGCCATTTGCGGATCGCGGGCAAGGACCATCTGTTGGCCGTGGATGCGGAGGGAAGGGTGAAGCTCTTCGATCGCAAGGGGAATGCGCGGGAATCGGTTAAGCTGTCGCTCCCCCGCTTGAAGGAAGTGCTGGCTGTGGAAGTCGGGCAGCAAGTGAAGGACACACGGGTGATGTGGATGGACCAGGATCTGTCGGTACGCGTGAATCGATTGGACGGCGAAACAGAGGACGCGGCGTTCATTGCGGTCCGCGATTTCGACGGCGATGGTGTGCCGGAGGTGATCGTCGCGGAATCAGATGCGAGTCGGGCCCGTTCAGGATCGGCCATCGCTGCGGATGGCAAATTGGCCTTCGGTGAAGTCGAGGAGGCCACCGGCCGGGCTTGGCGGTATGCAGCCACGGGTGCTGAACCACCGGTGCTGGGCGCAGTCCGGTGGGCGGTTGGCGACTTGAATCTCGATGGCGGGCTGGAACTGGTTGGGGCGGACGGCCGTGCAGTGATCACCGCGCACCGCTCACCTTCGCCGTGAAAGCAGGCTTCGCAGCCCTAGTTTTGGCGCGGCCTCCCGGTGGCGCTTGCCACCATGCCTCATGAAGCGAGCACTTCTCCGCACGGTACTCCGCAAGGAAGTGGTGGGCTTGGCGCGGGTCACGGTCATCATCCTCACGGCGTTCCTGATGCTGCTCGAGTTCGGGTACACGAGCGATGCGAACACTTACCACCTGCTGGAGCAGCTCAGTTTCGGCCTGGTGATCGCGGCCGCCTTCGTCACCTTGGGCAGCCTGCTGCGCACCGGCCTGCGCAGTGAGCATATCCGGAAGGCCGAGCTCATCTGGTTCATGGCGGCGCTGGCGCTCATCGGGGCCAGGGCCAGCGGGGCGGTGTTCAGTGGCACGGGTCATTGGCCAATGCTGGTCTTCCTGCTCTTCTTCTCCTTCATCGAGCTCTCGCGGCTCGAGATCGGCCGCAACAGCACGCTTTTCAATCCTGCGCTCCTCTTCGTCAGCAGTTTCCTGATCATCATCGCCATCGGCGCTGCGATGTTCCTGTTGCCCAATGCCACCACGCGCCCCCTCAGCATCGTCGATGCGGTGTTCACCAGCACCAGTGCGGTGTGCGTCACCGGCCTCAGCACCATCGATGTGGGCCGCGATCTCAGCGTCATGGGCCAGTGGGTGCTGCTGCTGCTCATCCAGCTCGGCGGCTTGGGCGTGATGACCTTCACCAGCTTCTTCGCCTTCTTCTTCAAGGGCCGCAGCTCGCTTGAGGAACAGCTGCGCGTGCGCGACATCGCCAATACAACGCTCAGCGGCGCACGGGCCTTCATCATTCAGGTGATCGCCTTCACGCTGATCGTGGAGCTCGTCGGCGCGGTACTCATTTACATCAACCTGCCGACAGGGTCATTCTCCGGCACCGGCGACCGCATTTTCTTCTCGGTCTTCCATTCCGTGTCGGCGTTCAACAATGCGGGCTTCAGCACCAACAGCCTCGGGCTATACGATCCGGCGTTCCGCTTCAACTACACCTTGATGTGGGTGGTCTCGTTGCTCTTCATATTCGGCGGCCTGGGCTTCGGCATCGTGTTCAATTTCAGCCGCTATGTGCGCGTGTGGGTTTACGAGCGCATACGCAGGGTCTTCACGGGCATGGTCTGCAGCCGTTACCCGCGCGTGGTGAACCTCAGCACGCGCTTGGTGCTGCTCTCCACGGCCTTCCTCATCCTGGTGGGCACGGCGGCCATCCTCGTGTTCGAATGGAATCATGGGCTGGCCGAGCATGCCAGTTATTGGGGCCGCTTCAGCGCGGCTTTCTTCACCGGTGTCACGCCGCGAACAGCAGGCTTCAATGTCTTGGATACCGGCTCCTTGACCATCCCATCGCTCATGGTCATACTGCTGCTCATGTACGTGGGTGCTTCGCCGGGCAGCACCGGGGGCGGCATCAAGACCACCACCTTCGGTGTGGCCACCCTGAACATATTCGCGACCGCGCGCGGCCGCCGCCGCATCGAGTTCTTCGGCCGCGAGATCAGTAACCTCAGCACGCGGCGGGCCTTCGCGGCCATCGTGCTGTCGCTGGTCTTCCTCGGCCTCTCGGTCAGCGTAGTCGCCAGCCTCGAGAGCGGTCTTGGCCTCTTGCCCGTAGCCTTCGAGTGCTTCAGCGCATTCAGCACCGTGGGCATGAGCATGGGCATCACCATGGAGCTCGGCGATCCCGCTCGCCTCGCGCTTGTCGTGGTGATGTTCGTAGGCCGTGTAAGCGCGCTGACCCTGCTGGTGAGCGTCCTGCGCCAGGTGCAAGTGAGCAAGTACCGTTACCCCAAGGAGGACATCCTCATCAACTGACCACACATGAAGATCGCAGTGTTCGGCCTCGGCAATTTCGGAAAGCACCTCTCCATCAAGCTCACGGGCATGGGCCACGAGGTGATCGCCATCGACCACGACATGGACAAGGTGGAGGCGATCAAGAGCGAAGTGAGCTACGCGGTGTGCCTGGAGAGCAACGACCCGCAGGCCATGAGCACCTTGCCGCTCAACGATGTCGATGCCGCCGTGGTGGCCATCGGCGAGAATGAGGGCGCCAACATCATGACCACCGCCCTGCTGGTGAACCTGAAGCTGAAGCGCGTGATCAGCCGGGCAATCAACCCCCTGCACGAGATGGTGCTCAATTCCATGGGCGTCACCGACATCGTGCACCCGGAGGAGAAGGCCGCCGAGGGCCTCGCGCGCAAGCTGAACCTGCGTCGGCTGGTTGACCAATTCGAGCTGCCCGGCGGATGGACCATCGCCGAGATCGTGGTGCCCGACAAGTTCGTGGGCAAGCCGCTTGGGCAGATTGATGAACTCAAGGAGCGCAAGCTCGGCCTGGTGACCGTGCTGCGCAAGGAAAGCGAGAAGAGCTTCCTGGGTAGGCGCTCCATCCAGCTGGGCGCGCTCGGCGTGATGGACCCTGACTTCGCGCCGACCAAGGGCGATATCCTCGTGCTCTTCGGAACCAAGGACGAGGTAACGCGCTTCACTGGGGAGAACGATTAAGGGCGGGTTGGCTGGGGGCTGATGAAGAACGACATCCGCACGGCTGGAGACATCGACCTGCTCGTGCGGTCGTTTTATCAGCGCTCGCGGCCCGATGCGCTGATCGGCCACTTCTTCGCGCACCTCGATTGGGACCATCACATCCCGCGCATCGTTTCGTTCTGGCGCATGGTGCTGCTCGGCAACCGTGAATACCAAGGTGACCCGATGACCGCGCACATTCAGCTTGCCCGGGAGCATCCCATGGCCAAGGCTCACTTCGAGCGCTGGCTTTCGCTTTGGGAGATCACCTTGGATGAGCTATTCGCAGGTCCGAAGGCCGATGAGGCCAAACAACGTGCGCGCACCATTGCGGCGGTGATGGCCCACAAGGTTTCGGCAAGCAGCCCCTAACGCTTCGGCTTCTGCAGCCACACCTGCTGGCCCGCGCTCAGTTGCGCATCGCGCGCGAGGCCATTGTACTTCGCCAAGCGGTCGAGCTTCACGCCGTATTGCTGACTTACGCCCCATAGGCTCTCCCCATCGCGGGCAGCATGCGTCGCGGCATCCTTCGCCTTGTTGCGCTTGGGCTGCGTGAAGATGATCTGCCCTTCGCTGAGCGCAGCCTCCTTGTCCATGTCGTTCCAGCGGGCCAGCATGCCGGCGGTCATCTCGAGTTCATCGGCCAGCTTGCGGAAGCTGTCCCCGGGCTTGGCGCGCACGAACTTGATGCGGCCCTCGAAGACTTCCACGTTGCGCCCCTGCATGATGGTGATCGACTCGCCTTCGCTGGCCGGTCGACGGCCCATGCGCTCACGGCTGGGCTTGGGCTGTTCCTTGCCCACCGGTCTATGCGCCACGTCCACACCCGCGTCAAGTTTGTGCAGCTCATAGCGCTCAATCAGGTTGATGAGCTTCTGCGGATAGCTGGGGTCAGTAGCGTAGCCGGCGGCCTTCAGTCCGCGCGCCCAGCCCTTGTAGTCGGTAGGCTTCAGTTCGAAGAGGCTGGCGTAGCGCGCCCTCTTGAGGAAGGTGCTGTGGTCCTCGAAGCTGTCGGCGGCATCGCGGTACTTGCGGAAGCAATCGTTCTTCCGGTCGTCGTCGTGGTAGCTCTTGCCGCCGGTCCAATCGGGCGTGCACTTGATGCCGAAGTGGTTGTTCGCATCGCGCGCCAATTCGCTGTTGCCATTGCCGCTCTCCAGCAGCCCTTGGGCCAGGGTGATGCTCGCCGGGATCCCGTGCTGGTTCATCTTCTTCACGGCAACCGACTTCCATTGCTCGATATACTCCTCCGCCGTGAAGCGCTTGTAGGGCGGCTGCCCTTGTGCCTGAGCCAGCGGCAAGCCGAACATCAGGAAGAGGCAAAAGCGGGTTATCCACATTTCAACAGCGCGGGCCATGGGCGAGGGGCGTTCTTCTGGAAGCAGCGAAACTACCGGGGCTCCAGAGGCTTATTCACGATCCATCCACGGAGCCATCCACCGGCCTGTGTGGAAAGAACGTGCCGGGAGCGCTGCTCCGTCTGATTGCCCGCAGAACTTCACCGATTGTGCGAACCAAGCGCCTCGACGTGTGTTAACGCAGCATCAATGGACCGCGACGCCAGTTCTCCGAAGCCCGAGGATGACCGCATGAGCCGACTGGGCTTGGAGCAGGGCGATTACTACTTCTCGCCCGAGGGCTTCTTGGTGTTCACGGAGCAGTACCACCGCAAGCGCGGCTATTGCTGCGGGAACCGCTGCAGGCACTGCCCTTTTGGGCATGAGGGGGTGAAGAAGGTGAGGGGGTAGGCAGCGTTCCGCTGGGCCCGGCTATCTTCACCATGCCATGCGGGGAATCGTACTCCTGGGTTCACTCTTTTCGACCGTTACGGCTTTGGCCCAGAATTGGGCCCTGCTCAACCCTGCTTATCGGTACAACTACAGCGACGACGGAACGGACACCATCCGCCACCAGATCCGCGTGATGGATGTGGATACGCTGGGGGTGGACAGCTTCCGGTATGA